>DASROS010000098.1:0-41932 GCA_035646775.1 Thermoleophilaceae bacterium | reverse complement strand
CCCTGCCCCCCTCCGCCCACGACGTGCTGCGCGAGGCGCGCCTGCTGGGGGCGCTGGAGGGCACGAATGCGCGGACGCCGCGCATCCTGGCCACCTGTGACGATGCGTCGGTCCTGGGCGCGCCCTTCTACGTGATGGAGGAGGAGCACGGGCTCGTGATCACGAGCGAGGTGCCGGAGGCGCTGGACTCCGAGGAGGACCGGGCCCGGATGGGCGATGACCTGGTGGACGCGCTCGTGGAGGTGCACGCCGTGGACTGGCGCGCGGCCGGCCTGGAAGGCTTCGCCAAGCCCACGGGCTATCTGGAGCGCCAGCTGCGGCGCTTCAACGGCCTGTGGGAGCACAACAAGACTCGGGAGCTTCCGATCGTGGCCCAGGTGGCCGACTGGCTGGCTTCCAACCTCCCGGAGTCGCCCGAGGCCACGATCGTGCATGGCGACTACCGCCTGGGCAACGTGATGGTGGGTCCCGACCCGCCCGGGCGCGTGGTGGCGGTGTTCGACTGGGAGCTGGCCACGATCGGGGACCCGCTCGCCGACGTGGGTTATCTGACCGTCACCTGGGTCGGCCGCGATGACCCGGCGGACACGATGTTCAGCAAGTTGTCCGCGGTCACCCGCGAGCCGGGCTTTCCCTCCCGCGAGGAGATCGTGGCCCGTTACGAGGAACGCAGCGGGCGCACGATGAAGGCGCTCAACTGGTACCAGACGCTCGCGCTCTGGAAGGCGGCGGTGTTCATGGAGGGCAACTACAAGAGCTACGTCGCCGGCGTCTCCGACGACGAGTACCTGGCGATGTTCGACGAGGGCGTGCCCGCCCTGGCCGAGAAGGCGTGGGAGATCGCCCAGTCGTGAGAGGACTCTTGGTCGACTTCGGCGGGGTGCTCACCACCAACGTGTGGGACTCCTTCCGCGACTTCTGCGAGGCCGAGGGGCTGGAGCCCGACACCGCCAAGCGTCTCTTCCGCGAGGACCCCGACGCCCGCGCGGAGCTGCGCCGCCTGGAGCGCGGGGAGATCGACGAGCCCGAGTTCGAAGCGCGCTTCGGGCCCCTGCTCGGCGTGACGGAGAACGAGGGGCTGGTGGACCGCCTGTTCGCGGGCATGCAACCCGACGGCCCGATGGTGGGCGCCGTGAAGCGCGCGAAGGCGATCGGCGTGACCACCGGCCTGATCTCCAACTCCTGGGGCGCCGGCCGCTACGACCGCGACTCGTTTCCGGTGATGTTCGACGCCGTGGTGATCTCGGGCGAGGTGGGCCTGCACAAGCCCGAGCCGGAGATCTTCGAATTGGGCGCTGAGCGCGTGGGCCTGCCGCCCGGCGAGTGCGTGTTCGTGGACGACCTGCGCGAGAACTGCGAGGGCGCCAAGGCCGTCGGGATGACGGCCGTGCTGCACCGCGGCTCCAACACCACGCTGCCGCGGCTCGAGGAGCTGCTGGGCGTGGAGCTGCGCTAGGGCCCTGCCGTGCGCCTGGTGCTCTGGGACATCGACGGCACGCTGGTGCACACGGCGGGCTACGGCCGCGACGCCTTCGGTGAGGCGTTCGCCGCGATCTTCGGCCGCCAGGCGGACCTGACCTCGGTGTCGATGGGCGGGCGCACCGACCACGACATAGCCATCGAGGTGCTGGCCGCCGCGGGCGTGGCCGACGGCGCTACCCACGTGCCGAGGATGCTGGACGAGCTGGCGGTGGCGCTCGGTGCCGTGCGCGAGCGGATCGCCGAGGAGGGCCGTCCCACGCCGGGCGCACGGGAGACGCTGGAGGCCGTGGCCGGCTGGCCCGGGATCACCCAGTCGCTTCTCACCGGCAACATCGAGGCGAACGCCGAGCTCAAGCTCGGGGCCTTCGGGCTGGACCGGTTCGTGGACCTGGAGATCGGCGGCTACGGCTCCGACCCGCACACCACGCGCTCGGACCTCGTGGGTGTGGCGCGCGAGAAGGCCGAACGGCTGCGCGGGGTGAGCGTGAACGCCGCCGACACGATCCTCATCGGCGACACGCCGCTGGATGTCCAGGCCGCGCGCGGCGCCGGAGCGCGGGCAATCGGAGTGGGCGCCGCATCGTTCACCCGCCAGCAGCTGCTGGACGCCGGCGCCGAAGCGGCGTTCGACGACCTCCGCGACACGCGCGGGCTGCTCGAAGCGCTCTCTACTGGCCCCATTTGACGCTGCATCCGACCGGATCCGTCTCGGTCGGGTCGGGGGTCTCCCCCGCCAGGAGGGCGTCGAGCGCGCCGCGCAGCCAGGCGGCGTCCTGCGACGGGTCCTCGTAGTCGGAGTCCGGCGCGCCGCGGTAGGCCAGGCGGCCCTCGCCGTCGACCACGAACACGTCCGGCGTGGTCTTGGCGCCATAGTTCCTCGCCACGTCCTGCGACTCGTCGCGCAGGTACGGAGCGGGCCAGCCGCCGTCGGCCTCCACCCGCTCGCGCATGGCGTCGGCGGAGTCGCGCGGGTAGCGCTCGGCGTCGTTGGGGTTGACCAGCAGCACCCGCGCACGGCCTTCGTAGTCGCGCGCAACGGCCAGCAGGCGGTCGTGCCAGGCCAGCGCGTAGGGACAGTGGTTACAGGTGAAGACGACTGCCGTGGGACCTCCGTCGAGGCCGTGGCTGGTGCCGTCGGTGGCGGGCAGCTCGAACGACGGTGCGGCGTCTCCGATGTTCACGACATGGCCTCCCTGATGGCTTCGCGGATGTCGTCGGGATCCGGGGTGGGCGACACACTCCCGTCCCGCAGACGGTAGACGCGGCAGTTCAGTCCTACCGGCTCGCCCTCCTCGGGCGCCACCTCCACACCGCCGATCCTGATCGTGGGGGAACCCACGAAACGCTCCCGCTCCGCGTCGCCATCCGTCTCGATCTCCACCAGCTCGACCGCGTCCGGGTCCAGCCCCTCGCCGGCGAGCGCGTCGCGGAGCAGCTCGTGCGCCTTGTCGGTGGAGGGGCAGCCCTCCCACCACAACAACTGAGCTTCGAGGGGGATCGTGCGCAGCCGGCCGAGCCGGCTGCTTCGCCTAAGAGCCGTCGGCCAGCTCCACGCGCTCGATCACGGCGGGCTCGTCGGGCTGGTCGCCGTGGCCGGTGGGCAGGCCCTCGATCGCGTCCACGGCGTCCATGCCGGCCGTGACCTCGCCGAACACCGTGTGCTTGCCGTCCAGCCACGACGCCTCGTCCTTGGTGACGATGAAGAACTGGCTGCCGTTGGTGTTGGGGCCGGCGTTGGCCATGGCGAGCGCGCCGCGCACGATCTTGTGCTGGTTGAACTCGTCCTCGAAGGTGTAGCCCGGGCCACCGGTGCCGGTGCCCAGCGGGCAGCCACCCTGGATCATGAAGTCGGGGATCACGCGGTGAAACGACAGGCCGTCGTAGAAGCCGTCGGCCGACAGCTTGCGGAAGTTCTCCACGGTCTTGGGCGCGTCCTCGTCGAAGAACTTCACCTCGACCGGCCCGTGGTTGGTGTGCAGGGTCGCCTGACTCATCTCTTTGCCACCTCCACCCGGAGCTCCACGCCCCGAACCTCGCTTCCTCGGATCTTTCGGACCACCTCGTCCGCTCGGTCGGAGGGCACCTCAACGAAGCTGAACCGCTCGAGCACGCGAACGTTGCGCACGTCCTCGCCGTCGAGGTGCGAGCCGTCCACGATCGCGCTCACCACGTCGGCGGGCTCGATGCCCTGCGCTCGCCCGGCTCCGAATATCAGCTTCACCACGTCGCCGTTTAAGTCCTCGCGGCGCGGCTTGGAGTGGCGGCGGCGGCGCGGCTCGCGGCGCTCGCGCCTCGGGCGCTCGCGGCTGCCGGCCCGGGGCTCGGGCAGCTTCTCCGGCTCGTCGGCGGCGGTCTCGACCTCGGGCTCCGGCTCGGCCGGCTCGGCCTTGTCTTCGGGCCTGGGCTTGGGCGGCGCGGCGCCGTTCTTGCTCCACGCCGGGATGTCGGTGCCGGCGTGGCGCTCGATGGCCTCCAGCTCGCGGCGCTGCTTGGGCGTGATTATCGTGATGGCCCGGCCGGTGTCCCCGGCGCGGCCCGTGCGGCCGATCCGGTGCACGTAGATGTCGGGCGAGTTCGGGATGTCGTAGTTCACGATGTGCGACACCCCGAGGATGTCCAGCCCACGGGCCGCCACGTCGGTGGCCACGAGCAGCCGCTCGCGCCCACCCTTGAAGGCGATCATCACGCCGTCGCGGGCGCCCTGGGACATGTCGCCGTGCAGCGTCTTCACGCGCAGGCCCTTGTCGCCGAGGCGACGGGCCAGGCGGTCGACCCCGATCTTGGTGCGCGCGAAGATGATCGCCTGCTCGGGCGACTCGGCCTTGAGCACCTCCGCCAGCGCGTCGGGCTTGTCGCCGTCGGACACCTCGAGGTGGAACTGGGCGACCGTGTCGATGATGAGCGTGGCGGCCTTGACCTTCACCGTCTCCGGTTCGTACATGCGCTTCTCGGCCAGCTTGCGGATCTCCAACGGCATCGTGGCCGAGAACAGCGCCGTCTGGCGACCGGAGGGACAGCGGCCAAGGATCGTCTCTACGTCCTCCAGGAAGCCCAGGTCGAGCATCTCGTCCGCCTCGTCAAGCACCACGTAGCGGGCGGAGTCGAGGAACAGGTAGTGGCGCCCGATCATGTCCATCACGCGACCCACGGTGCCCACCACCACCTGCGCGCTCTCCTTGAGCCGCGATGCCTGGTCGCGAATCGGGGCGCCGCCGAACACGGCAACCACGGATATGCCGCGGTTCTGGCCGTAGGCGCGCAGCGCCTGGGTCACCTGGATGCACAGCTCGCGCGTGGGCGTGAGCACCAGCGCCTGTACATCGTGGTCGGAGGGATCGATGTACTCGAGCATGGGCAGCCCGAAGGCGGCCGTCTTGCCGGTGCCGGTCTGCGCCTGGCCGATCACGTCCCGCCCCTGCAGTAGCAGGGGAATGGTCTCTTCTTGGATGGGGGTCGGCTGCTTGTAACCGAGGTGCTCGAGGGCGTCCAGCAGCGGCTGGGAGAGCCCGAGCTCTTCAAATGTCGTCATCTCTTACTGAGACTACTGATGGACCGCCGGGCGGCCCCAGGTCCTACCGCTTCGCACTGTAGGTGCCCTTGGCCGAGCACGTGCCCTCGACATTGATCCTCCCGCTCACCTTCGAGCCCCTGAAGGTGCCGGTCACCGTGCGCTTGTCGTCCACGCTGGGGTCGCCCTTGAAGACGACCTTGAACCGGTTGTTGCGGATCTTCGCCGTCTGCCCGCGCTTGCCGGCCGGCGGGTAGGCCACGGTGATGTTGAAGTTCTGATAGCCGCAGGAGGCGTAGATCGACGCCTTGAAGCTGGTGAGACGGTTGTTCTTGACCTTCAGGCTCATGGCTTGGTCGCCGCTGACCTTGCCCTTGTAGCCGCCGTTGCCGGCGGCCAGCGCGACCGGTGTGGCGATGGCGGCGGGCAGGGCGAGCAGGATCAGGACACGGCGCGGGTGGGTCATCGAGCCTCCGGAGGAAGTGGGCGGGCGGGCCACCCTCTCACGGGTTGAGCCGGAGCGCCAGCTTCCCGGTGGTGCGGCGTCCAGCCAGGTCCTCGTGGGCCTGGCGCACCTCCTCGAGCGTGTAGGTCGGACCGAGCTGCACCTGCAGCTCCCCGCGAGCGGCGCGGCTGAAGAGGTCGGCGAGAGGCCCCGCGAGCATCTCCGGGCGGTCGAGCAGGTGCATCAGCCAGAACCCCACCACCGCGCGGCTGGTCTTCAGCAGCGCAGCGTTGGACACCCGCACCTTCTCGCGCGTGGAGTTGCCATAGGCCACCAGGCGGCCGAACGGCGCCAGGGCCTGGAGGCTGTGCTCGAACACCCGCCCGCCGGCGGTCTCGAGCACCACGTCCACCGGCTCGCCCCGGTTTGCCTCGACCAGCGCGGCGGTCAGCTCGTCCGTGTCGGGATCCACGACGGCGTCGGCGCCCAGCTCCAGCGCGCGCTCGCGACGCTCGGGCGAGCCCGCGGTGGCGATCACACGGCCCGCGCCCATGGGCTTGGCCAGCTGCACGGCCAGCCCGCCTACCCCGCCCGCCGCGGAGTGCACCACCACGCTCTCGCCCTCGCCCAGCCGGGCGGCGGTGCGGTACAGGTGCCAGGCGGTGAGGCCCTGGATCAGCAGGGCCAGCGCGGCGTGGTCGGAGACGCCGTCGGGGATCTCGAATGTGTGCGCCGCCGGAGCCACGGCGCGCTCGGCGTAGCCCCCGGTCTCCAGCAGCGCCACCACCCGCCGGCCGTCCACCGTGCCCGCCACCTCGCCTCCGAGCACGAACGGCAGCTTCCGCTCGGCGATGTACTGGCCCTCGCGCTGGTGGGTGTCGCCGAAGTTCACGCCGGCCAGGGCGACGTCGATCAACACCTCTCCCTCACCGGGTCGGGGCTCGGGCACGTCGCACACGCGCAGCACCTCGGGCCCACCCACTTCGGAGACCTGGACCGCGCGCATCGGGGTGAGCGTAATAAGGTGCCGCGCCCATGAGCCTCGTGGTGGTCGGATCGATCGCGTTCGACTCGGTGAAGACGCCCTTCGGCGAGCGGGAGCGCATGCTCGGCGGCGCGGCCGTGCACTTCTCCCTTGCCGCCAGCTTCTTCACCGACGTGCGCGTGGTGGGCCCCGTGGGCGACGACTTCGGCGACGAGCAGTACGAGGTCCTGCACGGGCGCGGGGTGATCACCGACGACGTGGAGCACGTGGATGGCGGCCAGACCTTCTTCTGGAAGGCCCACTACGAGTACGACATGAACGTGGCGCACACCGAGGACACCCAGCTGGGCGTGTTCGGGGAGTTCGAGCCGAAGCTGTCGGAGGACTCCAGGAACGCCGGCAACCTGTTCCTCGCCAACATCCAGCCCGACGTGCAGCGCGGCGTGCGCGAGCAATGCACCGGGGCGCGCTTCGCCGGCCTGGACTCGATGAACCTCTGGATCGACACCGCGCGCGACTCGCTGGTCAAGACGATCGGCGGCGTGGACCTCGTCTTCCTCAACGACGCCGAGATCCGCATGCTCACCGAGCAGCCCAACCTGGTGCGCGCGGCGCGCGAGATCATGGACATGGGTCCAAGCGTTGTGGTGGCCAAGCAGGGCGAGTACGGCGCGGCGCTGTTCACGCAGGACGGCTTCTTCGCCCTGCCCGCGTTCCCGCTGGACACCGTGACCGACCCCACCGGGGCGGGTGACTCCTTCGCGGGTGGCTTCCTGGGCTACCTCGCCGCCCAGGACGACTGGCAGGACGACGCCGCGCTGCGCCGGGCGATGACCTACGGCTCGGTGCTCGCCTCCTTCAACGTGGAGGAGTTCGGAACCGAGCGCGTGGCACGGCTCACGAGCGACGAGATCGATGAGCGCTTCGAGCGCTTCCGCGAGATCACCGCGCTCGAGGCCGCACCCGCCTGAGCCAGGGGCGGTACGATCGCCTCGTGGAGGTGACCACCTTCCTCTGGATGTTCGTGGTGCTGAAGATCCCGATCGTCGCCGCCCTGGTGTTGATCTGGTACGCGATCCGCGAGCCGGAGCCCGTCGTGGACGAGGACTCCGACGGCGGCGGGTCCGACCGCACGCCCGACCCGCGCACGTGGCGTCCGCGCCCGCCGCGACGCGGCGCCCACGCCGCACCACCGCCGCCGGCTCCGCCCCGCACGCGCACCGGCGCGGTCGCTCGGCGCCGCAGCGTGCGTTAGCTTTCGCGCGGTGAACGCCTTCCACGTCATCGGCGTCCTCCTGGTCCTCTGGGCGCTTACGGTGTCCTTCCTCGGCGTCACCCGGGAGAACTGGCCGGGCGACAAGCGCACCGAGCGCGCGGTGGCCACGATCTCCGTGGTCCTGGCGCTCGGCGCGATCGGCTCGGCCATCGTGACCTCGATCCTGCACGAGGAGAACGAGGAAGAGGAAGCCGCGCTCGCGCTCCCTCGCTAGCCATGCCGATCGATGACGGCACCGCCGTTCACTACACGGCCCTGGAGCAAGGCGTCCCGGTGTACGGCTCTGACGAGGTGGAGATCGGACGGCTGCGCGAGGTGCTCGACAACCACCGCGAGCACATCTTCGACGGCATGGTGATCGACGTGGGCGGCGGCGACCTGCGCTTCGTGGACGCTCCGGAGGTGGCCCGCACAGCCGAGCGTGCGGTCACGCTGGCCATCACCTCGGCGGAAGCCTCCGACCTGCCGCCACCCGAGAGCGGCCCGTCTAGGTTCCGCCCCGGTGCGGGCGGGCGCCTGTCGCGCCTGCTGGGCGGCGGCTGGCGCAAGGACTGAGGCCGGTCTAGCCGAAGAGCAGCGGCCCGGTGAGCGACACCGGCGCGTCGTCCCCGTAGGCGTCGTACAGGAACAGGACGATCAGCGCGCCACCTGTGAGTGCGGTGTTCTTCATGAACATCGCCATCTGCATCTGCTCGGCCTGCGGGTCCTCCTCCTTCCAGAACGCGTGCATGATGAACGTCGTCGGCACCAGGAAGAGCACCAGCAGGATCGCGCCCACATCGGCCCACAGGCCGAACAGCACGGACAGGCCGCCGAGCAGGATCATCACGCCGGTCAGCGGCACCGTGACCTCCGGTGCGGGCGCCCCGACGGCCTTTGCGTACTCCGCCGTGGGCTTGCGCTGAGCCAGGTGGGCCACCACGCCGGATGCGATGAAGACCGGTGCGAAGAGGATGCGGCCGATCAGGAACACGGCGTCCATGTAGGCTCACTTTCGTGGGTTGAGGAGGCCTCACCGTCGCAAGATTCGGGTACGTCAGACTTCCAGGCACCAGGAAGCGCATTCGAGAGGAGACGGGATGGCCGAGGAGCAGACTGGCGGCAGCGGCAACGGAGGTGGCGTAGCCACCGCCAAGGACTCGCTCAGCGTAACCGACAACCGCACGGGCGAGACCTTCGAGTTGGAGATCACCGACGGCACGGTGAAGGCGATGGACTTCCGCCAGATGAAGGCGTCCGAGGACGACTTCGGGCTGATGACCTACGACCCGGCCTTCACCAACACCGCCTCGTGCCGCAGCGCGATCACCTACATCGACGGCGCGGCCGGCGTGCTCGAGCACCGCGGCTACCCGATCGAGCAGCTGTGCGAGGACTCGAACTTCCTCGAGGTGGCCTACCTGCTGGTTCACGGCGCGCTTCCCAAGCCGGAGCAGCTGGACTTCTGGACCTACGCCATCACGCACCACACCTACGTGCACGAGAACATCAAGAAGTCGATGGAGGGCTTCCGCTACGACGCCCACCCGATGGCGATGCTGCTGTCCACGGTCGGCGCGCTGTCGAGCTTCTACCCGGCCGCCAAGGACCTCGACTCGGCGTCCGAGCGCTACATGGCGGTGGTGCGGCTGATCGCCAAGATGCCCACGCTCGCGGCCTTTGCCTACCGCCACAACCTCGGGCTGCCCTGCGTCTATCCGGACAACGACCTGAGCTACGCGGGCAACTTCCTCTCGATGCTCTACAAGATGACCGAGGTGAAGTACGAGCCCGACCCGCGGCTCGAGCGGGCGCTGGACGTGCTCTGGATCCTGCACGCCGACCACGAGCAGAACTGCTCCACCGCATCCGTGCGCGCCGTCGGCTCGTCCGACGTGGACCCCTACTCGGCGCTCGCCGCCGGGGTTGCCGCCCTCTACGGGCCGCTGCACGGCGGCGCCAACGAGGCCGTGCTGCGGATGCTCGAGCGGATCGGGTCCGTGGAGAACATCCCGGACTTCCTCCAGGGCGTGAAGGACCGCGAGGAGAAGCTGATGGGCTTTGGTCACCGGGTCTACAAGAACTATGACCCGCGGGCGCGGATCATCCAGAAGCACGTGGAAGAGGTGCTCGAGGCGACCGGCGGGGCGCAGAACCCGAAGCTGGAGATCGCCCAGGAGCTGGAGAAGCGCGCGCTCGACGACGACTACTTCACCGAGCGCAAGCTCTACCCCAACGTGGACTTCTACTCGGGCCTCATCTACGAGGCGCTGAACATCCCGTCGGACATGTTCACGGTGATGTTCGCCATCCCGCGCACCGCCGGTTGGCTGGCGCAGTGGCTGGAGATGCTCGACGACCCCGAGAAGAAGATCGCGCGCCCCCGGCAGATCTACACCGGCGAGCGCGAGCTGGACTACGAGGGAATCGACGGGCGCGGCTAGGCCGCGGAGGCCTGGGCGCGGGCGTCCCCGCGGCGCGCAGCCAGACGGCCCTGCGCCACGGCCCCGAGGCCGCCAAGCAGACCCGCGCCGAGCGCGCCCAGTGCCCAGCCGGTGCCGACGAGGTCCAGGTCAAAGGCTGCGTCGAGCGACCAGTCGCCGGCCCCGGCCCCCGCAAGCGCCACGGCGGCGACCGCGTAGGTCACGTTCAGCTCCCAGCCGCCCTCGGTGGCCCAGGGGCCCTTGCCGCGGTGGGCGGTGGCGATCGCGGCCACCATCGTCGCGACGATCAGCGCCGCCGCGAACGGGGTGAACAGGCCGAGAGCCAGCAGTGCGCCGCCCACGAACTCGTTGAAGCCCGCTGCCGTCGCGTGCAGGCGGCCCGGCTTGAGGCCGAGCGACTCGAAGAAGCCCGCCGTTCCCTCGAGGCCGTGGCCACCGAACGACCCGAACAGCTTCTGCGCGCCGTGTCCTACGAAGAAGAGCCCCACTACGACGTGGAGCATGAAGAGACCCAGGTCCATCGATTGCCGCCTTTCGGAAGAAGTCCGTACAACTACTTACGAAACGTCAGCAGGTGGTTGTGCGTGCAACCAAGATGGCGGCTAACGGTGGCGCGAGTACCAGACCACGTCCATGCCGCGCGCTTCCCAGCGCCTCGCGCCCGCGAATGACAACCCCGCCTTCTCCATCACGCGCCGCGACCCGACGTTGTCGGGATGCGCGATCGAGATCACCTCCGGGCGATCCAGCTCCTCGAAGCAGAAGCGCACCACCTCCAGCGCCGCCTCGGTGGCATAGCCCTTCCCCCACGCGGCCCGCTCGTAGAGCCAGCCCGCCTCGGTGTTCTCGGGGTCGAGCGGCCAGTCGTCGTGGCGCTTGATGCCCGTGCGTCCCACCATCCGCCCGCTTCCACGCTCCTCCACCACCCAGTGGCCGAAGCCGTGGCGCTGCCAGTGCTCGCGCAGCCCCAGGGCGTCGTACGCGACCTCCGCCGAGGTGAGCGCGCGGGGGGGCCACATGTGGCGCATCACCTGGGGGTCGGCGCAGATCCGCGCGTAGGCGTCCACGTCGGGATCGCGCCACTCGCGCAGCACCAGGCGGTCGGTCTCTATGACCGGGACGGCGGGCACTAGATGGTTGATTTCACGGCCGCGTGCGTGCGGGGTCGCGGAATCAGCCATCTAGATCCGGAACACCGGCACGAGGCGCTTCTCGTGCTCGGAGTCGATCCGCGCCACCACCTCGAGGTGGTCCTCGAGGCCGGAGCCGCGCAGCTTGGTCGCGAGCAGCTCGTCCACCTGGAAGATGCCGGCCGAGTTGTTCATCGCGATCTCGATCGTCACGGCGCGCTTCTTGCCGGCCTTGATCTCGACGCTGTCGATCGCCGCCGCCGACAGCGAGTGGATGTTGGGCCGCCGGTTGGAGAAAGGCACGCGCGAGCGGCCCTGGGCGAGGTCCAGGGCGTCGGCCACGCGCACGATGCCGGCCTCCACGGTGATGGGGTCGCCGCGGCGGCGGTGTCCGATGATCGCGTGCAGCGACTCCGCCACCACCACCGTCCGCTCGGGCTCCTCGTAGACGCCCTCGAGCAGCGCGGGCAGCCGCTCGGCGGCCAGGAACAGGCTGTAGGCCTCGTGGTCGGTGCGGTGGATCGACATGCCCGAGTCGTGCATCAGGCACGCGGCGGCGATCACCACCTCCGCATCGTGCTCGCGCATCAGGTGCTCGGACACCATCGCCGGCTCCACGCCGCGCTTGGACAGCAGCCGGAACAGCCGCAGCGCGATGTTGAGCACGATCTGCACGTGCACCCAGCTGTGGTCGGACATCCCGAGGCGGTTGGCCAGCACATGCTGCATGTGCCACCACGCGCGCAGCCGGTCGTCGGCGTTGGCGGCCGCCAGCAGTGACTCCAGCCGGCGGTTGCCGCGCGTGGGCGCCTTGAGCGCGACGCCCTCGATGGCGTCGCGCGGATGTGACGGTCCCTCAGGCGGTGACGAGTTCGGCGGGCTGCGGTCGCTCACCGGGCGACCGTACCGACTCGACGGACACCGCCACCACCTTGTACTCGGGGCAGGAGGTGTTCACGTCGGCCGACTGCCCGACCAGCAGGTTCGTGCGCACCTCCGGGAAGTGGAAGGCGGTGAACACATGGCCGGGCTCGATTCGCTCGGTCACGTCGGCCGGCAGGCGGATCTCACCGACCCGGCTGCGCACCGTGACCTCCTCGCCGGCCTTCACACCGATCCGCTCGGCGTCCACCGGGTTGACCTCGAGCGTGTCCGAGGGCAGCAGGGACAGGTTCTCCGTGCGCCGCGTCATCGTGCCGGCGTTGTAGTGCTCCAGGCGGCGGCCGGTCACGAGGATCAGCGGGAACTCGTCGTCGGCGGCGTCGCCGGGCGGCTTGTACGGCAGCGCCGCGAAGCGGGCGAGGCCGCCCTCGCGCTCGAAGCGTTCGGTGTAGAGGATCGGCGTGTCGGTGCCGTCCTTCGCCACCGGCCACTGCAGGCCCGTGCGGCCGATCCGGTCGTGGCTGATGCCCGCGTAGCGCGGGGTCATCTCGGCCACCTCGTCCATCACGTCGGCCGAGCTCTCGTAGCCCATGTCGTGGCCCAGCGCCTTGGAGACCATGCAGATGATCTCGAGGTCGGTCTTCGCCGAGCCGGGCGGGTCGGCGGCCGGCGTGACCATCTGCAGCCGCCGCTCCGCGTTGGTGAAGGTGCCGGTCTTCTCGAGGAAGGACGACGCAGGCAGGATCACGTCGGCGTGCTTGCTCGTCTCGGTATCGAAGATGTCCTGGCAGACCAGGAAGTCAAGCGAGTCGAGCGCCTTCTCCACGTGCGCGGTGTCCGGATCGGTCTGCGCCACGTCCTCGCCGAAGATGTACATCGCCTTCAGCGAGCCCTCCACGGCGGCGTCGAACATCTCGGGGATCGTCATCCCGCGTTCGCGCTTGAGCTTCACGCCCCAGCGCTCCTCGAACGAGCTCGTGACCGCGTCGTCGGTGACGGGGCGGTAGTCGGTCCAGGTGTCGGGCAGCGCGGCGTGGTCGGAGGAGCCCTGCACGTTGTTCTGGCCCCGCAGCGGCAGCAGCGCCGCGCCCGGCCTGGCGATGTTGCCGGTCATCAGCGCGAGGTTGCAGATCAGCTGCACGACCTCGGAGCCGTACAGGTGCTCGGTCACGCCGAGGCCCCAGGAGATGCACGCGTTCTCGGCCTCGCCATAGAGGTGGGCGGCGCGCTCGATGTCGGCGGCGGGGATGCCAGTGATCCCCTCCACGGCATCCGGGGTGTAGGCCTCCACGAGCTCGGCGGTGGCGTCGAAGCCCTCGGTGCGGGCGTCCACGAACGCGGAGTCGACCATCCCGTCGCGGATCACGACGTGGGCCAGGCCGTTCAGCAGCGCCGCGTTGGTGCCGGGGCGCATGGGCAGGTGCAGCTCGCCGTAGTCGGACAGCTCGATCCGGCGCGGGTCGGCGGTGATCAGCTTCAGGCCGTTGATGGCGGCCTGCTTGATGCGCGCCCCCACCACGGGATGCCCCTGGGTGGGGTTGACCCCCACGAGCAGCGCCACGTCGGCGGCCTCGAAGTCGTCAAAGGAGCCGGTGGCGCCCGACAAGCCGAGCGAGGAGCGCATCGCGAACGAAGTGGGCGAGTGGCACACGCGCGAGCAGTTGTCGATGTTGTGCGTGCCGACCGCGGCGCGCATCAGGCGCTGCATCGCGTAGCAGTCCTCGTTGGTCCCGCGGGAGGACGCGAGGCCGGCGATCGCGTCGGGCCCGTGCTCGGCCTTGATCTTGTTGAAGGCCTCGGTGATGCGGCCTATCGCCTCGTCCCACGAGGCAAGCCGAAAGCCGTCGTTCTCGCGCACGAGCGGCGCGGTCAGGCGGTCTCGCGAGCGCGCGAACTGATGGGCGAAGCGGCCCTTGACGCACGTGTGCCCCTTGTTCGCGGGGCCGTCCATCGCCGGGCTGATCGAGCGCACGCTGCCGTCCACGCGGTGGGCCTCGAGGCGGCAACCCACCCCGCAGTAGCCGCACGTGGTGGTGGTGCTCTGATCGAACCGGGTGCTCACTGAGGGCCTCCATCCTTAGCGGGGTCTCCCACAAGGTCTAGCAGTAAGTGCTCCGTGATGGCGTCGGTAGGGCAGGTGTCGGCGCACGCCCCGCACGTGACGCACGTCGAGTCGGTGAAGCCAGAGTCCAGGCCGGCGGTCACGTTGGAGTGAAAGCCGCGGCCGGTGGCGGTGAGCGCGAACGCCCCCTGCACCTCGTCGCACGCGCGCACGCAGCGCCCGCACGAGATGCACAGCTCGTGCTGGAAGGCGAGGTAGGGGTGGCGGGCGTCGTGCTTGGGCTCGTGCTGCACGCCCTGCCAGCGCGGCTCGCCCACCTCGAGGGCGCGCGCCACCTCGGCCAGTTCGGTGTGCTCCTCCGGCTCCGCGGGGAGCTCGGACAGCACCAGCTCCACCGTGGCCGTGGCGATCCGCCGCGCGGTCTCGTCATCGGTGTGGATCTGCTGGCCGTCCGAGCACGGGGTGGTGCAGGAGGCCAGCGGGGCGTCGTTACCCTCCACGCCCACCATGCACACCCGGCAGGCGCCGAACGGCGCCATGCGCTCGTCGAAGCACAACGTGGGCACGTAGCGGCCGGCGGCGCGGGCGGCCTCGAGCATAGTGGTGCCCTCCTCGACCTCCACCTCGACGGCGTCGACGGTCACCTTCATGCGCCGTCCTCCGCCGGCTGCTGCGGACCCGCCTGCGCCTTCTCCTCGGGGCGGCGGTCGCCCTCGGCCCCGAGGTCGGGCTGGTCGGGGCCGTCGCCGTTCGTGAGGCCCAGCTCGGACGGGAAATGCTCGATCAGGCTGCGTATCGGCGCGGGCATGCCGCCACCGTGGGCGCACAGCGAGCCCAGCTCCAGCGTCTCCAGCAGCTCCTCCAGGCGCCCGCGGTCGATCAGCTCGGGGCGCGCCGACATCTCGTGCGCGCGCTGCAGGCCGATCCGGCACGGGAAGCACTTGCCACAGCTCTCCTCGGCGCCGAACTCGAGCAGGTGGGTGGCCAGCGCGCGCATGTCGGTTTGGTCGTCGAAGGCGAGGATGCTGCCGTGGCCGACCATGCAGCCCACGTCGGCCAGCTCGTCGAAGTCCAGCGGGGTGTCGAGCAGCTTGGCCGGGAGGATGCCACCGAGCGGACCGCCGATCTGCACCGCTGAGATCTCGCGGTCGTCCACCAGCCCACCCCCGAGGTCCTCGCAGATCTCGCGCACGGTGGTGCCGAAGCGCACCTCGTGCAGGCCCGGGTTGCGGAAGCGCTCGTTGAGGCAGACGAGCTTGGTGCCCGGGGTGACACCCGGGCTGAGCGCCGAGTAGGCCTCCGCGCCGTTGGAGGCGATGAAGGGCACGTTGCACAGCGTCTCCACGTTGTTGACCACCGTGGGCTTGCCGTGCCAGCCGCGCTGGGCCGGGAACGGCGGTCGCGCGGACACCGTGCCGCGCAGGCCCATCAGCGAGCCCAGCAGCGCGGTCTCCTCGCCCACCACGTAGGAGCCGGCGCCCTCCTCGATGTCAATGTCGAAGTCAAAGCCGCTGCCGTGGATGTCCTCCCCGAGGTGCCCGGCCTCGCGGGCGCGTTCCACCGCCGCGCGCAGTGCAGGCATGGACAGCGGGTACTCCGAGCGCACGAGCACCAGCCCGCGCTCGGCGCCCACCGCGTAGCCGGCCAGCGCCATGCCCTCGATCAGCAGGTCGGGGTTGCGCTCCATCAGGTGCTTGTCGATGTAGGAGCCGGGGTCGCCCTCGTCGCCGTTGACCACGATCGCCTTGCCGTCGGGAGAGTCGGTGTTGCGGGCGAACTCCCACTTCTTGCCCGCCGGGAAGCCGGCGCCGCCGCGGCCGCGCAGGTTGGCCTCCTTGACCTCCTCCAGCAGCTCCTCCGGGGACATCGACTCCAGCGCGTGGGTGAGCCCCGACCAGTCGCCCGGGCGCAGCAGCACGGGCTCGTCGAGCACGCTACGGCCCTCGGGCTCCTCCGCCTGCACGGCGGCCCCGCCGGCCACCCGCGCGAGCGCCCCCTCGCCGGCGTCCACGACCTCTCCGTCGCGGAACGCGGGGCCGGAGTGGCAGAAGCCGAGGCAGTAGACGGTGCCGTAGGAGACCTCGCCGTCCTCGGAGCGCTCGCCCGGCTTCAGGCCCAGGCGCTCGCCGAGGTCGCCGACGTAGTCACCCGCGTTGGCCGCCCAGCAGGCGGTGCCGTTGCACGCCGCCACGTGCCGGTGCCCCCGCGGCTCGGTGAGGTCGTCGTAGAAGCTGGAGATGCCGTAGACGGTGGCCTCGGGCAGGCCGGAGCGCTCGGCGGCGCGACGACGGTCATCGTCGGTGACCTCCCCGTGGTCGCGCACGGCGTCCTTGAGAATCGACATCGCCGTCGGCTCTCCATCCCTCTCCCGTGCGCGCAGCATCTCAATGAGGTTGTGCGACATCACGTGCGAGCTTACCCACCGTGAATCGGTTCGCAACGCAACTGCCGCCGGTCGTGGCGCAATCCCACCCGTCCGGGGGGTCGCCATGCATGACTCGCCCCCGGCCTGGGCACTTGTCAAGGCAATCAATTCCTGGGGAGGAGAGAATCGAGCGGAAGGCCCGCGCAATGCCATGTTCACCGGCGGCTGAGACGCGGGCGCCGCCGCGCCGAAGGCGACGCCCTCAGAGGGCTTCCCCTCTTCCGGCCTTCCTGCGAAAATGGACGGCGAAGGCCCGGGGGCGCCGGCTACCGACCGGAGGTTTTGCATGAGCTACCGCAACGCCCTACCGCAGCTCGATGGCGGGCTGTTCCTCACCGATGGCGGCCTCGAGACGGTGCTGATCTTCCACCAGGGCTACGACCTGCCGGCCTTCGCCGCGTTCGACCTCCTCAAGGACGACCAGGGAACGGCGACGCTGCGGCGCTACTACGAGCCCTACGTCGCGCTCGCGAAAGAGCACAGCGCGGGCTTCGTGCTGGAGAGTCCGACCTGGCGGGCGAGCCCGCGGTGGGCCACGGAGATCGGCTACTCCGAGCAGGAGCTGGACGATCTCAACCGTCGGGCGATCGGCCTGATGGAGCAGATCCGCGACGAGCACCGGACGGCCGGCGTGCCGATGGTGATCAGCGGCTGCGTGGGACCGCAGGACGACGGGTACAACCCAGCCGAGACGCTCACGGCCGCAGCCGCTCAGGACTACCACGCAACGCAGATCTCGAGCTTCGCTCACACCGCCGCGGACATGGTCACGGCGATCACGATGACCTACGCCGACGAAGCCGTCGGCCTGGCTCGCGCGGCTGAGAAGGCGGGCCTGCCGGTGGCAATCTCGTTCACGGTGGAGACCGACGGGCGGCTACCGAGCGGACAGCCGCTCGGCGAAGCCATAGGCCAGGTCGATGATGAGACCAGCAGCGCGCCCGCGTACTACATGATCAATTGCGCCCACCCCACCCATTTCGCGGCGGTGCTCGCGGCCGGCGAGCCCTGGCAGGAACGGATCAGCGGGCTACGCGCCAACGCCTCGACCCGGAGCCACGCCGAGCTCGACGAGGCAACCGAGCTGGATGAGGGCGACCCTGCTGACCTGGGCGCGCGGTACGCGGATCTGAGGACGAGCCTGCCGCGGCTCACCGTGCTCGGCGGGTGTTGCGGCACCGATCACCGCCATGTCGCGGCGATCGCGGTGGCCTGGCAGGCCGAGCGCTAGTCGGATTGCCGCCGCGGCATGGCCGGGACCCGAGACGGGTACCCTCTGGGGCATGATCCGCGAGCCACTGGTCGACGGCCACGGCCGCACCATCGGCGACGTGCGCGTGTCGGTCACCGACCGCTGCAACTTCCGCTGCCAGTACTGCATGCCCGCGGAGGGCCTGCCGTGGCTGGAGCGCGGCGATGTGCTGCGCTTCGAGGAGATCGAGCGGCTGGTGCGGCTGCTCTCCGAGATGGGCGTGTCGGACGTGCGCCTCACCGGCGGCGAGCCGCTGGTGCGGCGCGAGTTCCCGGTGCTCGCCGGCATGCTCGCGCGCGTGGAGGGAGTGCACGACCTCTCGGTGACCACCAACGGCTACCTGCTCGAACGCGATGCCGCGGCGCTGGCGGCGGCGGGCGTGAATCGCCTCAACGTGTCGATCGACTCGCTGCAGCGTGACCGCTTCTACGAGATGACCAGGCGGGACTCGCTGCCCCAGGTCCTTGCCGGGCTCGAGGCGGCCGCCGCCCAGCCGGAACTGCGCCCGATCAAGGTGAACGCCGTCGCGCTGCGCGGCTTCACCGAGCAGGAGGCGGTGCCGTTCGCGCGGTTCGCCCGCGAGCGCGACTTCCAGGTGCGCTTCATCGAGTTCATGCCGCTCGACGGCGACCGGGCCTGGACCGAGGACCAGGTGCTCACCGGCGAGGAGCTGCGCGAGATCATCCACGCCGTGCACCCCCTCGAGGAGCTGCCGCGCGAGCCGTCCGCCACCGCCCGCCGCTTCCGCTTCGCCGATGGCGAGGGCGAGATCGGCTTCATCAACCCGGTGTCCGAGCCGTTCTGCTCGGACTGCAACCGCATCCGCCTGACCGCCGACGGCAAGCTCCGCACCTGTCTCTTCTCGCTCCACGAGACCGACCTTCGCGACCCGCTGCGCGCGGGCGCCACCGACGACGAGATGGAGAAGGTCGTGCGCGACGCGGTGTGGCGCAAGGAGCTCAAGCACCACGTCGGCGAGAAGGGCTTCCGCCAGCCGGCCCGCAGCATGAGCGCCATCGGGGGCTAGCCTCCAGCAGACTTCCAGCGATGGCCGGCTTCCGGATTCTCGTGCGCAGCGGCGCGAAGGTACGCCGCGAGCGCACGGACAACCTCGATGCGGCGCTCTCCGTGCTCGAGCGCCACGGGCGTCAGTTGGAGGGCGGTGCGTCGGCGGCCGATCTGGGCGGCACGCTCATCCGCCGCTACGAGCCGGTGCAACAAGTGGTGGGACGCGTCGAGTTGCGCGGCCCGGGCCGCGTCCGCGTCGGGGTCGACGTGCGGGGCGACGGATCCGCCGAGGCCTTCACCGGGCGCGTGCGCCGGCGGCTGGTCGAGCAGCGGGAAAACGAGTCCCCCTACGAGGCGCTGCGCCGGGAGCTGTCGGCATGAGCGCAGACGAACAGTGGCGGGTGACGCTACCGCGGGGCGCCGAGCGCCCGTTTCGCGTGTTCGTGAACGGCATCCCGCAGGAGGAGGGACGGGACTACAAGGTCCGCGGCCGCGAGCTGCTGTTCGACCGCCCGCTGGAGAAGGAGCGGCTGAACCTCTGGCGCTGGGTTGCGATCTTCCTCGCCCTGTTCGGCACCTACGGCAAGAACGACTCGGTGGATGTCCAGTACCAGCTGTCCGGACGCACGACGGTGGCCACCGGCCTGGAGATCACTCCGCCCAGGGGCGACGCTAGCCTTCCGCGCCATGCGGATTGACGCGATCCTGGCCGACGAGCGGCCCGTCTTTTCCTTCGAGTTCTTCCCGCCGAAGACCGACGAGGGCTACGAGAACCTGCGCGCCACCCTCCAGGCGCTGCGCCACGACCGTCCACACTTCGTGTCGGTGACCTACGGCGCGCTGGGCTCCACCCGCGATCGCACGATCGACCTCGTCAAGGAGATCGCGCAGCAGCTGGGAATCGAGGCGATGGCCCACTTCACCTGCGTGGGCGCCACCACCGACGAGCTGCGCGCCACCCTGCGCGAGATCGAGGACGCCGGCGTGGAGAACGTGCTGGCGCTGCGCGGCGATCCGCCGGAGGGCGAGGCCGTCTGGTCGCAGACCGACGGCGGGCTGCGCTACTCCACCGAGCTGATCGCGCTGCTCGCCGGCGAGTTCGACTTCTCCGTGGGCGCAGCGGCGTTCCCCGAGGTCCACCCCGAGGCCGAGAGCGCGGAGCACGACCTGCGCTTCATGAAGGCCAAGCAGGATGCCGGCGCGGGCTTCTTCATCACCCAGCTCTTCTTCGACAACGAGTTCTACTTCGACTTCGTGGCCCGCGCGCGCGAGGCGGGGGTGACCGTGCCGATCGTGCCGGGGATCATGCCGGTGACCAACTACCGCTCGATCAAGCGCATCACCGAGCTGTGCAAGTCGGAGATCCCGGAGCCGTTCGAGCGCGAGCTGGAGGCGCGGCAGGACGACCCTGACGCCCTCGCCGACCTCGGCGTGGCCTACGCCACGCTGCAGTGCGTGGACCTGCTGTCACGCGGGGCGCCCGGCGTCCACTTCTACACGCTCAACCGATCACCGGCCACGCGCGCGATCCTGGCCGCGCTGCGCGCCGCGCAGCCGTGGACGCGCGCGGCGCAGCCGGTCTAGATCGCGCAGGCCTGGCAGGTCTTCTCGGGCACGAGCCCAAGCCGCATAAGCACATCAAAGACCTTGCATCCCAGGCACAGGGCGAAGATGGACTCCAGGCCCGTGGCCACGATCATCGCCACCAGCACCACGTCCCCGGCCGCGTCCAGGCCGAACCCGAGCGCCAGCACGGCGCCCACGCCCGTCAGCGTGAGGCCCATGGCCTGCGCGAAGCGCTTCGGCGGGCCCGCCACGTAGCGCGGTTCACCCAGCCGGGGAGCGATCACCTTCGTGGCCAGCAGGCCGAACAGGCTGAAGCGAGGGCCGCTGAGCACGCGTAGGAGGAAGCCCACGGCCAGGGGCGCGAGGAGCCAGTGGGCCGACGTGGCCAACGCCACGACACAGACCGCGAGCACGAGGCCGGCCACCACACGGGCGGCCTTCTCGTTCACCGGGTTGGGAAAGGAGAGGAGGCCGCTCACCCCTTGGATTCTGACAGCTGCCACCGCTCCGGATCGGTGTCCGGCAGCTTCTCCGCCTCGCCCTCGAGCTCGAGGTGGCGCAGGTAACAGAGAGTCTCCGAGAGCCCCCAGTTGACGAGCATCGGTGTGAGGTCCTCGGCTCCCATGAGCTTCGGGACGATCTCGAACGGTGTGAGGGCCTCCGAGGCGATGGCGTTGCGCACGCGCCCGATGCGCTCGTGCACGGCGCTGCGGTTGGCGCGCACGAGCCGCGGCAGGCCCCGTACCGGCTTACCGTGACCCGCGAGCACCAGGTCCACGTCGAGCCCCTCGACCGTGTCGAGGCTCGACAGGTACTCGCCCGCGGGGTCGCGCGTATAGCCGTAGTCGTAGTAGAGCGACACGCGGCCGATGATGTGGTCGCCCGACAGCAGCAGCCGCCTGTCCGGCTGGTGCAGGACCACGTGCGACGGCGCGTGGCCCGGCGTCTCGTACACCTGCCAGCGGCCGAGGTCTGAGTCCACTTCCACGCCCGGCAGCAGCTCGCGGTCGGGCTCCACCACGCCCGCGATCCCCACACCCTCGCCGCTGCGCCGCTCGCGGTAGCTCTCCAGCGCGGCCGCGGGCACGCCGCTGTGTGCCGCCACCTCGATCCGGCGCTCGAGCATCAGCTCCGGGTCCTCGGCGGCGGCCGTCATGTGACGGTGGTTGGGGTGCATCCACAGCTCGCAGCCGGCCGCCTCCACGATCGGCTGCGCCAGGCCGTAGTGGTCGGAGTGCGCGTGCGTGCACACCAGCAGCCGGACGTGCTCCAGGCGCAGCCCGGCAAGGGCGAGCGCGCGCTCCAGCTGCGCCAGCGCGCCCGGCTCGTGCATGCCGGTGTCCACCAGCACGATGCCGCTGCCCGAGGCAATTGCGAACGCGTTCACGTGTGGGACCCCGGGCCAGGGCAGGGGCAGGCGCAGACGCCACACGCCAGGCAGCACGCGGTCCGCCCGCGCCAGCTCGCGCTTGCGGCGCGGCTCGCTCACGAGTCCACCAGTACGCCGGGGTTGAGAATGCCCGCGGGGTCCACGGCCGCCTTGGCGGCGCGCAGGGCGGCGGCGAAGGGCTCCGGGCGCTGGCGGTCATACCAGGGCCGGTGGTCACGGCCGACCGCATGGTGGTGGGTGATCGTGCCGCCGGCAGCCTCGATCGCGGCCGAAGCCGCCGCCTTGATCTGATCCCACTGCTCGAGCTCGGAGCCGCGGCGCGCCGGGGCGAGCACCGTGAAGTAGGGCGCGGCGCCGTCCGGATAGGCGTGGGTGAGCCGGCACGTGACGAGCGCCGGCCCATTTCCGCAGGCCTCCGCCACCGCGCGCTCGGCGGTCCGGCGCACGGTGGCCACGAAGGCCTCGAAGCGGTCCCAGGTGATGGCGCTCTCGAACGTCTCGCTGATGATGCCCGCTGCCACCAGCGTGTCCCGCATGTAGGGCGCCTGGAGGAAGGCTTCGCGCCAGGCGCCTTCGGCGCCGCCCCGGCTCTGGTCGCCCTCATCGGGCGGGGTCCGCAGCCGGGGCTCGCCGATGGGCGTGCCACCGTGGTCGCCGCACAGCTCCAGCGCTCGCGAGAGCCAGGCGTCCAGGGGGTGATCGGCCGACTCGAAGCCGAGCACCAGCAGCGCCCGGCCGTCGCTCGCCGCGCCGGTGAAGGCGGCTTCGCCCGGATCGAGCAGGCGGCAATTGGAGGGATGCAGGCCGGACTGCGCGAGCGCCCGCACCGCTTCCGCCCCGGCCTGGAAGGAGTCGAAGCCCACGCCCGCCGAGGCGCGGAAGCCCGGCCTGGCGTGCACCCGCACCCACGCCTCGGTGATCACGCCGAGCGTGCCCTCCGAGCCGATCAGCATACGGTCGGGGCTCGGCCCGGCGCCAGAGCCAGGCAGCCGCCGGCTCTCCCACTCGCCCCTCGGGGTGAGCGCGCGCACCGACTCCACGAGGTCGTCGATGTGGGTCCACAGCGTGGCGAAGTGCCCGCCCGCCCTGGTGGCGATCCAGCCACCGAGCGTTGAGTACTCGAAGGACTGGGGAAAGTGGCGCAGCGTGAGGCCGTGCTCGCGCAGCTGCTCCTGGAGACGCGGGCCGGTGGCGCCCGCCTGGATGCGGGCGGCGCGTGAGGTCTGATCCACCTCAAGCACACGGTCCAGCGCGCGCAGGTCGATCGTGACCGAGGGGCGCTCGCCCGCGTACTCCACCCCGCCCACCACGCTGGTGCCGCCGCCGAACGGGATCGCCGCGGCGCCGGCTCCCTCCGCCCACTCGAGGACCGCGGAGAGATCCTCCTCGTCGCGCGGGTGCGCCACCACGTCCGGCGGGTGGTCGAAGCGGCCGCGGAAGCCGCGCACCACGTCGCGGTAGGACTTGCCCAAAGCGTGGGAGGCGCGCTCGTAGTCGCCCGTGTCGCAGATGCCCGCCAGAGCCGGCGGTGGCTCCAGTCGAGACGGGCGCAGCCGAACCTCCTCGAGCGGAACCGGGCGCTCCACCTCCCCCTCGCCGAAGCCAAGGTGGGCGCGGATCCCCGCCGCGGCCTGCACCACCTGTTCGTCCGGGAGCTGCTGGTCCTCATGGCCCCAGCCCCAGTGCTTGAGCCGGCGGCCCTCGCTCGCCCCTGGCATGGCTGGGCACTCTGTCACGCCGGAGCAGTGTGCCCCACGCAAGCCGCTTCTCAGTGGGGAAGCCGCTCCGCGCCGGGGGGTATTGTGGGGTGGGCAGCGATGGCCCCCCAGAAGACGACCGTTCAGGTGACGATGCCCTCCGCCGGAGAGTCGGTGACCGAGGGGACCGTCCTCTCCTGGCTCAAGCAGGAGGGCGACGCCGTCCAGGCCGACGAGCCGCTGGTCGAGGTCTCCACCGACAAGGTGGACGCTGAGATCCCCTCCCCGGCGTCGGGCACGCTGACCAAGATCCTCGTGAAAGCCGACGAGACCGTGCAGGTGGGCGGCGTGCTGGCCGAGATCGAGCAGGGCGAGGGCGGCGACACGGCCCCTGCCGAGCCGCAGGCCGAAGGCAACGGCGCATCTCCCGCCGAGGCCGCCGAGGCCACCGAGGCCACCGGCGAGACCGTGGACGTGACCTTCCCCGAGATGGGCGACTCCGTGGCCGAGGGCACGATTCTCGAGTGGCGCGTGAAGGCCGGCGACACCGTGGCCGTGGACGACCCGCTGGTGGAGATCTCCACCGACAAGGTGGACGCCGAGGTGCCCTCCCCCGTCGCGGGCACGATCGCCGAAGTGCTCGCCGAGGCCGACCAGACCGTGGCGGTGGGCTCGGTGCTCTGCCGCATAGCAGCCTCCGACGGCGCTCCCGCCGGCGGCACCGTCTCACCGACGGCCGAGCCGAGCGAGGAGCGCCCCGCGGCGGACACGCCCACTCCCGCGGGCAACGGCGCGGCCGCCGGCGAGGAGCGCAGCCCGAGCGTTGGTCGGGCGAGCACCGCAGCTCCGATCAACGGCGCCGAGGGCGCCGAGGGCGCCACCCCGGTGGCGGCCCGGATGGCCGCCAGCCACGGCATCGACATCTCCAAGCTCAGCGGCAGCGGGCCGCGCGGGCGCATCACCAAGGACGACGTCCAAGCCGTCATCGACGGCAACGGCGCCCCCGACGGCGCGTCTGGCGAGGAGCGCAGCCCGAGCGTTGGTCGGGCGAGCACCGCAGCCTCAACCTCTCCCATCCGCGGCCCCGCGGCCACGCTGGCCCGCTTCATGGACGAGAGCCTGTCGATCCCGACGGCCACCAGCTTCCGCACCCTGGAGGTGGACACCCTTGCCGAGCGCCGGGCCGCGCTCAAGGCCGCCGGGCGCAAGCTCTCCTTCACCCACCTGATCGCCTGGGCGATCGTGCAGGCCGCGCGCGACATGCCGGTGATGGCCAACTCCTTCGCCGAGGTGGACGGCAAGCCCCACCGCGTGACCCCGGGCGCGATCAGCCTCGGCCTGGCCGTGGACATGCAGCGCAAGGACGGCAGCCGCTCGCTGGTCGTACCCGTGATCCGCGACGCCTCCACGCTGAGCTTCGAGAGCTTCGTAACCGCCTACGACGAGGCCGTGTTCGGCGCGCGCGACAACAAGCTGGCGCCCGACGCCTACCAGGGCGCCCAGATCACCCTGACCAACCCGGGCGGCATCGGCACCGTGGCCTCGGTGCCGCGGCTGATGCCCGGCCAGGGCACGATCGTGGCCACGGGTGCGATCGGGTACCCGGCCGGCCTCACCGGCGTGGACGCCGGCAACCTCGGCGAGCTGGGCGTGACCAAGGTCATGACCATGACCTCCACCTACGACCATCGCGTGATCCAGGGAGCGGAGTCGGGCGCCTTCCTCAAGCGCGTGGACGAGCTCCTCCAGGGACAGGACGGGTTCTACGAGAAGGTGCTCTCGGCCCTCGGCGTGGACGCCGACCGCGTGGAGTCGGACGGGGGTGGCGAAACGGTCACGGCCGCGGAGCCCGTGCCGGCAGCAGCCGCGCCAGCGGCCACCTCCACTCCCGACGAGGCTCTCCTCCAGGCGGTGCAGGCGGCCACCTCCGTGGTCAAGGCCCACCGCACCCACGGCCACCTGGCAGCGCGGCTGGACCCGCTGGGCTCCGAGCCGCGCGGAGACCCCGCAATCGATCCGGCCAGCGTGAACCTCACGCCGGAGCTGATGGGGCGCATCCCGGCGTCGGTGCTGCGCGTGGCGGTGCCCGGCAAGACGTTCGCGGACGCCCTGCCCCACCTCGCCGAGACCTACACCGGCACGATCGCCTACGAGCTGGAGCACATCGCCGGCCACAAGCGGCGCGTGTGGCTGCGCCAGGCGATCGAGTCAGGCCAGTACCGCCAGCCGTTGTCCGAGGAGGAGAAGAAGCGCCTGCTCGGCCGGCTGTCCCAAGTGGAGGCGTTGGAGAGCTACCTGCACAAGGCGTTCCTGGGCAAGAAGCAGTTCTCGATCGAGGGCTTGGACGTGCTGGTTCCGATGCTCGACGAGACGATCGAGCTGTCCTCGGCCAGCGGCGCCCGCCAGGTGACGCTCGGCATGGCCCACCGCGGCCGGCTGAACGTGCTCGCGCACACCGTGGGCCGGCCGTACGAGTCGATCCTCGTGGAGTTCGAGGGCGAGCAGAACCTGTCGGCCGGTACCGGCAAGCCCGAGGGGGGCACCGGCGACGTGAAGTACCACTACGGCGCCACCGGCACCTACCGCACCCAGGCGGACAAGGGCGTGGCGGTGCACCTCTCGCCCAACCCCAGCCACCTCGAGTACGTGAACCCGGTCATCGAGGGCCGCGTGCGCGCCGAGCAGACCAGCCGCAAGGGGCGCGAGATCAGCCACGATCCCAGCGTGGCCGTGCCGGTGCTTATCCACGGCGACGGCGCCTTCCCGGGCCAGGGCGTGGTGGCCGAGACGCTCAACCTCCAGGCGCTGCGCGGCTACTCAACCGGCGGCACTGTGCACATCATCGCCAACAACCAGCTGGGCTTCACCACCGACCCCATCGAGAGCCGCTCGACGCGCTACGCGTCGGACCTGGCCAAGGGCTTCGACATCCCGGTGATCCACGTGAACGCCGACGACGTGGAGGCCTGCATCCACGCGGTGCGCCTGGCGGTGGCCTTCCGCAACGAGTTCGGGCGCGACGCCCTGATCGACCTCATCGGCTACCGCCGCTTCGGCCACAACGAGACCGACGAGCCCGCCTACACCCAGCCGGCGATGTACGAGCTGATCAAGAAGCACCCGCCCGTGCGCGAGGTATACGCCCGGCGCCTCGAGCAGGAGGGCGTTGTGAGCGCCGAGGAGACCAAGCAGATGGCCGACGAGGCGTACGGCCGGGTGTCCGAGGCCCACGCCTCGCTGAAGGAGTCGATGGGCGGGCCGCCGGACACCGGCCAGCACGAGATCGACCGCACGATGAGCCGCGAGCCGCGCACCACGCTGCCCCAGGACCTGCTGCTGTCCGTGAACGAGCAGATCTCCAAGGTGCCCGAAGGCTTCAACGTGCATCGCAAGCTCAAGTCGTTCCTGGACAAGCGCCGCGAGGTATCCAAGAGCGGCGGCCCGGTGGACTGGGCGCACGCCGAGTCCCTGGCCTTCGGCTCGCTGCTGGCCCTCGGGGTGCCGATCCGCCTCACCGGCCAGGACACCGAGCGCGGCACCTTCAGCCAGCGCCACCTGGTGCTCCACGACGCGGAATCCGGCGAGCCCTATTGCCCGCTGCAGAACCTGCACAGCGCGGTGTCGCCGTTCGAGCTGCACAACAGCCCGCTGTCCGAGCAGGGCTGCCTGGGCTTCGAGTACGGCTACAGCCTTGAGGATCCGGATGCGCTCGTGCTGTGGGAGGCCCAGTTCGGCGACTTCGTGAACTCGGCTCAAGTGATCATCGACCAGTTCCTCACATCCGGCCTGGCCAAGTGGGGCCTGTCCTCGCGCCTCACCCTGCTGCTGCCGCACGGCTACGAGGGCTCGGGCCCCGAGCACTCCAGCGGCCGGGTGGAGCGCTTCCTGCAGGCCTGCGCCGAGGGCAACATGCGAGTGGCCAACTGCACGACGCCCGCGCAGTACTTCCACCTGCTACGCCGCCAGGCCATCGTGCTCAAGCCCCGGCCGCTGGTGCTGATGACTCCCAAGAGCCTCCTGCGCCTGCCGGCCGCCACCTCGACCATGGACGAGCTGGCCGACGGCGCGTTCCAGCGGGTGATCGACGACCGCGACCTGCCCGGCTCGCACGAGGACGTGACCAAGCTCGTGCTGTGCTCGGGCAAGGTCTACTACGACATCGTCGGCAACGAGGACCGCGGCCAGGCCAAGCACATCGCGGTGGCGCGCGTGGAGATGCTGTATCCGTTCCCCGAGAACGAGTTGCAGGAGCTGATCGAGAGCTACCCCAACCTCGAGCGCGTGTACTGGGTGCAGGAGGAGCCGCGCAACATGGGCCCGCGCGCCTTCATGCGCCGGCGCATGGCCGCCATCCT
Source organism: Thermoleophilaceae bacterium (assembly GCA_035646775.1). Taxonomy (GTDB): domain Bacteria; phylum Actinomycetota; class Thermoleophilia; order Solirubrobacterales; family Thermoleophilaceae; genus JAAYBF01. The sequence goes on along the minus strand of DASROS010000098.1, from coordinate 14,046 downwards.
GCCCGAGGAGCTGCACTACTACTACGTGGGCCGCCAGCTGCGGGCGGCTCCGGGCGAGGGCTACGCCGCCGCCCACCGCAAGGAGCAGGATCGCATCGTGCGGGTGGCGCTGGACCTCGAGGAGGACACGCTCGAGCCGGACGCGTCCGCGGAGCGCAAGCTGCTCTAGGCTCGTGCCTGTGAAGCGGGGGTTGCTGTTGGCTGTTGCGGCGATGGTGCTCGCGGGAATTCCCGCGAGCGCGCTTGCCGACGATGACGCTGCCCAGCGGGACAGCGGTCACCTGCTCGACATCCCATGGGCCTTCGCGTCCCGCGCCGCGCCTTCGAGCGCTGTCCTCCGCCTGTCCTCCCGCAGGGCTGCCCCGGGCACACGCGTCCGCCTGCGCGGCGGGCGCTTCGCCAAGCGCAAGCGGGCGACGATCGCCTTCGGCGGCAGGCGGCTGAGGCGCGTACAGACCGGGCGCCGTGGGGGACTGCGGACCGCCATACGAGTGCCGCGTCGGGCGCCAGGCATCTACACCGTGTCCGCCCGGACTGGGCGGCGCGTGGCACGTGCGCGCTTCCGGATTCCTGTACCACGGCCAACTCCCACCGCCGCCCCGGCGCAGGCTCCGCAGCCCCAGCCGCCGGCCCCCGACCCGGTAACGCTCGTGGCGGCCGGCGACGTGGCATGCCGGACCGGGGCTCCCCCCAACGGACCGACGACGCCCCAGTGCCAGCACGCCGCCACCTCCGATCGCGTGCTCGCCCTGAACCCCGACGTGGTCGCGCCGCTGGGTGACGTCCAGTACGAAGCGCCGACGATCGCCGATGGCGAGTACTTCCAGCCCGGCGCCTACAACGACACCTGGGGACGGTTCAAGTCGATCAGTCGCCCCGCGATCGGCAACCACGAGTACCAGAGCGATCCCGGGCGCGAGTCCGCGAGCGCGTACAGCGCGTACTTCGGCACCACAGCCGGGGATCCGGCGACCTACTACTACGCCTATGACATCGGTGACTGGCGGGCGATCGTGCTCAATACCGGCGCGCTGGACTCCACCCTCCCGGGCGGCGTGAACCAGGACGAGCCCGATGACTGTTTCCCGGTGTCCTGCGACGCGGACAGCGAGCAGGTGCAGTGGCTGCGCACCGAGCTGGCGTCGCTGCCCGCCGACAAGTGCGTGGTGGCGTACTGGCATCACCCCCGGTTCGACTCGCTCGCCACCTTCCAGTACGACGAGTTGATACCCATCTACGAAGCCCTGTCCGACGGTGGAGCAGAGCTCGCCCTCGTGGGGCATGACCACACCTATGAGCGGTTCGCACCGATGGACGAGAACGGCACCGTGGACCAGAACTTCGGAGTGAGCCAATTCCTCGTCGGCCTTGGGGGCAAGGACCGCCGCTTCGCCGATCCGACCCCTATCGCGGGGAGCGAGCACAGGGAGTCCAACCAGAGCGGACCCGGCGGCACCTCCCTGTACGGCGTGCTGGAACTCGAACTTAAGCGCGACAGCTGGGTTGCCCGCCTGGTCGGCACCGACGGCGCGATCCGCGACCAGGACAGCGGCTCCTGCCACGGCCGCCCGCCTGCTCCGTAACCAGGCGCCTAGCGCTTGTCGGTCTGACCGCGGGCCATCGAGCTCGAGATCTCGGCGCTGCCCAGCCGGCGCTGGATAGCGCCCACCGTGGCGGGCGCCAGCCCCGCGGCCTTCGCCCCGAGGCGCAGCGACAGCGGCGCCACGTCCACCTCGAGCCTGCCCTTCTCGATCCCGCGGACGAGCGCCTCGGCCACCTGGTCGGGCGTCCGCGTGCCAACGCCGCGCGGGAGCGAGGCGCCGCTGTCGTGAAACATGCCTCCGTCGCGGATGAAGCCGGGGAACACCACTGTCACTCCCACCCCAGTACCCACGAGATCCTCGCGGAGGGCGTGCGCCGCGCCCCGCAGGCCGAACTTCGCCGCCGAGTACAGCGCGGACCCCGGACTGGCGATCTTCCCGGAGAGGGACGAGACGAACACCACGTGCCCGGCGCCGCGCTCGAGCATCCCTGGCAGCAGCGCGCGCGCGAGCTGGAGCGGGGCACGCAGGTTCACGTCCAGGGCGCGGTCGATCTCCTGCTCGTCGAAGCTGACGAGGTTTCCGCTGGCGGGCAGCGCCGCGTTGGCGACCAGGACGTCCACCGTTCCGGCGCGTTCGGGCAGCGCCGCCACGTCCGCGCGGTCGGCCAGGTCGGCGGGCAGCGCCTCGACCCGGTCGCCCAGCTCATCCTGCAGGCCCGCGAGCACCTCGGCCCGGCGCGCGGTGGCGATCACGGTGGCGCCCCGCGCATGCAGGAAACGGGCTGTGGCCAGCCCGATGCCGCCCGAGGCGCCGGTGAGCAGCACGCGCCGACCCTGAAGGCTGAGCCCCATGGCGGTGATTATCCCTTCGCTATGCTCGGAGCCCCTCAGCGGGCGTAGTTCAGTTGGTTAGAACGCCGGCCTGTCACGCCGGAGGTCGCCGGTTCGAGTCCGGTCGCTCGCGCTGAGCAGCTGTCCGCAAAGCGCCGCAATAGCAGGGGAAAGCCAGGACGGGCGGGAGCGCGGCTTCCGCAGGGCACCGCAGCGATTTGCGGTTGTCCCGCTTTTGCCAATCTCCATTTGGTGTAGCCCTGGGCGCTGCGGCAACTAGGGAGCGAGCAGGCCGCGCTCGAGCGCCCAGCGCACGAGCTCCGCGCGCGACGAGAGCCCGAGTCGGCGCTGGACCCGCGCACGGTGTGTCTCGACCGTGCGTACGCTCAGCACAAGCCGGTCGGCGATCTCGTGGCTCGTGTGGCCGAGTGCGACCAGGCGCACGATGTCGCGCTCACGAGCGGTCAGGCCGTCGTCCTCGCGGCGGCGTCCAGGGTCGTGCGCAGCCATCCGAACCGCTCGCACCAGACGCGGCCCGGGCTCTCCCGCCGGCGGCAGGACGATGGCGGTTTGGGGCGACGCACGGCGCAGAGCGGACAGAGAGCAGAGGCCCTCATGGTGGGTGAGGTGGGCGTCGAGCACGAGCACGCTCGGGCGCATGGCGCGCATGGCCTCCTCGGCCTCCTTGAGCGACCGCACGTGACCGATCACCTCAACGTGGCCGTTGGCCGCCCGCAGCTCCCGGAGCGCTCCGTTACCACCCGCAACAAGGACTCTCGCCTGCATGGTCCAAGCCTAGGTCGAGGCCGCCGGGCTCGCATCCGGCCGGACCCACAAATCGATGCGGAGAACTACGTAATTCGACCACTTGCGCTTCGGGTGAGCGCGAGGGCGGACCTATATTGCGGCTGACATGGAGGAAAGAGCTTCGGTGCTTCTCCGCCGGGCGACTTGCGGTTTTTTCGAGCTCTTGCCTCGGGGGCTGAATGGGACGCGCTGAGACCTCGCTGCTCCGCGCGCACCAGTTCCTCCGCCGGGGGCCGGTCTCCGAGGAGGGGTGGAGCCAGCTCGTGGCGAAGGGGCGCGAGTGGGAGGCCTCCTACCGCGGCCGCTGGCAGCATGACAAGATCGTCCGTTCGACCCACGGGGTGAACTGCACGGGCTCGTGCTCGTGGCAGGTGTTCGTCAAGGACGGGATCATCACGTGGGAGACCCAGGCGGTGGACTACCCGTCGGTCGGGCCGGACATGCCCGAGTACGAGCCGCGCGGCTGTCCCCGCGGGGCGTCGTTTTCCTGGTACACGTACTCGCCGTTGCGGGTGAAGTACCCCTACGTCCGCGGCAGCCTGCTGGAGATGTACCGCGAGGCGCTGGCTCGGCACGGCGACCCGGTCGAGGCCTGGGCGGAGATCGTCGAGGATCCCGAGAAGGCACGCCTCTATAAGTCGCACCGTGGCAAGGGCGGCTTCGTCCGCTCCTCCTGGGACGAGGTCGCCGACCTGGTCGCCGCTGCGCACGTCCACACGATCAAGCGCTACGGGCCGGACCGCGTCGTCGGCTTCTCGCCGATCCCGGCGATGTCAATGGCCTCCTACGCCGCCGGTACCCGCTTTCTGTCGCTGATCGGCGGCGTGATCCTCTCCTTCTACGACTGGTACGCGGACCTGCCGCCGGCCTCACCGCAGGTGTGGGGCGACCAGACCGACGTGCCGGAGTCTGCCGACTGGTGGAACGCGAGCTACCTGATCATCTGGGGCACCAACCTGCCGATCACCCGCACGCCAGATGCGCACTTCATGACCGAGGCGCGCTACCGGGGGCAGAAGGTCGTGGTGGTCTCGCCGGATTACTCAGACCACACGAAGTTCGCCGACCAGTGGCTTCCGGCGCAGCCCGGCACCGACGCCGCGCTGGCGATGGCCATGGGCCATGTGATCCTCAAGGAGTTCTACGTCGACCGGCAGGTCCCGTACTTCCAGACCTACGCGCGCCGCTTCACCGACCTGTCGATGCTCGTGACGCTGCGCGAGCGAGAGGACGCCCACGTGCCGGATCGCTTCCTGCGCGCCGCCGACCTCGACGGCCACGGCGGCGAGCACGCTGAGTGGAAGACCGTCGTGCTGGACGAGGTCACCGGCGAGCCGGCCGTTCCAAACGGCTCGATCGGCGCCCGCTACGCGGCCGAAGACGAGGGCCGCTGGAACCTCGACCTCGGCGAGCTCGAGCCGGCGCTCACCCTCCACGGCCGGCACGAGGAGTCGGTGGCGGTCGACCTGCCGCGGTTCGACGTCGGGGCGACGGAGGGCGGCAGCGTGCTGCGCCGCGGTGTGCCGGCGATCCGCGTCGCGGGATGTCTGGTGACGACGGTCTTCGACCTGATGCTCGCGCAGTACGGCGTCGAGCGCGAGGGCCTGCCGGGCGACTGGCCGGCCGGCTACGACGATCCCGAGCAGCCGTACACGCCCGCGTGGCAGGAGGAGATCACCTCCGTCGACGCCAGGCTCGCCATCCGCATCGCGCGGGAGTTCGCGCGCAACGCCGAGCAGACGAATGGCCGCTCGATGATCTGCATGGGCGCGGGCACCAACCACTGGTATCACTCCGACCAGACCTACCGGACGTTTCTCAGCCTGCTGGTGCTGTGCGGCTGCGAGGGGGTGAACGGCGGCGGCTGGGCCCACTACGTGGGGCAGGAGAAGGTGCGCCCGTTCACGGGCTGGCAGTCGCTGGCGTTCGCGCTCGACTGGACGCGTCCGCCGCGCCAGCAGGCCGCTACGCCGTTCTGGTACATGGCGTCCGACCAGTGGCGCTACGAGGGCTTCTCGGCCGAGGAGCTCGCCTCCCCGCTCGGCCGCGGCCTCTTCACCGGTCGCCAGTTCGCCGACTGCAACGCGCTCGCGGCGCGGCTGGGCTGGATGCCGTCGTTCCCGAGCTTTGACCGCAACCCCCTCGACCTGACCGACGAGGCGAAGCGCGCCGGCGTGCCGGCGGCCGAGCACGTAGTGCGCGAGCTTCGCGAGGGGCGGCTGCACTTTGCCGCGGAGGACCCGGACGCCCCCGAGAACTTCCCGCGCGTGCTCACCGTCTGGCGGGCGAACGTGCTCGGGTCCTCGGGCAAGGGCCACGAGTACATCCTCAAGCACCTGCTCGGCACGACCGAGTCGGCCCAGAGCGCGGACGAGACCCCGCCCGAGCTGCGGCCCGCCGAGGTCGTCTGGCGCGACGAGGCCCCAGAGGGCAAGCTCGACCTGCTGACGACGATCGACTTCCGGATGACGGGCAACTGCCTGTTCTCCGACGTCGTGCTGCCGGCGGCGACCTGGTACGAGAAGTACGACCTCTCCTCGACCGACATGCACCCGTTCGTACACGCCTTCAGCCAGGCGATCCCGCCGCCCTGGGAGGCGAAGACCGACTGGGATGCGTTCCAGCGCATCGGGGCGTCGTTCTCGCGACTGGCGGCGAAGCACCTCGGGGTGCGCCGTGACCTGATCGCCGCTCCGCTCCTCCACGACACGCAGGACGAGATCGCCCAGCCGTACGGCGAGGTGCGCGACTGGAAGGCCGGCGAGTGCGAGCCGGTCCCGGGGCGGACGATGCCGAAGCTGATCGAGGTCGAGCGCGACTATGGCGCGGTGGCCGAGAAGATGGCGGCGCTCGGCCCGCTGCTCGAGGAGCAGGGCAACGCCGTCAAGGGCGCGAGCTGGAAGCCGGTCGAGGAGGTCGACTACCTGCGCCGCAAGAACGGCGTCGTGCGCGGCGGCGCCGGTGACGGCCAGCCCTCGCTCGAGCTCGCCGAGCAGGCGTGCGAGGCGATCCTGGCGCTCTCAGGGACGACCAACGGACGCATCGCCGTCGAGGGCTTCCGCTCGCTGGAGAAGCGCGTGGGCCTGCCGCTGGCCGACCTCGCCGAGCCGCGCGCCGGGGACCGGATCACGTTTCAGGACACCCAGACAGAGCCGCGCACGGTGCTCACCTCTCCCGAGTGGTCGGGAATCGAGGCGCACGGCCGCCGCTACGCGCCGTTCACGATCAACGTCGAGCGCCTCAAGCCCTGGCACACGCTCAGCGGGCGCCAGCACTTCTACCTCGACCACGCCTGGATCCAGGAGCTCGGCGACGGCCTGCCGACGTTCCATCCGCCGCTTCACTACCGCCGTCACTTCGGCGAGCAGGGGCTGTGCGAGGAGGGGCGGCTCGAGGTCACGCTGCGCTACCTGACGCCACACTCGAAGTGGTCGATCCACTCCGAGTACCAGGACAACCTGCATATGCTCACCCTGTTCCGCGGCGGACCGGTGATCTGGATGAGCCGCGAGGACGCCGAGCGGATCGGCGTGCGCGACAACGAGTGGATCGAGGCATATAACCGCAACGGCGTGATTGCCTGCCGGGCCGTGGTCACGCATCGGGTGCCCGAGGGCACGTGTCTCATGTACCACGCCAAGGACCGCCACTTGAACGTCCCGCGCACCGAGCTGAAGGACAAGCGCGGCGGCACGAACAACTCGCTCACCCGCATCGTGATGAAGCCCAGCCACTTCATCGGCGGCTACGCCCAGCTGTGCTTCGGCTTCAACTACTACGGGCCGACCGGCTCGCAGCGCGACGAGGTCACGGTCATCCGCAAGCGCTCCCAGGAGGTCGTCTACTGATGCACGTCAAGGCCCAGGTCGGGATGGTCATGAACCTCGACAAGTGCATCGGCTGTCACACCTGCAGCGTGACCTGCAAGCAGGTCTGGACCAACCGCCACGGCGCCGAGTACATGTGGTTCAACAACGTCGAGACGAAGCCCGGGCTCGGCTACCCGAAGCGCTGGGAGGACCAGGAGGAGTGGCAGGGCGGCTGGGAGCTCGACCGCAAGGGTCGCCTTCGCCTCAAGGCCGGTGGGCGGCTGAAGAAGCTGCTGCAGATCTTCTGGAACCCCGACCTGCCCGAAATCGACGACTACTACGAGCCCTGGACCTACGACTACGAGAAGCTGATCACGGCGCCGCTCTCCGAGCACGACCCGGTGGCGCGCCCGAAGTCGCAGCTCACCGGCAAGGACATGAGCATCAAGTGGGGCCCGAACTGGGATGACGACCTCGCCGGAGCGCCGGAGCATGCCCTCGGCGACCCCGACCTCGAGGGCCTCGGCGAGCAGGTCAAGCTCGAGTACGAGCAGGCGTTCATGTTCTACCTGCCGCGGATCTGCGAGCACTGCCTGAACCCCTCCTGCGTCGCCTCGTGCCCGTCGGGGGCGATGTACAAGCGCGAGGAGGACGGGATCGTTCTGGTCGACCAGGAGAAATGCCGCGGCTGGCGCTTCTGCGTCTCGGGCTGCCCCTACAAGAAGGTCTACTTCAACCACAACACCGGCAAGGCCGAGAAATGCACGCTCTGCTACCCGCGCATCGAGGCGGGGCAGCCGACGATCTGCTCAGAGACCTGCGTCGGGCGCCTGCGCTACCTCGGCCTCGTCCTCTACGACGCGGATCGGGTCGAGGAGGCCGCCTCGACACCGGACGAGAAGGATCTGCTCGACGCACAGCTCGGCGTCTTCCTCGACCCGGAGGATCCCGAGGTGCGCGCCCAAGCATCGCGCGACGGCATCCCCGACGACTGGATCGAGGCCGCGCGCCGCTCGCCGGTGCACGCCCTGGCGCTGCGCTATCGCGTCGCGCTGCCGCTGCATCCGGAGTTCCGCACGATGCCGATGGTCTGGTACGTGCCGCCGCTGTCGCCGGTCGCGAACGCCTTCGAGCACGTCGAGCCCGGCGACCCGGACGACGTGTTCCCCGCCATCGACGCGCTGCGGATACCGGTCGACTACCTGGCCAACCTGCTCTCGGCCGGCGACGCGGAGGTGATCCGCGGCGTTCTCAAACGGCTCGCCGCGATGCGCTCCTACATGCGCCGCAAGGAGGTCGGCAAGGGACCGGACGCCGGCCTGGCCGAGGCGGCCGGGATGGAGCCGGCCGACGTCGAGGCGATGTACCGGCTGCTCGCGATCGCCAAGTACGAGGATCGCTACGTGATCCCCCAGGCCCATACTGAGCTGGCCGGCCGACTGATGGAGCAGCAGGGCACCTGCGGGCTCGACTTCGAGGGCGGTCCCGGCAACTGCGGGGCGGTGCCGGCGAGCGAGCCCGCGACCAACGAGAGCTTCATGCTCACCGAGATGGCGGAGGGCCGCATGCCTGCGGAGGCAGCCGACCACGACGAGCCCGACGACCGGACGTTGCGACTCAACATCGTCGAGATGCTCGAGCGCGGCTCGCGGGCGGCACCCGAAACGGAGGCCTGATGCCGCGGCTTCGGCAGGGCCGCGCCCCGGCGCCGTCCCCGACTGTCTACAAGGTCATATCGCTGCTGCTGCAGTACCCCGACGAGCGGCTGCTGGGCGCACGTGACGAAATCCTCGCCGCGGTCGCCGGGCTGCCGCCGTCGCGCCAGAAGGAGTCGATCGAGCGCTTCTGCGCCTACTGGGCCGCCGGCTCGCCGATCGAGCTCGCCCAGAGCTACGTCGAGGTCTTCGACCTGCAGAAGCGCGCCGGCCTCTACCTGACCTTCTACGGCCACGGCGACAAGCGCCAGCGCGGCATGGCACTACTGCGGCTGAAGAAGCTCTACCGGGCGGCCGGCTTTCCGCTTGAGGGCCGCGAGCTCTCCGACTACCTGCCGGTGATGCTCGAGTTCGCAGCCCTCGCGTCGCCCGAGCAGGGAGAGACCTTGCTGCTCGAGCACAGGTCGGCGATCGAGCTCGTCCGCATGAGCCTCCGCGACCAGGAAAGCCCCTACGCGCACCTGCTCGACGCCGTCTGCGCCGGGCTGCCGGAGCTCTCGGCGGCTGAACGCGCCGGCGTCACCGAGCTCGTGCGCGAGGGCCCGCCGACCGAGCAGGTCGGGCTCGAGCCGTTCGCCCCGCCCGAGGTCATGCCGAGCACCGCGCCGCGGCGATGAGCGCCGGAGCGCTGCTGCTGTGGGTGGTCATCCCCTACGTCGCGCTCACGATCTTCGTCGTCGGCCACGTCTGGCGCTACCGCCGGGACCAGTTCATGTGGACCAGCCGCTCGACGCAGATGCTCGAGAGCCGATGGCTGCGCTGGGGCAGCACCCTCTTCCACTACGGCACCTTCATGGCGATCGGGGGCCACGTGATCGGCATCGCCATCCCGGCCGCCGTCCCCGACGCGTTCGGAATCGACGAGGAGGGCTACCACCTGATCTCGGTCTCCGCGGGAACGCTGGCCGGCGTGCTCGTGCTCGCCGGCTTCGTCATCCTGCTCTACCGGCGGCTCCGCTTCCCGCGCGTCGCCGCCACCACCACGCGCACCGACCTCGTCGCGTACGGGGCGCTCACCGTCGCGCTCGTCACCGGCGTCATCGCCACAAGCGGCTGGAACCTGTTCGTCAGCGGCTACGACTACCGCGAAACGGTCGCGCCGTGGTTCCGCGGAATCTTCCTGCTCGACCCGAACCCCGAGCTGATGACCGAGCCGCCGCTGATCTACCAGATCCACGCGCTGTCGGCCTCGCTCCTGTACGCGGTCTGGCCGTTCACGCGGCTCGTGCACGCCTGGAGCTACCCGGTCCAGTACCTCGGCCGCCCCTACATCCTCTACCGGCGCCGCTACGCGCCCGCACGCACAGGAGGCAGATGAGCGCCGAGCGGGCTGCCAACCCCGGGCTCGAGCTGGCGGTCGCCATCATCCGCGACGGCGCTCGCGACCAGCCCTGCCCCGCCTGCGGCGACCGCCTCGGTGACTGCCGGGTCGAGCTCCGCGACGTCGAGCTCGACCGGCTCAGCGCCGAGATCAGCTGCGCCGCATGCGGAGCGAGCCACCTGATCACCGCTTCGCCCGCCTCCGAAGACGGGTCCGCGACGATCCAGTGACCGCCGCCTACCGGCGACCGTATCGCGCGCTGCGCTGATGCCCCGGACGGGCGGGGAGGGTGCAGGGCTCGATCGGCTCCTCGGTGCGGTGCCGCCAGCGTCCGGCGCGATCGTGATGGGCACCGGCATCGTCTCGGTGGCTCTGTCGCAGGATGGCCAGGAGTGGCTGTCGCGCCTCCTGCTGGTCCTCGCTGCGGCCATCTGGCTCACGCTGGGGGTGCTGCTGGCTGCCCGGGCCCTGCGCGATCACGCGCAGTTTCGCCGCGACGTGCGCTTGCCCGCCGCCTTCACCGCGGTCGCGGGAACGGCGGTTCTCGCTACGCGGCTGACGCTGCTGGGTTGGCATCGGGTGGGCGCTGCCCTGCTTGCCATTGCACTGATCCTGTGGCTGGGGCTGCTGGGACCGGTGCTGCGCAACTGGACGGCTCCGACGGTGGGCGCCTCCTTCATCCTCACGGTGGGCACCGAGTCGCTCGCCCTGCTCGCCGCGGTGCTGGCATTCGAGTACCGCGCCGGCTGGCTGCTCGAGGCGGCGCTCGTGCCGTTCGTGCTCGGGCTGTGCTTCTACGCCTTCGTCCTGTCCCGCTTTGACCGGCGCCAGCTCGCCATCGGTCGTGGCGACCACTGGGTGACGGGCGGGGCGCTGGCGATCTCCACCGTGGCGGCGGGGCGGATCACGTTGGCCGCGGACCACCTCGACCTCCTGGGCGGGGCCGTCGGCGTGCTCCGGGGCGTCGCGCTCGCCCTGTGGGTCCTGACGTTCCTGTGGCTGCCGGTCCTCCTGGTGGCCGAGGCGCGCCACCGTCGCGTGCGCTACGACGTACGCCGCTGGTCGACCGTCTTCCCGGTCGGGATGTACGCCGCCTGCAGCTTCGTTGTGGGCGACGTCGCATCGGCACCGCTGGTCACGAGCTTCGCCCGCGTTTGGGTGTGGGTCGCGTTGGCCGTGTGGGCGGTGGTGGCGTTCGGCTTGGCGCGCACGGCGGCCGCCGCGCTGGCCGAAGCGCTGGGCCAGGCGCCGCCACGTCCTTAGAAAGCCAAGAAGCCCCGGCCTGTCACGCCGGAGGTCGCCGGTTCGAGTCCGGTCGCTCGCGCTGAATCGGGCTGAAAAAACCGCTAGCCCTGATCCTTCCCCCCACCCCGCCGCTCCGCGCGCCTGTCGCGCCAGGTCGTGAGCCCCAGCCAGACCAGGAAGCCCAGCACGGGCGCCAGATAGGCCACGTTCACCAGCCAGTGTCCAGCGTGGGCGATCGGGACGAGCTCGATCACGAGTTCGCCTGGGACAGCAGGAGCAGCGCGAGGGTGGTGAACAGCACCATCACCACGAGCATCCAGTACTGCGAGCGCACGGCCAGCCGGCTCTGGGCGGCCTCGGGCAGCTCGGGCGTGGCGTAGACCACCAGCGCACGGTCGTGGGAGAGGGCCAGGGCGCTCACGTGGCCTAGTACCACGAACGCCACCTGCCAGTACCAGGTGGCGGTGGCGCCGATCACCCCGTAGTCGATCGCGCTCGTGGCGGTGCCGAACAGGTCCGTGCCCTCCTCGCCCAGCGGGTTGGACGCCAGGTAGGAGATGGCCTGGCCCTGGAACAGCAGCAGGGTGAGGTAGTGGGCGGCGGCGTAGGCCAGGGCGATCGGGACCAGCGAGTGAATGAACGCGTTGGCGAGCCGGTTGGCCGATATAGGTCCTCCCATGCTCCGCGCTCCGGCCACCCCGAGCTCGTAGAGCACGAACACGAGGCTCACCCCCAGCAGCAGGCCGATCATGAACGCCGCCTCGAGCGCACGCTCGGGCGAAAGACCCAGCTCGCCGAAGAACTTCGCGATGTCGGGCGACACGTTGGTCCACACCGGCGCCTCGGAGGCCCCGTCGAAGGTGATCGAACCGATCATCACGGCGAGCAGCGCCACCGTGCCGGGCATCGGGGGCAGCTGGGCGAGGCCCGACAGCGGGCGCCGCAGCCCCAGCTGCGATCCCCGGCGGGCGAACGGCGAGATCCGCGAAAAGAGGTTGAAGTAGACGCTGAAGGCCTCGCCGCGGTCACACCACTCCTCCACGCCGTACAGCGCCATCGCCACGAACGTGGCGGCCGAGTACACCAGCGCCGCCACGGCCACGGTCTCCGGCTTGTCGCCGTTGGAGGACACCAGCTCCAGCGCCGCGAACGCGAAGATGCCCGCAGCCGCGGGCCAATGCCCCATCCGCTCGGGATAGGCCAGCGGTGCGGGCAGCGGCCCCCGCGCCGCCGTCCGGGCCACCCACGACACGAACCGACCGATGGCGCGCCAGGGGTTGAACGCCCGGAACAAATCTCCGAACACCACGCTGAGCGGCACCAGGGCCAGCCAGAAAATCACGTAGACGAAGGTGGGCGCGAAGTTCGCGGTGGAGGTCTGCACGCCGGTCAGGCCGCTCCAGACCACCAAAGCCAGCAGGGACACGCCGATTGCGCCGCACAGGACCTGGACCGGCGTGCTCAGCAGGACGGCCGAGAACGCGCGCGGCAGCGGCCGGAAGCTGGGCTCCTGCAGCTTGGGCTGGGGCCACAGGACCGCCAGAGCCACGAACGACACCACGAGCACGAGCGAGGCCCCGTAGAAGAACACGTACTCGGGGATCGGGAGGTCGGTCCGGCCCCCGCCGACGCCGTGAGCCAGCTCGATCATCTAGATCAGCCGGGGGTGACCATCAGGCGGGCGATGAGCGGATCGAGCCCGCGGTCCTCGGCCCCGTGGACCTCGATCTCGTACTCGCCCTCGAGCTTTGCCTTGAACTTGAAGCGCGCGGGCTTTCCCGGGGCGGCGCCCTTCTCGAGCTCATAGCCGTGCACGTGGATCTCGTCCTCCACGTCGGTCCTCACGAGCAGCCGCACGGTGTCGCCCTTCTCGACCTCGATGTTCTTCACGCCGCCCACGACCTTGAAGTCGCGCACCCCGATCTCCACGGGAGGCGGCTCGGGGGCCGCCTCCGCCGTGGCGGTCGGCTCCGAGTTCGCGGTTCCTGCCGCGTCCCTCTCGGCGGCCCTGTCCTGCTGGGACGACGCGTCGTCGGCCGACTCGTCCTCGCTCTCCGGGCGCAGCAGAACTACCGCGACCACCGCGATCACCACCGCGACCCCTATAGATACGAACCTCGATGTCCTGGACATACGCATGCCTCCTCTGCTCAATGGGCGCCCAGGCGGGCGCCCGCGTACGGGTCAGGGGAGAAGCGGCGGGGCCCGCCCGGCCAGGTGGCCGGCCATGGGCGCGAACACCGGCCGGTGGCCGGGCGGCAGGCGACAACCCATCGGGTCGACGGTCCTGCGCGGGAGCGGGGAGCGCTCGCCGCGGCCAGCGCCAGCGCCACCAGCGCGCCGATCGCGACCGCAAGTGGAATAGCCACCCAGCCGCCCGATCCCAGCACCCCGGCGAGGCCCTGGGCAGCCCTGCCGGTGAGTGCGGCCTCCACGATCTCCTGGGCGAGGAAGACCCCGGCGATCGAGGCGGTGACCGCCAGCCAGGTGACCGCCAAGCCGGGGCCGCCGGGCTCGTGCCGGCCGGTGCGAAGTGCGCGCCCGGCCACGGCTGCAAGCTGGGCAAGCGCGGCGGCGAGGGCCACCGCTACGACGAACCCGGCCAGCGGCAGATAGCCGTGGCCCGCCGAGGACGACTCCGCCGCACCCGCGGGCGCGATCAGGAAGCGCAGCTCGTGCACGCTCAGCGCCCCGCCCGCGATCAGGGCGGCGGTTCGCAGTGTGGACGGCGACCGGCCCATCGGAGCTGAGTATGGCAACGCTTCACGATCCCGA
>DASROS010000097.1:0-22341 GCA_035646775.1 Thermoleophilaceae bacterium | reverse complement strand
CCACGCCGAGCATGCGCATCGAGTTGATCGCCACCGAGGCGAACGCCTCGTTGATCTCGAACAGGTCGATGTCCTCCACCTTCAGGCCGGCCTTCTCCAGCACCGCCTTGGTGGCGTTCGCGGGCGTGCGCGCGAGGTAGGGGAAGTCGTCGGCCACGGCGGCCTGGCCGACGATCGTGGCCAGCACGGTCTTGCCCTGGGCCTTGGCCCACCCGTCGCTGGCCAGCACCACGGCGCCGGCGCCGTCGTTCACGCCGGGCGAGTTGCCCGCGGTGTGCGAGCCCTCCTTGCCCGCGAGCCCCGGCAGCTTGGCCAGGCTCTCGATCGAGGTCTCGCGCCGCGGCGCCTCGTCCACCTCCACCACCTCCTCGGACTTGCGCGACTTCACGGTGACCGGCGCGATCTCCTCGGGCAGCTTGCCGTCGTCGGTGGCCTGGATCGCCAGCTCGTGGCTGCGCAGGGCGAACTTGTCGAGGTCGGGGCGGCTGATCTCCAGCTCGTCCCCCACCTCGGTGGCCTCCACGAACATCTGCTTGCCGGAGAACGGGTTGGTCAGCCCGTCGTGCACCATCGCGTCGAGCATCTTGGCGTCGCCCATGCGGTAGCCGAAGCGGGCCTTCTCAAGCAGGTAGGGGGCATTTGACATCGACTCCATGCCGCCCGCCACGGCCACATCGAGGTCGCCGGCGCGCACGGCCTGGTCGACAATGCCGGCCGAGCGGATGCCCGAGGCGCACACCTTGTTCACGGTCTCGGAGGAGACCTCCTTGGGGATGCCGCCCTTGATCTGGGCCTGCCGCGACGGCACCTGCCCCTGCCCGGCCTGGAGCACCTGGCCGAACACCACGTGCTGCACCTGGTCGGGCGCCACGGCGGCGCGCTCGAGCGCGTGCTCGATCGCGTGGCCGCCGAGGTCGGTGGCGTCGAGGGAGGCAAGCGCGCCGCCCATCTTTCCGAAGGGGGTGCGGGCGGTGCCGAGGATCACGGTCTTGGGCATGGTCGAGGGGGTCTCCTTGCTGCTCCGGGGGGCCGAGGACGATATCGGACCCCGCCGGCGTCCCGTGGCCGTTTCCAGCGAACCTTTTGCCGCCAGATGTGTTTCAACGCCAATGAAACGATCCACGGCACTAGCAGCCGCAGCTCTCGCCACCGCGTGCGCCATCCCGGCCACGGCCCCGGCGCAGAAGCCCCCCAAGCCGGCCCCGGGGGCCGTCTCCCTGACGCTGGGCGCTGCGCCCAACCCGGTCCTGGCGGGGCGGATCCTCACGCTCAGCGGCAGGCTCACCGCCGACAAGATGGCCAACCAGAAGGTCGACCTGACCTCGGATCCCTTCCCCTTTGACAAGCTCGGCAAGGCCGGCACGGCCACGACCAACGCCGCTGGCGATTTCCAGCTGATCCAGCGCCCCACGGCAAACACGCGTTACCAGGCCCGCAAGGGCCAGGGCGAGAGCGCGATAGTGACCGTGCTGGTGCGCCCGCGGGTGGGCCTGCGCCTGAGCGACTCCACGCCCTCCGCCGGTCAGCGCGTGCGCTTCTCCGGCCGCGTCTGCCCCGAGCATGACGGCACCACCATGGCGATCCAGCGCCGTTCCGGCGGGCGCTTCAAGACCATCCGCCGCACCGTGCTACGGGATGTCCCGGGCTCGACCTGCTCGAGCTACCGGCATCTGCTCCGCGTACGCGCGGACGGCAGCTATCGCACGGTGATTCGCGGCCATGCGGACCACGCGCGCGGCGCCAGCCCGGTGCGCAGCGCCAACGTCTCCTAGAGCTTGAGCGAAGGTGTTTCTAGCGAACCTGAAGCCCGCCGCCGCGTTGTAGAGCCAATGACCCGATCGATCGCACTCGCCACAGCCCTTCTCACCGCCGCCTGCTTCGCTCCAGGAGCCTCGGCCGACCACAAGCCCGGCCATCAGGGTGGAGGTGGAGGGAACGCCGGCCAGCTCAAGCTCACCGCCAAGCCCAACCCGGTCCTCTCGGGCGGCACGCTCACCCTCACGGGGAAGCTGACCGGTGCGAACAACTCGGGCCAGCAGGTGACCCTGCGCTCCGACCCGTTCCCGTTCGACGTGTTCGGCGACGTCGGCACCGCCACGACGGACTCCAAGGGGGATTTCTCCTTCGTCCAGAAGCCCACTCTGAACACTCGCTACGTGGCGCGCAGCGGCCCCGACGAGGGCGCGCCCGTGACCGTCGCGGTGCAACCGCGGGTGGGCCTGCGCCTGAGCGACTACTCGCCCCGAAAGAGACAACGCGTGCGCTTCTTCGGCCGGGTGTGCCCTCAGCACAATGGGTCCACGCTGGCGATCCAGCGACGCTTCTCGACCGGCTACAGGACGGTGCGGCGGGCGACCCTGCGCGCTATCGCCGGCTCGGGCTGCTCGAGCTGGACGCGCACGTTCCGCGTACGCCGTGACAGCCGTTATCGGGCGGTCATCGGCGCGCACGCGGACCACATCCGCGGCGTGAGCCGCACCCGTCTGGCCAACGTCTCTTAGTTCGAGGGAGGACAGGGAAACGGGACGGCCCCCTCCTCCAGCGTGGGGGCCGATCGGCCACCTGGCCGAGCGCTTCGGCGAGGCCCCGCTCTACGCGCGCGTGGACATGCTCACCGACGGCGGCGGAGCACCCGTGCTGCTCGAACTCGAGGCGGTGGAGCCGGCGCTCTACCTCGCCACCACGCCGGGCGCCGCCGAACGGCTGGCAGCCGCGATCCTCTCGCCGCCCACCTAGACTCCGGCGGCATGCCCGCTATCGCCGTAAGCGCCCGCAGCGGCGCACCCTCCGAGACCGCCGCCGACACCCGCGTCGTCCCGCTATTCGAAGGCGAGAGCCTCGACGAACCCCACCTCCAGTCGCTGGTGGACCTCGGCGAGGCCAAGCCCGGGCTCAAGAAAGTGGCCGTGGAGCACGAGGACGCGCCCGGCGGCGGACGCCGGCGGGTGCTGGTCGCAGGTCTCGGAAAGCGCGAGGAGCTGGACGCCGAGAAGGCACGCGTGGCCGCCGCGGCCGTGGCCGGCCGCGCCAAGGAGCTCGGTGCGGTGTCGCTGTCCTGGGCATCGCCCGACGCCGGCGTCGCCGACGCGCTCGTGGAGGGCACGCTGCTGTCGCTCTACTCGTTCGACCGCTTCAAGACCAAGAAGGACGAGGACGAGGACGGGCCGGGGGCGATCGAGTCCCTCGAGATCGCCGGCGACGGAGTGGACGCCGGGGGCGTGGAGCGCGCGGCCGCCACGGCCGTCGCCCAGAACGCTGCGCGCGACCTGCAGAACCTCCCGGCCAACGTGGCCAACCCGTCCTTCCTCGCCGCGCGCGCGGAGGAGATCGCCTCCCAGCACGACTCGCTGGAGCTCGAGGTGCTGGACCGCGAGGGCATCGAGTCGCGCGGCATGGGCGCCTTCGCCGCGGTGGCCCAGGGCAGCTACGCCGAGCCGCGCCTGATCGTGCTGCGCTACACGGGCGGCGCCAACGGGCCCCACCTGGGCTTCGTGGGCAAGGCCGTGACCTTCGACACCGGCGGGATCTCGCTCAAGCCCAGCGGGAAGATGTCTGAGATGAAGTTCGACATGTCCGGCGGCGCCGCGGTGCTGGAGTCGATGGAGGCGATCGCCAACCTCGGGCTGCCGGTGACCGTGACCGCCGTCGTTCCCGCCACCGAGAACATGCCGAGCGGCCGCTCCATGCGCCCCGGCGACATCGTGACCGCGATGAACGGCAAGACGATCGAGATCAACAACACCGACGCCGAGGGCCGGCTGATCCTCTCCGATGCGCTGGCCTACGCCGTCGAGCAGGGCGTGGAGCGGATCGTGGACCTGGCCACGCTCACCGGGGCGATCATCACCTCGCTCGGGTCCACCTACGCCGGGCTGTTCTCCAACGACGACGACTGGTGCGAGCAGGTCGAGGACGCCGGAAAGTCCACCGGCGAGCTGGGCTGGCGGCTGCCGTTCCACCCCGAGTACTCGGAGCTGATCAAGGGCAAGTACGCCGATCTCGACAACGCTCCCGAGGGGCGCAAGGCCTCCTCGATCACCGCCGCGGAGTTCCTGCGCAACTTCGTGGGCGAAGTGCCCTGGGTGCACATGGACATCGCCGGCACGGCGTGGGACCAGGGCCGCCCGTACGTGGGCAAGGGCGCGTCCGGCTACGGCGTGCGCACGCTCGTCGAGCTGGCCCGCCGCGCGGCCGCATAGATTTGTGCGCATGAAACGGGTCGGGGGGGCTGCGGCGCTGGTCGCATGCGCGATTCTGGCGGGGTGCGGCGCACCGGACGAGCTCTCCGAGCGCGACGGCACCGTGCTGCTCGACGCCCGCGAGGCGATCGACGACACGATCGACACCGAAGAGACGCTGCGCACCTCCCCCGAGGAGGCGCGCCGGATCCGGCGCAAGGTGCAGAAGATCGTGTCGCGCGGGGCATTCGAGAGCGCGCCGCTGGACGAGTTCGGCCTTGCCGCCCTGGGAGAGCTGCGCGAGATCGTTCCGGGGCTGGTGGAGACCAACAGCGACGGCGTGGTCGAGTCGCTGGACCGTCCCGCCACGCGGGCCTTCCTGCGCAACGCCACCACCGACGCCGACCGCGCCCTGCTCAAGCCGGCCAACGGCGAGGTGTTCGCCATCGAGGAGGTGGTCCGGGACGCCGAGCCCGGCCTCGACACCGAGATCCCGCCCCGGCGGGGCGAGTCCGTCGATCTCACCGTGGGCGAGTTCCTGCGCGGGACCGAGCGCGACCTCGAACCGATCTGGCCCGCTCTGGCCAAGCGCCTGGCCTCGCTGCGCGGCGACCTCTGACGCGAGTCGCCGCCTAGCATGGACGCGATGCGCGACCCCGGACACGTGGCAGTCGGAACCTGGAGCGGCGGGCGCTTCATGCACTTCGGCGAGGAGCTTTCCGAGGAGCGCCTTACCGGGCTGCTGCGCCCGGGTGGCGGGATCGACACCGTGCTCACCGCCGACACCTACGGCCAGGGCGAGGCCGACCGCCTGCTAGGCCGCGCGCTGGAGGGCGTGCCACGCGATGAGGTGGGCGTGGTGGGCGCGCTCGGGCACGACTTCTACGACGGCGAGCGCGACGGGCCGCGCGGCTTCCCGCGCTTCACCGACCCGCGCCTGCGCGGGCCCGACCAGTACGCGTCCTACCTGCGGGGAGCGGCCGAGCGCAGCCTGGAGCGCCTCGGGCTGGACAGATTCGACCTGCTCCTGCTGCACAACCCCGACCGCACCGGCTACACCAGTGACGCCGTCTGGGATGGAATGTCCGCGCTGCGCGAGGCCGGGCTCGCCCGAATGATCGGCGTGGCCCCCGGCCCCGCCAACGGCTTCACGCTCGACCTGATCGACTGCCTCGAGCGCTTCGGCGACCGCATCGACTGGGCCATGGTGATCCTCAACCCGCTCGAGCCGTGGCCGGGCGAGCTGGTGCTGCCGGCCGCCGCGCGCGCCGGTGTGCGCGTGCTCACGCGCGTCGTGGACTACGGGGGGCTGCTGTGGGGCGACCTGGAGGCGGGACACCCATTTCCTCGCTCGGACCATCGCGGCTTTCGCCCCGAGGGGTGGGTCGAGCGCGGACTGGCACGGATCGAGGCGATGCGTCCGATCGCCGAGCGCCACGGGCTCACGCTGCTGCAGCTCGCGTGCCAGTGGAACCTCGCGCACGAGGCGGTGGCCTGCTGCGCTCCGACGCTGATCCAGGAGAGCGGCCCGGGCGCGCGCCCCGTGGAGGACAAGCGCGCCGAGCTGGCGGCGACGCCCGCCGAAGTCGTGCTGAGCGCGGAGGAGGTCGAGGAGATCCGCGCGATCGGGGACAACCGCGGCTCGATGACGCTGAAGGGCGGCGTGCCCGACCACGAGGGCGACGAGCGCCCCGACCGCTGGGAGCTGAGCGAGAAGCTGGCGGGCGTGGGCGAGCGCTGGGGCATCGAGCCCGAGCGCGATCTGGTGAAGACGGCCTAGGCCGCCGGCCTACTTCGGCTCCTTCTCGATCTCCTTCAGCTCGCGCTTGAGCACCTTGCCGGTGGCATTGCGCGGCAGCTCGTCGAGGAACCAGATCTCGCGCGGCACCTTGAAGCCCGCGAGGTTGGACTTCACGTGCTTCTTGAGCGCGTCCTCGTCGCCCTTCTTGGACCCGTCGGTCACCACGAACGCACGCAGGCGCTGGCCGAACTTCTCGTCGTCCACGCCGATCGCGGCCACATCGGCCACGTCGGGGTGCCGAGCGAGGATGTCCTCCACCTCCTTCGGGAAGAGGTTCTCGCCGCCGGAGACGATCATCTCGTCGTCGCGCCCCTCAACGAACAGGCGGCCGGCGTCGTCGGTGGCCATCAGGCCGTCGATGAAGTCCTTCGAGCCGCCGCCGGTGTAGCCCTCGAACAGCATCTCGTTGCCCACGAAGATGCGGCCGGTCTTCCCCGCCGGCAACTCCAGGCCGTTCTCGTCGTAGAACTTGAGCACGGTGCCGCGCGGCGGCTTGCCCGCCGTGCCGGGCGCGGCGCGCATGTCGGCCGGCGTGGCGATCGTGGCCCAGGCCACCTCGGTCGAGCCGTACAGGTTGTAAAGCGTGTCGCCGAACTCGTCCATCCACTCGGCGGCGAGGTCGCCCGGCAGCGCCGAGCCGCTGGCGGCGACGATCTTCAGCGACGAGGTGTCGTACTTGCGCCGCGTGGACTCGGGCAGCTCGA
Organism: Thermoleophilaceae bacterium; assembly: GCA_035646775.1. Classification (GTDB taxonomy): domain Bacteria; phylum Actinomycetota; class Thermoleophilia; order Solirubrobacterales; family Thermoleophilaceae; genus JAAYBF01. The sequence goes on along the minus strand of DASROS010000097.1, from coordinate 15,658 downwards.
GGATGCGCTTCATCATCACCGGCACCACCACGAGGTGGTCGGCCCGGTAGCGCTCGATCTGCGCCAGGCAGTCCTCGGGATCGAACTTGCGCGTGATCACGACGGTGGTGCCCAGCAGCATCCCGATCGTGAAGTGCGCGAAGCCCCAGGAATGGAACAGCGGCGCGGCTATGTGCGACGTCTCGCCGTTGCGCATCGGGATCTTCGACAGCAGCGACACGGCCGGGTCCATCGAGTCCGGCGAGCTGCGGTTGGCTCCCTTCGGCGTGCCGGTGGTGCCCGAGGTGAGGATGATCGCCTTGCCGGTCTCGTTCGGGGGCACCGGCGCCTCCGTCGGACCCTGCTCGATCAGCTCGTCGAGGGTGGGGTCGTCGAGATCGTCGGAGTCGTGCCAGCCGATGAAGCGCTTGCGGCGCTCGGCGGCGTCGGACAGCAGCTCTGAGAACTCCTCGTCGAACACGATCGCGATCGGCTTCTCGCGCTTCACCACTTCCGTGAGCTGGGGGCCGGCGAACGCGGTGTTCAGGTAGAGCGCATGTCCGCCGAGCTTTGCGATCGCCACCGTCGCCTCGATGAAGCCGCGATGGTTGCGGCACATGATCGCCACGCCGTCGCCCTCCTTGATGCCGGCGTCGGCGAGCGAGTGCGCGAGCGCGTTGGTGCGTTCGTCGATCTCCCTCCAGCTGAGCGTGCCGAGGTCGTCGACCACGGCGGTGTCGTTGGGGTGGATGACCGCGCCGGTGATGAAGCCGGCGGCCGGGCTGCGGCCCCAGCGCGCGAGCGTGATGGCCGCCTTGACCAGCTTGTCCGGGCGGACCGGCCGGATCACCCCCGCCTCGACCAGCACCCTCAGGCTGCCCAGCTCGTGGGCCACCGATCCGACGATGCCTTTCCCCTGCTCCGCCAAGCTCGCTCCTTCGTCGATTGGCTCTTCCTCGATCTCCGCCTTCAGCTGTTTGAGCCCCCGGCTGATGTTGCGGCCCACCTCCGGTGCCGAGAGGCGGTCCACCAGCGCTCCGGTGATGCCGCCGGGCGAGCCGTAGCTCATCCGCATCGTCACCTTGGTCTGGCCGGGCTCGCCGGTCTCGCGCAGCCGCCAGCGACCGCGCTGGTCGATCCCGGTGATGCTCGTCCAGGCCAGCTCCTTGGCGGGATCGCACTCCACCACCTCGATCAGGCCGCCCACGTCGGCCGAGCCCACGTGCATGCGCATGGCGTAGCGGGAGCCGACGTGCACCTCGTCCCGCTCGTCGGGCTCGGGCTCCTCCGGCCGCTCGTCCTCCGGCTCGAAGCGGGTGATGCCGGCCAGCCAGCGCGGATAGTCCTGCGGGTGGCCGATCCACTCCCACACCCTCTCCAGCGGTGCCTCGATCGTTATCTCCTTCTCGATCCGCATCGGCCCTTCCCCGGTCAGCCGATCAGCGGCAGCGCGCGCTCGGACTGCAGCGAGGTGAGGACGTCCTGCATGGCGTGGGTGATGTCGTCGTAGATCTCGTCGAGGTCGGGCTTGGGCCCGTAGCGCTCCTCGAGGTCGATCGGCTCGAGCACCTGGATCGTGATCTTCGACGGCGCCGGGAGGTGGCCGAGCATGTCGCCCACGTTCAGGCCCCACGGCAGCGCGAGGGAGATCGGCAGCACCTTCAGGCGGAACATCTTGTCCAGGCGCAGCAGCTTCGCCAGGCCCTCCCCGCGGCTTAGGAAGAGGGCCGTCTCCTGCCCGCCCACCGATACCACCGGGACCAGCGGCACACCCCTGTCCAGCGCCAGGCGGATGAAGCCCTTGCGACCATCGAAGCTGATCTTGTCGCCCTCCCACGTGGGACGGTGCACCTCGTAGTCGCCGCCCGGGTAGACGAGCAGCACCGCACCCGAGTCGAGCGCCTTCTCGGCGTTCTCGTGCGACGCGGCCACCGTGCCGTACTTGCGCAGGAAGCCCAGGCCGGGCATCGACAGCACGAGGTTGTGGGCCAGCTGGTAGAAGCGCCGTTCGACGCCGAAGTGCGTGTAGAACGCCAGCGTGAACACGCTCGTGTCGGGCGTGAGGTTCCCGCCGGAGTGGTTGCCCACGAGCAGCACGGGACCCTCGGCGGGGATGCGGTCGAGGCCTCTCACCTCGGCGCGGAAGTAGAGGCTCGCCAGCACCCACAGACGCGGGAGCGACTCGCGGATGTAGTCGGGATCGCGCTCGTCGAGGTCGGCCTGCGGGACGCGTGACTGGGCCTGCCGGGCGATCGCGCGGCCAGCGCGGCCGAGCAGCGCGAGGGCTTCTCCCGGACTCGTGGGGACGAGGGAACCGTCGGCCGAGGAGGTCTGAGCGGCGTTCGCCCGCTTGGCGGCGGCCGAGCTGGGGCTCCCCCCATTGCTCGACGTCTTGCTGCCGGTACTGCTACCTGCTCGCGAACCCTCACTCATGCCAGTGCGTGCAGTCTCTCACGCCAGAGTTGGCGCGATGGGCCTCATGCCGCGGCGCCGTCTGCGGGCTCGCGCGTGGGCACGATCGGCGGCCAGCTCGACGGCGGGCCGTCGGGGCGGTGCAGTTTGTGCGGCTCGCCCTCGGAAAGATCGTGCAGGGTGGCCGCCGTCGCGGGCTCGCGCAGCTGGTCGGCCACGGTGCGCTCGGCCGTCTTCATCACCTCGTTGCGGCGTTTCCCGCTCATCAGGTTGCGACCCATCACCACCAGGTCGTCGGCCACCGGCTGCACCAGCACCACCTCGGTGCCCTCGGCCTCGAGGCGCTTGGCCTCGTGGCCCAGGCGGCGGCCGGAGGCGGAGCGCTGCGCACCCACGAGGCGGTCCATCAGGCCGCCCTGCGCGGGCTCGCGCGTGGATGTGGGGTTGAGGCAGATGACGAGGTCGAGGTCGCGGCCGGCGAGCAGGTCGAGGTTCGACGCCGAGCGCACGCCGCCGTCCACGTATCGCCGGCCGCCGATGGTGACCGGGTGGTAGAAGCCGGGGATGGCGCAGGAGGCGGCCACGGCGAGGCCGAGCTCGGCGGGCGGCGCGTCCTCGCGGCCGAACGGAACGCGCTTGGCGGTGGCGTAGTCGCACGCCACGGCCCAGAAGCTCGGGTGGGGTGCCCAGCCGGCCGGCACCGCGCGCTGCACGGATCGCTCGATCGACTCCGTGGACACGAAGCCGCGCGGGACCCAGCCGACCATCATCGCCAGCGGGGTGTTCTGCATCGGGCGCGTGAGACTCGACAGCCCGAGTCGCCACGAGCCCGGTCCGAGCGGCGGCAGGCCGCGGTGCAGCTTGAAGACCGCGCCACCGTCGCGGTCGGCGTCGGCGGCGGGGCGGCCGTCGGGACCGTTGAGGCCATGGAACGTCTCGCCGTTGGAGTGGGCGACCATGAACCAGGGCGGGACGCCGGCGGCCGTGAAGGCGCCGATCACCGAGCCCGCCGAGGTGCCGACGATGCGATCCGCCGAGCCGGGATCCCACCCGGTCTCGCGGGTGATCGCGTGCAGCGCGCCCGTGAGCCAGGAGCCGCCGAGCACGCCGCCCGCGCCGAGAACCAGTCCGACCTTCATGGCGTTCCCGCAGCTATGAACGCTTCTTCTTCTCCCTCGGCGGGCGGGGCGGGTTCTTCTTGCGCTCGGCCGGAGTCATCTTCCGGATCACGAGCGACCCGTCGTCCACCTGCTCCTGCACCTGCTTCAGCTTCTCTTCACGCCGCTTGTCCTGCTGCTCGCGCACCGTCCGCGCCATCGTTGGGAAGCCTTCCTCTTCGCTTGGGACGCTCAGGAACAACCCTACCCGCAGGGGCGGTCAGCGCGAAGGGGTTTGGGGTCACTCCACGCGGCTGCTGCGGGCGTACCACGTGACGGCGACGGCGCTCCCAAGGCCGCAAAGCGCAACGGTCGCGGCCTGAGCCACTGGCCTGCTGGCATCAACTGCGTTCAGAGTGAAGATCAACGCGAAGGCAAACGGAATGAAACCAGCTAGCACGATCAGCCCGATGCGGATCATGCTCTGCATGCTAGCCCTGGACCGTGCGGCCCGTCGCTCACGATTCCGGACTTTCCGGGTCGCGGTACAGCGACTTCTGCCATGGCGGCTTGATGTGCTCCTCCAGTCGGCGGTAGGGGCGGTCCTTCACCTCCTCCAGCGGGATCAGGCGGAGGCCGTCGCCGGTGGTGGTTCGCTCGCGCAGGTTCACGCCGGGGATCTGGGGCTCGTACGTGCGCTCGCGAGGCGCGCGCGAGCCCGGTCGCGCCCTTGGATGCGACGCGGGCCTGCCGACTCTCCGATCGAGCGGGATGTGCCCCGCGTGGCTCCCGCGCGACACGCGCGTCCAACCCGTCCTCGGCCCCCACTCGTTCTCGCACTCGGCCTGCTTGCAGTACTGGTGGTGGCCATGTGAGGTGGAGCGGACCGAGGCGCCGCCGTCGCGGTCCAGGCGAACGCCGTAGCCCTCCCAGTCGTCCAGATGGAAGCCGGGATAGCTCTTGATGAACCGCAGCGGGCTGTTGTTCCAGGCGATGTCGGAGCCGGCGAAGGTGGAGTTGGAGTCCGGGTAGTAGAAGAAGTACTGGAGGTAGGTGCGCCCGCCCCGATGGACCACGTTCGTGAAGGCGGTCGCCTGCTCCCCGGTCGCTGAGCGGTGGGCGTCGAGGTCGGGGTCGTCGGGTGCGTCCGAGCACTCGCGCGCGCGGCAGGTCCGAAAGTCCACCGGTAACTGACGCTCCCCCGGCTCGTAGACGAGCTCGGGCGCGTAGCGGCGCAGCAGCTCGGCATCGGGAGGCCCGTGCGCGCGGGCCAGTGCCTGATCGCCATTCGAGCACCGGCCCTTGATCGCGCACAGGATCCGGTGCGACAGGAAGCCGCCGAAAGAGCGGCCGTCGATCACCGGCACCGCGGTGGCGAGCGCGCCCAGGGCGAGGGACGCGAGCAGCACCAGGCCCACCCACTCGATGGTCGCCTGACCGCGCTCGCACCGCATGAGGCCAAGCTAGGAAGAAAGGGCCGTCCGATGGGCGCGCTTAAGTGACGGTTCTGCGTGCGTTCTGCAACAAGCTCGGAACGCGGTTCGGGGAGACGAAGGTTCGGATCCCGTACCATTCCTTCCTCGGCACCGGACGAACCCGGGTTAGGACTGGCGTTGGACCGGGTAGCGGATGGTCGCCGATTTCATGACCGCACTCCCTCCGCAGAGCCTGGCCCGGCTTCTAGAGCGCTACGACCCGTCCGCGATCGACGTGCCGGACGGAAAGGCGCGCGTGCGCCTGGCGGTGAGCGAAGTCGGCCGCTGGGACGTGGTGGTCAACGGCCGCCGCAAGCCCAAGCTCGAGCCCGCCAACGGCCACCGCCCCGACGCCCGCATAGAGGCCGACCGCGCCACCTGGCGTCATATCGCCAACGACGTCCGCGGCGGGATGAGCGCCTGGGACCGCGGCCGGCTCGGGATGCGCGGCAGCCTGCACCTGGGCATAGGCTTCCTGGCGGCCACCACAGGCTCCGAGGAAGAGGGCCGGCTGGAGTTCGGCCGCGTGAAGACCTCCTTCGGCAACATCGCCACCGTCTCCGCCGGCGAGGGCGAGCCCGTGGTGTGCCTGCCCGGCCTCGGCGGCACCAAGGCCTCCTTCATGTCCACGGTGGCCGCGCTGGCCGACACCCACCGGGTGATCGCCATCGACCTCCCCGGCTCCGGCGACTCGGTCAAGCCCATCCGGGCGGCCTACGACGCGCCCTGGTTCGCCCGCACCGTGGTCGCCACCCTCGACGCGCTGAAGATCGACCGCGCGCACCTGATCGGCAACAGCCTGGGCGGGCGGGTGGCGCTGGAGACTGCGCTGCGCCACCCCGACCGCGTCGAGCGGGTGGTGGGCCTCGCGCCCGCCGTGGCGTGGCTGAGCGAGCGCAGGTGGGCGCCGTTCCTGAAGCTGATCCGCCCCGAGCTGGGCCTGATCCAGCCCGCGCCCCGCGCCGTGGTCACCCGCATCGTGCGCGGCCTGATACCAGGGGCCCGCGAGGGCTGGGTGGCCGCCGGGGTGGACGAGTTCCTGCGCGCTTACCTGACCCCCCGAGGCCGCGCGGCCTTCTACGCGTCCGCGCGCAACATCTACCTCGACGAGCCTCACGGCGACAAGGGCTTCTGGACCCGCCTCGCTGCGCTGGAGCCCGACGCGCTGTTCGTGTGGGGCAAGCAGGACACGCTGGTGCCGATCGGCTTCGAGCGTCACGTCCAGGAATGCCTGCCGGAGTCGACGCACGTGGAGCTCGACTGCGGACATGTGCCGCAGGTGGAGACGCCGGCGCAGACGCACCGGGCGGTGCTGAAGTTCCTGGGCCAGCCCGCGGCGGCAGCTGCCGCTTAGGCTAGCCACACAACTGCGGGGTGGCAGACTCGAGGGCATGGAAGCCTCCCCCACACCCGCCGCGATCGACGTCTCCGACGCCGACTTCGACCGCCTCGTGGTCGAGCGCTCGCACGAACTGCCGGTGGTGGTGGACTTCTGGGCCGAGTGGTGCGCGCCGTGCCGCGCCCTGGGCCCGGTGCTAGAGCGCGGGGCGGCGGCCCGCGCCGGCCGGATGGAGCTGGCCAAGGTCGACATCGATGCCAACAACGGCGTCGCGGCGCGCTACCAAATCCAGGGCATCCCGGCGGTCAAGGCGTTCCGGGACGGGAAGGTGGCGAGCGAGTTCACCGGCGCGCTGCCGCCCGCCGAGGTGGAGCGGTTCCTGAACGCCCTGGTGCCCTCCGAGGCGGAGGAGCTCGCCGCCGCGGCTGCGGCGTCGGGAGATGAGCAGGGACTGCGGCGGGCGCTCGACCTGGACCCCGATCAGGTCGAGGCGGCGACGGCGCTGGCACGGCTGCTGCTGAGCCGCGGAGAGCCGGCCGAGGCGCTGGGGGTGGTCAACCCGCTTGCCGGCCAGGACTTCGTGGCCGGGGGACTAGCCGCGCGGGCGCAGCTTGAGCTCGATGACGACGCGCCCTCGGAGGCATTCGCCGCGTGGGACGTGGGCGAGCTCGAGCGCGCGCTCGAGCTCCTGCAGGAGGCCGTGGCCGCCACGTCCGATCCCGACCGCCGCGACCTGCTGCGGCGGGTGATGGTCGGGATGTTCACCGAGCTCGGCCCGGACTCCGAGCTTGCGCGCCGCCAGCGCAGACGGCTAGCCACGGCGCTCGGCTGACTGGGCCCGCGGTCAGCGCGGGCGAGCTACTCCCGCGGGAATAGCTCGCCGACGCTGAGCGCGAACCCCGACAGCAGCGGCGACTCAAGCCGGTCGGCGCGGCTCAACTCGAGAGCGACGTCGAAGGTCGCAGCTTCGACGCGAGAGCGGCGAAAGACCAGCACCACGTCGGCCGCGGTGTCCACCAGCCACAGCTCCGGTAGTCCGTGGCGCTCGTAGGCCGACTTCTTCGCCCCGATGTCGTAGCGCCACGTGGAGGGCGAGCGGACCTCGACCGCGAGGTCGGGCATCGGGGACGGCGGGTCGGCGTCACGTTTGGGCGCGCGGCCCTCGGCGTACCAGAGGATGTCGGGCTTGAAGACGTTGTGGAGGTCGAGGCGCACGTCAAGCGGGATCATCACTCGGCCTCTCCCCAGCTCCGAACGCGCCCAGGCGTAGAGGGCAAACGCCAGGTCCGTCGCCACGTAGTTGTGAAGCGGCCGCGGGTCGTTCACCACAACCTCACCCTCGACCAGGCTGGCGAACCGCGTGCGGTCGTAGGGCAGCGCCAGGAACTCCTCCGCGGTCATGCGCTCGGCGACCGGCATCGCTTCCATCGTAAACCCCCTCGGGATCTTCGCTCACTCCCCTTAGAGGAGACGACCGCCACAGTTCGCCCCCCCCGCTGGGCGACGCCTAGCTGACGAGCCTCACCCTGTGACAATCCGCCACCACCACACAATGCCCGCCGCGGTAACGGTCGATAGTCCGGTTGACCCACCGCGGCCACGCTCACCTGCACGGTCACGGCGGACCTGTCAGGTTCGCCACACGCGCAGCGACCTTCACCGAAATTGACCGAGTCGAACTTCCGAGAGCTGAAAGAGCACGAGCTCGCCACGCTGCCCGATGAGCAGCTCATCTCCTACATCCAGAAGGCCAGGGTGGCCGGGCGGACCGAGACGATGACGCTCGCGCTGAGCGTGCTCATCTACGGCTACCTGGACATCGTGACCCGGCGCGTGGCGCTGAAGGTGCCGGTGGCCGACGTAGACGACGTTGCCCATGAGGCCATCCTCAGCGCCATCCGCTCAGCCTTCGCCGGGGAGTCGATCGGCGAGTTCCGCGCCTGGCTGAACCGCATCACCCTCCGCCGTATCGCCGACTACCACCGCAAGCTCGAAGGCAAGCCCAAGACCGTGCCGCTGCTATCGGGCGACGAGGAGGACGACGCCGGCTGGGGTGAGGTGCCCACCTCCGAGTTCGAGGGCGTCCGCGTCGACGCCGAGCGCGCGATCGAGACCGCATACGGAGCCCTGGGCGAGGCCCACCAGCGGATCGTGGACGCCTACGTGTTCGCCGACCAGCCGGCCTCCGAGGTAGCGAGCGAGGAGGGCACGAGCGAGGACAACGTGCACCAGGTGGCCTCCCGCTTTCGCCGCCGCGTGAGGGAGCTGCTCGAGGATGGCGATAGTTAGGGCTCAGATGGCGGGAATCGAGAACCTCTTCCGGTCCTATGTCGCGCAGCACCGCGCGGGCGAGGACCCCTCCGAGCAGGACCTCCTGAGCAAGGTGGACGGCACCGACCGCGACGAGCTGGCCGCGATGCTCGACGGCTACCTGGAGCGCGCGCCGCGACGGGCGTGGGATGCCGAGGCCTTCGAGGTATCGGGGGCGGCGCCGTTCGTGCACTCGGTCGCGCGGTCGCTGGAGGGCTCTGCCGGCCTGTGGCCGACCCTGCTCCCACGGTTGCGCAACCGGGCGCGGATCGCACGCAAGGATCTCGTGGGGGAGCTCGCGGACCGCCTCGGGGTATCGGGTCGTCGAGACAGGGTCGAGAGCTACTACCACCAGATGGAACAGGGACTGCTGCCCTCGGAGGGCGTGTCGGACTCTGTGCTGGAGGCCCTTGGGGCGATCGTGGGCGAGAGCCGCGGCGCGCTGCGGCGAGCGGGACAAAGCCTGGGGACCGCGGGTGGGCCGGCCGGCGCGGACGCGGCGGTGTTCGCCCGCACCGCACGCGGGCCCGTGCCTGACGAAGACGTTGCGGAGGTAGCGGCGGCCGCGTCTTCGATGCCGGCCGACGATGACTGGGACGACGTCGACCGCCTGTTCCGGGGCGGCTAGATCGCGTCAGGCCGAGGCCGTTGCGGGTGACCTCTCCCCCATGCGACACGACCCCATAGCCCTCTTTCGCCTGGCCCTTCGCTGCGGCGACGACCGCCTCGCCGACCTGCTCTGCCGCGCCTTTCGCCGCGACCCGGCGCTGGCCGACCGCGCCGACCGCGAGCTGCTCGCGCTCTCACGTGCCCGATGGCCCGCTGAGGGCGGCGGCGCGCGGACTGCGGCGCTGATCGCCCGCTCGCTGGTTCGCGGGGTACCCGCGCTCTAGGGTGACCGTCGTGCAGGGGATCGAGGAGAGCGCGGAGCGCGTGCTCGCCCGGGTGCCCGAGTGGATCTGGGACGGCGAGACGCTGCCCGTGCCCGTGGAGGCGATCGCCGACGACGTGTTCGGATTGCTGGTGCGCGAGGTGGACGACCTGGCGGGGGCGCCGGGCGCGCCTGCGCTGGGCCCGGGGCAGTCGTTCTCCGGCCTGCTACTGCCGGGCCTCGGCGAGATCTGGGTGAACCGCTCGGAAGCGCTGGAATGGCCGCCGCGACGGCGGTTCACGATCGGGCACGAGCTTGGGCACTGGTGCGTGCACCGAGACGGGCCTTCGGACGGTGCGGTGTACTGCCGCGCGGCTTCGGTGGCGGAGGAGGCGCCGGCCACTTCCGAGGCGCGGCCGGCCCGCGCGCCCGAGGAGGAAGAGGCGAACCTGTTCGCGGCGGCGCTGCTGATGCCGGCGCGGTTGGTGGAGCGCGAGTATCGGCAGGACCGCGAGTTTGGGGGCTTGTGTGAGCGGTTCAACGTAAGTGGGGCGGCTATGGGGCGACGGCTGCACGCGGTGATTTGAGGAACGACTCGGAGCCGACCTGCCGCTGACCGACCACTCCGCCCGGCACCATTCGTGGGCCATGCCGAGAATCAGCGCTTTCTACGGAATTGTGATCTGGATGTACCACGACGAGATAGAGCATCGGGGTCGGCCGCATTTCCACGCCGGTTACGGCGAGGATGAGGCTTCGATTGACATCGAGAGCCTGGACGTCATCGCGGGCGAGCTTCCGCCCCGGGCCAGACGGCTCGTAGCGGAATGGGCGCGTGGACATCAGGGCGAGCTCCGTGAGAACTGGTCACGGGCGCGTAGGCATCAGGCGCTGCAGCCGATCGACCCGCTCAGGTAGACGGTCTACCATCAATCTGATGCGGAGCACCCCTCTTCTCGTCGAGGCCAACCCTATGGACGGCTACACCGTCCACGTTCGCTTCGAGGACGGCACGAACGCGGACATCGACCTCTCCTACCTCAGCGACTACGGCGGCGTCTTCGAGCCTTTGGCCGAACCGGACTACTTCCGCCAACTGCGTGCCGACTCCGAGGCCGGCACCATCGTGTGGCCCAACCAAGCCGACATCGCACCCGAGACCCTGTACGCGCACGCTCAGCGACGCGCGCCGGCCACCGCCTGACGCCACTCCGCTGGAGCAATGACGTCGCGTTGCTGTCGGTGCACTACGGCCACACGCGGTGATCTGACGCCAACGACCGACGGCGACGGGCGCAGCAGTCATCATTGGCGCGAGGCAACCGCATGGCCAAGAGCACCGACAGAGAAGCTGCCCCGGACAAGGTCACCCCGCGGCAGACCTGGAACTCGGCTGCGCAGATCGCCGAGCACCGCGCGATGACGCCCGAACAGCGCCTGCGCAAGATGATCAGCCTTTCCCAGGCGGCGTTGCGTTTCTCGCGGGCGGAGCGGGTCGATGGGCGATGACGAGCGCTTTGAGCCTGACGAGATACTCGCCGCGCTGAACGAGCACGGTGTCCAGTACGTGGTCGTCGGTGGGTTCGCCATCGCTGCCCACGGTGTTGTGCGCGCGACTGCCGATCTGGACCTCGTAGTCCAGTTGGACTGGGACAACGCTGCAGCCCTTGCAGCGGCCCTCACCACGATCGAGGCCCGCGACCTCGACGACAGCCGATCGGCGATCAGCCAAGAGTCACTGGTCCGGAGCGCAGACCGGCGGTTGCGTACCCGGCACGGAGAGGTCCGCCTCCTGAACGAGGCGGACGGCGTCCCGCGGTACGAGGAACTCGTGCCGGCCGCGGTGATCGAGCTCGATGGCCAGCGGGTGCCGGTGGCGCAGCTGGAGCTCGACGCCCTCGAAGCCGATAACTAGGCGCCGTCAAGCTTGCTGACAATGCCCCGTACCGTCTTCTGCACGCGGGCTCGCTCCCGTTGGGCAACGGGAAGGTCTGAGATGCGTGACAGCAGGACGTCCGCCTCTGTAAGACCTTCTCGAAGCGCCACCTCAGTGAACTCGTAGTCCCTGGCTTCGCCGCGGACGCACTTCGAGAGCACGAGGTCGTGGATCTCCAGGCAGCGAGCGATCGCCTGAGGGCCGGTACTCGGGCGCTCGACAGCCACTCCTATCAAGCGCGACTGCCAGCCGGCAGGGGCCTTGGCTGTCTCCGGAGCGACACCGTTCGCGTAGTAGCCGAACGTGTCATGGAAAGGCGAACCCTCACCGATTGCCCTGTCGATGGCTTCTGCCTTGTCGGGGTCGGCCGCCGGATAGATGTCCGCTTCCATCGAGCGAAGCAGCTCCCCTGGGGCGTGTGGGAACTGCCCCAGGACTGCTTGGCTTCCAACGATGACGAACTCGTCCTCGCGTACCGCGTCCGCTGCCGCCCGGACGACGTGCTCGAGCTCGGCTCGAGTCACCCAGCCGCGATCTCGATAACGCGACGCCGCTCGGGCTCGCTCAAGACGCCCGTGAACGGAGAGTTCTGGCGCAGATCGCGGCTCGTCTGAGTGTCTTGACTGATGACGCGAGCGATCCGATCAACGGGACGCGACAGCACCTCGTCCCACTGCTCGGCGTAGCTCTCATCGATCTTCCGTTCCCTACGCCACCTGTTGAGCTGGACCCGCGCGTCTCTGACCATCCGGGGATCCAGCCGACGCGCCACCGCGCGGTGGTAGGCGAGACCTCGTAGCTCAGCCCCACGGTGGCCGGAACGCTGGCCACTTCGCCGATAGCGACGCGGCAGGATCTCTTCGGGATCCAGCTGCTCGACCCGTTCGCGGCGCTCTCGCAGTACGGACGAGAGCGGATAGGGAGCCGCGGCATCCAGCTCCCGGCGCTTCTCCAGCGCTTCAATCAAATCCGTCACCTCGCGCACGGGCACCACTGAGCGTCCCGCTGGAGAGAGAACCGTCGGGATGTCGCCGCGAGCAATCCACTTGTCGAGCGCGGGCTGGCTAACGCCCACGGCTCGGGCCGCGACCGACCGCGGCACCGTGCGGCCCAGCTCATCTTCAAGGTGCGACCGCACCGAGGCAATGGCCTCCCACGCAGGAGAGCCCTCTTCAGCGCGGCGCAGCTGCACGACATCCTCCAGCAGGCGCTCTCTGTCGATCGGGACTTTCATGGCGACTAGAAGAGTATCGGGAGTTTAGGATAATGCGGCTTTTTCTAAACCCTCTGTGACCCTGCTGGTCGCTGCGACGAACGCGAGGACATACCATCGTGTCCATGATGGGAATCCGCCCTTACGGTGGTGGGATTCCCATCAGCGCACCGCGATGGCTAGGCTCTATCAACTTATAGCCGGTTATAGCCGTATCAGGTATAAGTGAATATAACCTGCTATAAGTACCTAGACCCATGGACCCGATAGCCAACCCCTACACCCCGGGCGCCGGCTCTCGCCCCCAGGAACTGGCCGGCCGAGCCGCAGAGCTGCGCCAGTTCGAGATCCTTGTAGGCCGCCTCAAGCGGGGCGCGACAGAGCAGAGCATGGTCATCAAGGGGCTGCGCGGCGTGGGTAAGACCGTGCTGCTCAACGCCTTCCAGGATCAGGCCGAGAGCCAGGGCTTCTTGACCTACTACCACGAGCTCACACCGGAGAGCTCGCTGGCAGGAGAGATCGCGCGGGACGCCGAGAGGGCTCTGACGCGGCTGAGCCTGAGCGAACGGATGACCGGCAAGGTGCGGGACGGCCTTGCCCACCTGCGGACGATCTCACTGACCGGACCGGAGGGCTTCGGGCTCTCAATCGATTTCGCCGGGGCCGACGAGGGCAGCGTGACGAGTGACCTGACCGACCTCTTCCTCCAGGTTGGGGACGCCGCCCTCAGCAAGGAGCGGGGCGTCGTGTTCCTGATCGATGAGATCCAGTTCGCCGACGAGGTGCAGTTCCGCGCCGTCGTCAGCGCGCTCCATCGAGCCACGCAGAAGAGCCTGCCGATCACCTTGGCCGCCGCGGGGCTGCCCCAGATCCCACGACTCTCGGGAGAGGCTCGCTCCTATGCCGAGCGACTTTTCACCTTCCCCACGATTGCCAACCTCGGGGAGCCGGAGGCGCGCGCCGCGTTGCTGGAGCCGGCACGTCAGCAAGGGGTCGAGTATGAGGCGGCCGGCGTGGAGGGGGCTCTGCAGTGGACGGCCGGCTATCCCTTCTACATCCAGCAGCTGGGTAAGCATGCGTGGAACCTGGCGACGGACTCACCGATCACGGCCGCGAACGTGGAGGACGCCATTCCGTACGCCGTCGAGGCGCTCGACGGCAGCCTGTACGAGGTTCGTGTCCAGCGCGCCACGCCAACCGAGCGCGCTTACATGCGCGCGATGGCCGAGCTCGGTGATGGCCCCTACCGCTCCGGGGAGGTGGCGACGAAGCTGAACAAGTCCGCAACGGCCGTCTCCCCCACTCGCCAGGACCTCATCAACAAGGGTCTGATCTACGCGACCGAGGATTACGGCTTCATCGACTTCACGGTCCCGCGGTTCCATGAGTTCATGCGCCGGTACATGGCCTTTCAGGAGCCAGGCGAGGCCTGACGTGACAGTCGCCCCGCCTCCGGTGGCGCCTGCGCCACCCGTATCCTCGCGCCCATGACCCTGTCCCCCGCCGCCGTCCGCCACGGCCGCGTGCGCGGCCGCTACTTCCGCGAGAACTTCGCCCAGGGCGGGATCGACCTGGTGCAGATCGTGCCCGAGCTGGTGACCAACGCGGACGCCGCCATCGGTGCGGGCGGGCGCTCGCCCGGGCGGATCGAGCTGGCCTTCGGTCCGCCCGACGCCGAGCTGCTGGAGCGCTGGCGCTCAGAGCTGCGTCCGCTGCGCGTGCCGGCGCTGCTCGACTGGAAGCACGAGCTGCGCTGCACCGACGACGGCGAAGGCATCGATGCCGAGCTGGTCGACCGCCGGCTCGGGGCGCTCGGCGTGACGCCCGCGGACGCGGGCCAGCGCGGCCTCTTCGGGCGCGGCCTGCGCGACGTATGGCTCGCCCAGGGCGGCGGGCGGATCGAAGGCGTGCGCGACGACCGGCTCGTGGAGAGCTGGTTCTTTCCCGCCGCCGGCGACGACCCTTACGCCTACGCGCACGTGCGCGACGAGCCCGCCACGCCAGCGGCGCGGGCGGCGCTCGGGATCGCTGACAGCGGCACGCGGGTGAGCGTGCCGCTGGCGGCGGCACGGCTGCCGGCGCCGGGCCGGCTGCGGACGCTGATCGCCAGGCTCGTGCAGCTGCGCCCCGTGCTCGAGGACCCCGGCCGCGAGCTGTGGCTCGCGCTGCCCGGCGAGTCGCTCGGGCTCGTGACCTACCCGCACCCCGAGCCCGACCCCGAGCACCCGCTGCTGTTCGACGACGAGGTGCAGATCGCACCCGGCGTGAGCGCGCGGATGGTCGTGCGCCGGGCGGCCGAGGCGTTCACGCTCGGCCCCTCGCGCGCCACCCGTCGCGGCGGCCTCGTCGTGCGCTCCGGACGCGCCGCGCACGAGGCCACGCTCGCCGGCCACGAGGGCCGTCCCGGAGCGCGGCGCCTCTACGGCGAGGTCCGCTGCGAGGCGCTCGAGGAGCTCCAGCGACGGGCGCTGGACTCCCCGCGCCCGCAGGTCGTCGTGCGTGTGGACCGCGGCGGCCTCAACGAGCACCACCCGATGGTGGCGCGCCTGTACGCGGCGATCGACAGCGTGCTGCGACCGATCGTGGCCGACGAGGAGCGGCGCGAAGGCGCGCACCTGATCGCTCCCGGACGGGCGGTGAAGGCGCGCGACCAGCAGGGGCTGCGGGCGCTCAACGACGCGCTGCGCGCCGCCTTTGAGGCACCCGGCCGGGCTGCCTTCGCCCCCGGCGGCGGCGCGAGCGATCGGCCGCCCGCGGCGATGGACGGAGCGGGCGGAGAGGTGCCGGAGGATGAGCCGGCCGACGAGCAGACCCCCGAGCAGCCGGCCGCCGGCGCAGACGCGGGCGAGGAGGCCGAGCAGCCGGCGCCCGCCTCGCTCGCCCTGCGCTTCAAGCGCTCGCCGATCCGCCTGCACCCCGGGGAGGCGCGCGGCACCTCGCTGCTGATCGACCCCGAGCGCGTGCCGCCCGGCACGCCGGTCGCGCTCGCTGCCGACCAAGGCCTGGGGGTGCGCGCCTCCCCGGGG
>DASROS010000096.1:0-6801 GCA_035646775.1 Thermoleophilaceae bacterium | reverse complement strand
TGACCGCGCAGCCTGAGCCAACCGGATACGCACTAGGCTGCTAGGTCGGCTGAGACCAGGGCGTTGCCCCGCGCCGTCGTGGCTGCGGCGCAGGCGGTCCGAGAGACGCGCCAGCAGCCGCTGGGCGGGCACGTTGTCGCTCAGGATGTCCGCCGAGAAGCGATGGATGCCGTTTTGCGCGGCGATCACGGCCAGCTCGTCGGCCATCAGTGAGCCCAGGCCGCGGCTCTGCATCGCGTCGGCCACCACGATCGCGACATCGGCGGTGGGGGGATCGCCGGGCAAGTGCACGTAGCGAGCGACGCCCACCCCGGTGCCGTCCATCAGGTGGGCCACAAGGGCCGCGTGGTCGTGCCCGTCCAGCTCGGTCAGGTAGCGCAGCTCGGCGGCGGTGAACTTGACCTTCGGTGACAGAAAGCGCCGGTGCCGGCTCACTTCGGAGAGGCTCGTGAGGCCGGCCGACAGCCCGGCCTTGTCGGACGGGCGGATGGGGCGGATGACCAACCGAGTGCCGTCGCTGAGAATCCGCTCCATGCAATCAGGTCTACGCCCATCGCCGCCCGCGCACCGTGCGGATCGTCACACGGTCATCGGGCGCGCCACCCGGGCGATGGCCTCCTCATATGGCGGCTCCAGCATGCCGGCCTCGGTGGCGATCGCCGTCACCAGCTCGGCCGGGGTCACGTCGAAGGCAAGGTTCAGCGCGTCCGTCCCGGCGGGCGCCCAGGTCGTTGCGCCCGCGCCGGTCACCTCGCCCGGATCGCGCTCCTCGATCTCCACCGAGGCGCCGTCGGGCGTCGCGGGGTCCAGGGTCGAGGTGGGTGCGGCCACGTAGAACGGGATCTCGTGGCGGGCGGCCAGCACGGCCAGGGGATAGGTGCCCACCTTGTTGGCCACGTCCCCGTTCGCGGCGATGCGGTCGGCGCCCACCACCACCTGGTCCACCAGCCCGCGGGCCATCAGTGTGCCCGCGCTCGAGTCGGTGACCAGGCGATGGGGAATGCCCGCCCGCCCGAGCTCCCAGGCGGTGAGCCGGGCGCCCTGGAGCAGCGGGCGGGTCTCGCACACCCACACCTGGGCCAGCCGGCCGGCGTCCCACGCGGCGCGCAGCACGCCGCCGGCGGTGCCGTAGCCGCCGGTCGCCAGCGGCCCGGTATTGCAGTGCGTGAGCGCGCGATCGCCTTTGCGGAAGCGCTCGGCGGCCAGCTCGGACAGGCGCCGGTCGGCAGCCATCTGCTCCTCGGCGATCGTGTGCGCGCTGCGAAGCAGGGCCTCGGCCGGGTCCTCGCCCACGCCCTGCGCGCGCTCGAAGGCGGCGAGCCCCCGGTCCAGCGCCCAGCCCAGGTTCACGGCCGTCGGCCGGGTGGCGCGCAGCTGCGCCGCGGCATCGCCCACGAGCACGCGCTCCTCCTCGCCGCAGCGCTGGGCGCCCGCCACGGCGAGCGCCAGCCCGTAGGCGGCGGCGATCCCTATCGCCGGTGCGCCGCGCACGGCCAGCGAGCGGATCGCATCGGCCACGTGGCCCGGCTCTTCGCACCGCAGCCACGTCTCGCGGGCCGGCAGCTCCCGCTGGTCGAGCAGCTCCAGCACGCTGTCCTGCCATCTCAGCGGTGCGGTGTCCACCAAGGCTGACGCTATCGGGCGGGGGCCGAAACGACGAGCGCCCGCCGGCGGCCGTGCTGGCCACCGGCGGGCGCGCAAGTCCCGGGGGACTCCGCCGCTACTCGATGAAGCCCGACTCCTGGAGGTAGGCCTTGGCGACGGCCTCGGGCTCCTGCTTGTCGAGGCTCACGCGGGAGTTCAGCTCCTGCATCGCCTCCTCGGTCAGGGGCTCCTGGACGTCGAGGATCACCTGCTGACCCTTGTCCCCGATCTTCTCCAGCGTGTCGTTGCGGATGCCGAAGGAGATGTTGTACGGCGGGAACAGGTTCTTGTCGTCGTCGAGGATCGCGTACTTGCCGAGCGTGAGCTCACCGTCGGTGGAGAACACGAAGCCGAGATCCGACCGGCCCTTGTCGATCGGGTCGTATTTGCCCTCGTCGGCCACGAACTTCGGAGTCCACTTGTAAGTGCCCTTCAGCCCCAACAGGCAGTCCGTGCGCTGGCGGCATTCGGGGAACCCGGCGATCGACAGATCGCTGGCGTTCGGCAGCTTCGCCACCTCGGACACGGTCTTCGCGCCCTTGAGGAGGTCGGCCTGCTTCTTCTTGGTCGTGGCAATCCGGAACGTGTTCTCGAACGAGGTCCGGGGCAGCGCCGTGATGTCCTTCGCGGCGTACTCCTTCTTGGCGAGCTCATACGCCTCGTCCGGGTCCTTCGGCACGTCGTCGGTCTTCACGTCGAAGAACGAGGTGAGCGAGGTGCCGGTGTACTCGGGGTAGGCGTCCACCTGACCCGACTGGAGCGCCTTGTAGGCGATCTGCTCCGAGCCCAGGTTGAGCTTCTTCTCGACCTTGAACCCGGCCGCCTCGAGAGCCTGGGCGTAGATCTCACCCAGGATGTACTGCTCGTCGAAGTTCTTCGACCCGACGGTGATCGACGTCTTGGCGTTGGCGGGGTCCTTCTCGATCAGCGTGGCGCTTCCGCCTCCGCCGCCACCACCGCCGCTGCTTTCCTCTTCATCGTCGCTGCCGCAAGCGACCGCTCCGAGCGCGAGCGCCAGCGCGGCGAGCGCCGACAGGATGAGCCTCATGCGAAGCAGCCGGCTCGGCCGGCTGCGCACGATCCTTTTCAGTGAACGTGTCACGTGGATGCTTCCCTCCTTCGTGTGGGCAGAGACAGTCGCCGGCGTTGCACCTGCGGCTCCTCGGCCAGCTTTATTCCCTTTGGGGTAACTGCCTGTTGCATCAGACCGATGCCGGCGTCCGCCGCCAGCGTTATGAGTGCGACCACCAGGGCCGCGCCCAGCGCCCCCTCGAACCCGTACTGCTGAGGCACGAGGATGGGCTCTCCGAGGGTCTGAAGGTTTGCGTAGGTGCCGATCGTGGCCGTGGCCAGCACGCTCACGGCGGAGGTGCGGATGCCGGCGAACATCGTGGGCATGGCCAGCGGCAGGCGCACGCGGCGCACGATCTGCGGGCCGGTCATCCCCATCCCGCGGGCGGCGTCCACGATGTCGGGCTGCACCTGACGGACCCCCACGTAGGTGTTGGTGAGGATCGGCGGGATGGCCAGCAGGATCAGCACGAAGGCCACGTTCGTGAATCCGTTGCCCACGAACGCGATGAAGAAGAACAGCAGCACCACGGCGGGGACGGCGCGCCCCACGTTGGATACCGAGATGGCCAGGAACTCGCCGCGCCCCTTGTGTCCCAGGTAGAGCCCGATCGGGATCGAGACGGCGCAGGCCACCGCCATCGCCACCGCACTCACGAGCAGGTGCGTGGCGGCCAGGTCTGAGATCTCGCCGAGCCCGCCGACCTTCACGCCCCCGCCCACGGACTCGCGCTCCTCGAAGATGAACTCGATCGCGCCGCCGAACTGGCCGAGGAAGGCGAGGGTGGTGTTCACGTCGCCGCCCTCTGCCAGGAGGTGGTGAACCGCTGGAACGTGAGGATGATGACGTCAAGCAGGGCGGCCAGCACGATGCACAGCCCGCCCGCGACCACAACGTTGGACTTGAAGAAGGGGTCCTGGTCCAGCTCTTGGCCGAGCCCGCCACCGCCCGCGAGAAACGCCAGGGCGGCAAGACCGACGGTGGTGGTGGTGGCGATGCGCACGCCGGCCAGGATCTCCGGCAGTGCCAGCGGCAGCTCCACGCGCCAGAGCATCTGGCGCTCGGTGAGCCCCATGCCTCGGGCGGCGTCCTTGGCGTCCTCGGGCACCGCCCGCAAACCGGTGATCACGTTGCGGAAGATGATCAGCAGCGTGTAACAGACCAGGGCAACGATCGCGGTGGTGTTGCCCAGCCCGGTGATGGGCTGGAGCAGGAAGAAGAAGGCCACGCTGGGAATCGTGTAGAGCGTGCCGGTCACGCTGGCGATCGGCCCGATGAGCCAGTTGCGCCGGTGGGCGAGCAGGGCCAGGCTGAAGGCGATGAGGAACCCGATCACCACGGGCGTGATGGTCAGGTAGACGTGCTCCCAGAAGGGATCTACGTAGCGGTCGAAGTTGTCGACGATCCAGTCCGGGCAGAGGCCGTCGTCGACCACGCAGCCGCTCTCCGCCGAGCGGTCGCGCGTCTGGAGCTGAGCGATCAGCGGCTCGAAGGTCACGCCTCTTCTCGCGAAGCAGCCGGCTCGGCCGGCTGCGCACGATCCTCAATCCCTTCGATCAGCTCGGCGCCGCTTCGGGCCTCGGTGGGCGCCTCGTGCAGGAAGTTGCCGATCACCTCGAGGGAGAGGACCCCGGCGACCTTGCCCTGGTCATCCACCACCGGCCCGTAGAGGGTGTCGCTGGTGAGCAGGTCGGCCAGGGCGTCACGCAGGATGTCGTCGAGCTCGACGCAGGGCTCGGCGGACGAGCGCAGCTTGTGCTCCACCCGCTCGCCATGCAGCGCGGACTCCGACAGCCAGCCCTCGGGCCGGCCGTGGTCGTCCACGAGCAGCGCGTACTCGATGTCCGAGTCGGCGATCTTGGCGCGGGCGTCCGACACGGGCTCGCCCACGCGCACGAGGGCGGCCTTCCACAGGTCGATGTCGCGCACGCGCTGGAGCGCCAGGCGCTTGAGCGATCGGTCGGCGCCCACGAACTCCTCCACGAACTCGCCGTTCGGGTACATCAGCAGCTCGCCCGGGCTGGCGTACTGGGCGAGCTTGCCGCCCTTCTGAAGGATCGCGATCTTGTCGCCGATCTTGATCGCCTCGTCGATGTCGTGGGTCACGAACACGACCGTCTTGCGGATGTTCCGCTGCAGCCGCAGGAACTCGTTCTGCAGCCGCTCGCGGTTGATCGGGTCGATCGCGCCGAAGGGCTCGTCCATCAGCATCAGCGGCGGGTCCACCGCCAGGGCCCGCGCCACGCCCACGCGCTGGCGCTGGCCGCCCGAGAGCTGGGCGGGGTAGCGGTCGCGCGTCTCGTGGGGGTCCAGGGAGACCAGCTCGAGCAGCTCGTCCACGCGCGCCGCTATCCGCTTCTTGTCCCAGCCCAGCAGCTTGGGCACGGTGGCGATGTTGTCGGCCACCGAAAGATGGGGGAAGAGGCCGATCTGCTGGATCGCGTAGCCGATCTCGCGCCGCAGCTCCGCCGGGTTGCGGTCCCGCACGGACTGTCCGTCGAGCAGGATGTCGCCGTCGGTGATGTCGATCATGCGGTTGACCATCCGCATGGCGGTGGTCTTGCCACAGCCCGACGGGCCCACGAGCACGCAGATCTCGCCGGCGGGGACCTCGAGCGAGAGGCCGTCCACGGCGGGGGAGTCCTGGCCCGGGTACCGCTTCGTGGCATTCCGGAATTCGAGCGTCGCCGCCTGGCGATCGCCCTTGCCGTTTGGGCTAGGAGCGGAGGAGTGGTCGATCACGTGCGATTGCCGGGCAGGGCGAAGTCGTGGATCTTACCCGCGCGGGGCGGGGGAGGGGCGAGTACCCGGCTCATCCGGGATCTTGCGCGCCGGGCGCGAGGCGGAGATCTCCCCGCTTGCGAGGCGCTCCAGCTCGCGCGCGAGATCCTCCCGGAGGCCAGTGACCTCGGTCTCGCTCACCTCGGGGTCGGCCTCGGCCGACCGCACCATCGCCCCCGCCAGGCGCTCGTTCGCGGCTCGCAGGCCGTGTCCGGCGGACTCAGGGTCGGCGTGTCCGCGGAGGTCCAGGGCGCGCTGGCGAACGTCGTCGGCCAGTGGCTCCAGGCGCCGGCGCTCGGCCGCCGACAGGCGGTGCCAGTGCGCGTGGATCGCGCGGGCCACTCGCACGCGCAGGATGGCGGCGGCCATTCGGCGCGCCGATCGCACGCCTCCGGCTGCATCTTTGGGGATCGGCACGGTCGCCATCGTCCTCCACGGGGTGGATGGAACCGGGTTCGCATGCCGCCGGCGATCCGTACAGTGAGCCACGGATGGTAAATCGCACCACACGAGCCCTGGCCCTGGCGGCACTTGTGCTGCTGGCGGGCGCCGCGCCCGCGGCGGCGGGGCCGCGGGTCTCGGCCAGCCTCACCACCGCGGATGCGGCCTCGTCGCCGGTGGCCCGGTCGGCCGCCCGCCTGGCCGCGGGCAGCTATGGCGGCGGCGCCGTCACGCGAGCCACCCACCTGGTCACCATGCGCCTGGGCGCCAGGCGGCGCTCGGCCTCCCAGACGGCCCTGCTCACCCCAACCTGTCGCGGGGCCGTGAGGCCCAAGCTGCTGGACACGATCCGGCTGACCCAGATCCTCCTGCGCGGGCGCGGGCGCTACGTCTACCAGTCGCCCTACGAGGAGACGGTAGCCGCCGACGTTCCGGAGATCGGCGGGCTGAAGCGCACCGGAATGATGCGCGGCAGCGCCCGCATCGGCTCCGGTGGGCGCGCCGCCGGCGTGCTGCGCAACACCTTCACGCTGCGCGACCCCGACACCGGCGAGGTACGGGCCAGGTGCGACACCCGCACCGTTCGCTGGAGCGCCCGCGTTCCATCGCGCCGTGTCGGCATTGGCAGGCCGGCCCCCCAGCGGGGCGCCGCCTACTTCGGGCTCACCGCGCAGCGGCTGCCGTCGGTCCTGGAGGTGGGTGGCGGCGGCCGCGCCGTGTCCCGCGCCCGAGCGGCCTTCCAGATCCGCTGCCCCGGCGCCCTCGGCCGCGCCGTGGCGCTGGAGTCCGGCGGCGCGCGCATCGCCCGGGGCCGCGGGTCTCGGCCAGCCTCACCACCGCGGATGCGGCCTCGTCGCCGGTGG
>DASROS010000095.1:0-2008 GCA_035646775.1 Thermoleophilaceae bacterium | reverse complement strand
GAACGGTCTGCGTCTATCAGGCGAGCAGCCCTGAGGCGATTCGGGACCACGCCTCGCGGGCCGACTTGCCCATTGACGAGATCATTCCGGTCGCGGACACGGTCCTCATCCGCCCAGACCCGGAGGCGGCTTCCGCCTAAGAAGCTGGGGCTACAGCTCGCGCCCCTGTCCACGTCGAGCGTGTCGTCGGCGCTCAGGCCGAGGACGCTAACGCGCGGCCTTGCCCAGCGCCTTGCGGAAGGCGGCGGCGATCTCGGCGTAGCCCGCCTTCGTCGCGTGGATGTCCAGGCCCTTGGGCGCCGGCGCACACATCCAGGTGAGCGCGCAGATGCGCGCCACCGCGACTGGCACGTCGTTGCGGCCCTGATAGCTGGTGGTGCGCTCGAGCGGCACGTAGGTGTCGAACGCCTCGGCCACCCGGGCCAGCTTGAACCCGCTCGGCCTGAATGCCTTCACGATCGCCGGGTTCACCTGCTTGCGGGCGATGTCCACCGACGCCTCCGCGATCACCGGCCCGGAGCCGCCGTTCAGCCACTGCTGGAGGAAGGGGTCGTAGAGGTCCATCACCGCGAGCGGCACGCCCTTGCCGGCCGCGCGCCGCAGGCGCTTGGCGATCGTCGGGCCATTCTTCTTGATCTCGGCGATGCCCTTGTTCACGCAGTCGATGTCGATCTTGCCGCCCTGGCCGCAGCTGGCCACGTCGTTCGCACCGATGTCGATGGTCACGAACCGGACCTTGCCGCGGTTCGTGCGCAGGAAGAGCTCGGCGGCCGCCAATTGGGAGGTGCGCGGGGAGTTGTTGGCGTACCCGGGCTTGCGCTTGGGCGCGCACGACGTGTTCCCCTTGATGAAGGACGACATGGTCGCTCCGCCGCAGCCGTAGTTCACGAGCCTCAGCCCACCCACGCGGCGCGCGAGCTGGTTGGCGTAGCCCTGCGAGGTGTTCTTGTTGCCGCCCGATGCGGTGGGCTGAACGCCTACCGACAGCGAGTCGCCAAGGGCGAGGTAGTAGGGCTTGGCCTTCGGCGTCGCCGCCTGGGCGACGCCCGGTACGGCGACCAGAAACGACAGTGCAGCCAGGACCATGAGCAAGCGGATGGGGTCTTCACAAGGGTCTCCTCCTCGGGATTCGATGCGCTTCCCGCGGCAACTGTAAACCCGGACAGCGCACACCCGTTGCGGTCGCCGTCCGGTACCGTGCACGGCCCCGCCAGCCACTGAGGAGCAAGCTCCCGCCGTGACAGAGACCGCCGTGCCCACGCAGAACAAGAAGCTCCAGGCGTGGGTGGACGAGATCGCCGCCCTCACAAAGCCCGAGTCCGTCCACTGGTGCGACGGCTCGGCCGAGGAGTACGACCAGCTCGCGCAGCAGCTGGTGGACGCGGGCACCTTCGAGCGGCTCTCCGACGCCAAGCGGCCCAACTCCTACCTCGCGCTGTCGGATCCGGGGGACGTGGCGCGCGTGGAGGACCGCACCTTCATCTGCTCCAAGACGCAGGAGGAGGCCGGGCCCACCAACAACTGGACCAATCCGGCCGAGATGCGCGACACGCTCAATGACCTCTTCGACGGCTGCATGGAGGGGCGCACGATGTACGTCGTGCCCTTCTCGATGGGCCCGCTGGGCTCGCCGATCGCGCACATCGGGGTTCAGCTGACCGACTCGGCCTACGTGGCCACCTCCATGCGGATCATGACCCGCATGGGCCAGGGCGCCCTGGACGAGCTGGGCGCCGACGGCCAGTTCGTGCCCTGCGTGCACTCGGTCGGCATGCCGCTGAGCGGCGGCGTGGAGGACGTGCCGTGGCCCTGCAACGCCGAGAACAAGTACATCGTGCACTACCCCGAGACCCGCGAGATCTGGTCCTTCGGCTCGGGCTACGGCGGCAACGCGCTGCTGGGCAAGAAGTGCTTCGCGCTGCGAATTGCCTCGATCATGGCCCGCGACGAGGGTTGGATGGCCGAGCACATGCTGATCCTCAAGCTCACCTCGCCGGAGGGCGAGTCC
>DASROS010000094.1:0-15548 GCA_035646775.1 Thermoleophilaceae bacterium | reverse complement strand
GGGATAGTACACACGGCCCGGAGGCCGAAGTTGCGGTGCGCTAGGGGTAGAGCGGCGTGCGGAGGTAGTGCTCGCGCGCGGCGCTCCAGGCGGGCTTGCGTCCGCCCTCGTATGTGAGCAGGCCCTTGTGGTGGCGTGTGTTGCGCCCGCTGCCGCCGTAGGCGCCGCCCAGCCAGCCCGGGAAGATCTCGAACTCACGGAGCGTCCAGTGGATCGCTCCCGACAGCCACGGCTGGCGGTCCACCACGTCCAGGGTGCGGTTCACGTGCTGCTCCTGGAATGCGTAGCTGCCCTTGAAGTCGGCGGGCTTGCCGGCCAGGTCCGGCCGGCCCTCGGCGCCGAACTCGGTCATCACCAGCGCGCGGTTGGGGTAGTGGTCGCGCATCTCCTGCAGGAATGGCTCGAGCAGGTTGAAGTCCTTCACCCACTCGTACCACCCGAAGTACTGGTTGATCCCGATCATCTCGAACCGGCCGTAGGCGAACTGCTCCCCGAACCCGGGGCGGCCCTTGGTGTCGACCGAGATCGGAAGAGTGGGGTCCAGTTCCTGCGCCCTGCGCTGGGCGCGGCGCAGGAACAGCTTGGTGCCCAGCTTGGTATCCGCCTTGAAGGCCAGCTCGTTGGCCACCGAGTGGGTGATCACCGACGGATGGTTGCGCGCGGCCCTGACCGTGCGTTCCACCTGCGCCACCGCCCGCTTGCGCTCGATCGGGAACCGGAGCAGGTTTGCGCCGTGGTCGCGCTGCCACACCGGCGCCTGGTTCCACACCATGATCCCGGCGCGGTCGAGGCGGCGCAGCAGTCCCTCGCTGAGTACGTAGTGGGACCGGGTGACGTTCGCGCCGAGCTCCCTGAGCTCGCGCACGATCGTGTCGAAGTCGCCTCCCGTGAGGGCCGCGCCGTGTCCGCTCATGTCCTCGTGCAGCGAGGCGCCGCGCAGCTGGATGCGGCGGTTGTTCAGGTGCAGCAGGCCGCGCTTGACCTCCACTGAGCGCAGGCCGATGTTCATCCGCCGCACCTGTTCGATGCGCCCCCGGTGGGTGAGAGTCACCGTCGCCCGGTAGAGGTTGGGCCGCTCGGGCGACCACAGCTCGGGCGCCGGGACGGGCACCTCGCCGTTCAGCCTGCGCCGCCCATTCGGCGAGCCCGAGAGCTTCAGGGTCCGGCGGGTCACGCGTCCGGAGGGGGAGCGCAGCCGCACATTCAGCGTGGGCTGGCTGACCGGGAGACGCCTGGTGAAGACCCGCTTGCCCCTTCGGATCCGCACCACCCGCCGCTTCTGCACGGCTAGCTTGGACAGGGTGCCCATGGTGAGCACCTTCGCCGCGCATCGAGCGGCCGGGCCCAGGCACTGCACGTCGGCGAGCAGGCCGAGGTTGGAGATGTTCACGCGCCCACGCGGGACGAGGGTCACAGGACGCGTGATCCCGCCCCAGTTCCACCATGCCTCGGGCAGGCGCGGATCCTTGCGGCTGTCCACGCTGACCAGCAGCTCGTTTACCTTGCCCGGCCGAAGGCCCTTGGCCTCCAGCTCGAAGGGCGTGTAGGGGTCCACGCTTCGGCCGATGGAGCGCCCGTTGAGGGTCACGATGGTCCGTCGGCGGGACTGCTCGAAGTGAAAGGCCCACTTGAACGCCCGCGTGCGCGGTGCGCGGAAGCGCAGGCGGTACTCCTTCACCGTGCCGCCGAAGAGGCTCGGCGCGGCGTCCACGTCGAACACGCCGGGCACCCGCACGGACTGCCACTCGCGCTCCTGCCGGCTCCCGGGGCTCTGGACCGGGGCGGGCTCGCCGCCGTTCTCCTGGCCCTCCTCGCTCTCGCTGGGGGGAGCGGACTGGGGGGCGGGGGCCGCCGCGGCGGAATCGCGGATCTGCCAGCCGCCGTTGAGCAGGATGGGCTTCGGCGGGGCCGTGGGCCTGGCCGCCTCGCCGGCGGCGGGCATGCACAGGCATGCGGCCAGCGCGCAGAGAACCATCCCGACCCTGCCTGTCGAGCGAGACACTGGATGGATGTAACCCTGCCGGCTGCCCATGGTTGTGGTGCTGGCGCGCGAGGCGCTCGTGACGCTGAACGTAGCGGCTGGGGGTTCGATTCACACCCGCACCCGGCGAGCGCGCCACCGCCGCGGCCCAGGGGCGAGGCCCGCCATAATGGGTCGTGATGGATCCCACCCGCAAGCGAAAGCTGCGCCTCGTGCTGGCGCTGTCGGTGGCCGTGCTCCTGGCCGGCGCGCTGATCTACACGAGCTTTGCCGGCGCCACCGAGGCCAGCACGCCTTCGCAGCTGAAGGCGTCGGCCGAGTCGGGCCGTTCGTACGAGCTCACCGGCAAGGTGGTGGACGGCTCGGTCAAGCGCGAGGGCGACGGCCTGCGCTTCGCGATCCGCGACCGCAACGGCACCGAGTCGCTGCCCGTGGACTACCAGGGCGTGGTGCCCGACCCGTTCCGGGAGGGCCGCGAGGTGATCGTCTCGGGGCGCCTGGAGCGCGGCACCTTCGTCGCCGAGCGCGACTCGCTGGTGACCAAGTGCCCGTCGAAGTTCACCAAGGAAGAGAACTCTTAGGCTGCCCCTGTGGCCTTCGCCGGGACCGCCTGCCTTCTCGTAGGCATATTCACCGCCCTCTACGCGGCCGTCTCATCGGTTGTGGGGGCACGCACGGGCCGACGGGAGCTGGTGGTGTCAGGGCGGCGCGCGATGTATTGCCTCGCGGCGCTGCTGATCGCCGCCACGGCGATCCTGCAGTCGGCTTTCCTGCGCTCGGACTTCTCGTTCAAGCTGGTGGCGGACGGCTCGTCCACCGACACGCCCACCTTCTACAAGGTGACCGCCATGTGGGCCACGCAGGACGGCTCGCTGCTGCTCTGGGCGTTGCTGCTGTCGGTGTTCTCCAGCGCCGTGCTGTTCCTCACCCGGCGCTCGCTACGCGACATCGCCCCCTGGGCCACTGCCGTGCTCGGCACGGTGGGCGCCTTCTTCGTGCTGCTGATGCTGGGGTGGGAGAACCCCTTCACCACCCTCGCGGTGGCCCCGCAGGAGGGGGCGGGTCTGAACCCGCTGCTGCGCCACCCGGCGATGATGATCCACCCGCCGATGCTCTACACGGGCTACGTGGGCTTCGCGATCCCGTTCGCCTTCGCCATCGGCGCGCTGATCACCCGCCACACGGGCGCCGACTGGATCCGCGCCACCCGCCGCTTCGCCCTGATCGCCTGGACCTTCCTCGGCACCGGGATCCTGCTCGGCGCGCTGTGGTCCTACACCGAGCTGGGGTGGGGTGGCTACTGGGCCTGGGATCCGGTGGAGAACGCCTCGCTGATGCCCTGGCTCACGGGCACCGCGTTCCTGCACTCGATCATGGTCCAGGAAAAGAGGGGGATGCTGAAGGTCTGGAACGTGTCGCTGATCATCGCCACGTTCGTGCTCGCCCTGATGGGGACGTTCCTCGTGCGGTCGGGGATCCTCGAGTCGATCCACGCCTTCGGCGCGTCCACCATCGGCGCCCAGTTCCTCACCTTCATCGTCGTGGTGATCGTGGGCTCCACGGCGCTGGTGATCTCGCGCCTGCCCTACCTGCGCAGCGAGTCGCGGCTGGACTCCCTTCTCTCGCGCGAGGCATTCTTCCTGCTGAACAACCTCGTGCTGGTGCTGCTGTGCGTGTTCGTGTTCTGGGGCACGTTCTTCCCGCTGATCTCCGAGGCCATCACCGGGACCGAGGCCAGCGTGGGCCCGCCCTGGTTCAACGCCGTGACCACGCCGCTGGCCCTGGTGCTGGTGCTGCTCGCCGGCATCGGCCCGGCGCTGGCCTGGCGGCGGATCACCCCCTCGGGCCTTAGGCGGGCGTTCCGGGTGCCCGCGGCGGTGACCGCCTTGGCGCTGGTTGCGCTCGTGGCTCTCACGAACGCAGAGGACAGCGTGCTAGCGCTGGCGATGTTCTGCCTCACCGCCTTCGTGCTGGCCGTGGTGGGGCAGGAGATGGTCCGTGGCACCGCCGCGCGGCGGGTGATCACCGGTGACAGCTGGCCCCGCGCTGCCGCCGGCCTGCTGGCCCGCAACCGTCGCCGCTACGGCGGCTTCATAGCGCACGCCGGCATCGCCGTGCTGTTCCTCGGCGTGGCCGGGTCGTCCGCCTTCCTCCAGCAGCGCGACCTGCGCCTGTCCCCGGGGGACACCTTCCGCGCGGGGGGCTATGAGCTCACCTACGAGCGGGCCACGGCCCGCCTCGGGGGAGACGGCGCGGGCACCGGCGCCCCGATCGCCTTCGGTGCCGTTCTCACCGCCCGTAAGGGCAGCGAGTCGTTCACGCTGCACCCGTCGCGGAACTTCTATCCCACGCGCGACGCCTCCAAGGGCTCCATCGGCCGCTACTTCGAGGGCGAGGCCACCAGCGAGGTGGACGTGCGCTGGGGCCTGAAGCGAGACCTCTGGACCGCGGTGCGGCCCGACATCTCCCAGCTGGAGGGGCCGATCCAGGAGGCCAACCGGAAGTTCGCGGACTCCAGCGGCGACGTCCAGGCCGTGGTGATCGCCGCGATCGCCGAGCGCTACCGCACCGACCCGCCGCCGGCCGCGTTCCGCTCGATCGTCTCGCCGCTCGTCTCCTGGATCTGGATCGGGGGCGGGATCATCCTGCTCGGCGCGCTGATTGCCGCGTGGCCCACCCCGGAGGCGCGCGTGCGCCGCGTGCGCAGCCTGTATCGCGCCCGGGTCGGCCGGGAGCTCTCGGGCGCCTAGCCCCCGTAGCCTGCGCGGGGTGGAAGTGGTGCTCGCCGCGATCGTGCTGGCCGTGCTGGTGGCCCTCGTGGTGCTGCGGCCGCTGGTGGAGTCCGGGCCTGGCCGCGAGGTCGTCGAGGACGCCAGGCGCGCGGAGCTGGAGGCCGCCAAGGAGGCCAAGTACCGCGAGATCCGCGACGCCGAGCTGGACCGCGGGATGGGCAAGCTCTCCGCCGAGGACCACCGCACCACCGACCGCGAGCTGCGCGAGGAGGCGATCGAGATCCTGCGGGAGCTCGACGCCCTCGAGGGACGATCGCCCGGCGGGTAGGGGGATCGTGCGCAGCCGGCCGAGCCGGCTGCTTCGCCTTAGCCGCTACCCTCCCGCGTCGATGGAGGCGATCCTCTCAGGCGTCCAGGTCATCCTGTCGGTGATCGTGATCGTGCTCGTGCTTCTACATTCCGGCAAGGATGCGGGGCTCTCTGGCGCCTTCGGCGTGGGAAGCGGCGGCGGCCCGTTCGGCGGCGGCTCGCTGGTGGAGCGCAACCTCAATCGCTGGACCATCGCGTTCGCCGTGCTGTACGTGGCGAACGTGATCGTGCTGCTCAAGATCTAGTAGCGCGACGCGTAACGCGAGGCCCTGCACGCGGGTAGCCCCTGTGTGACCGACGTAGCGACCAACGCCAGGGTCGACGCATTGGACGTATTCGTGCGTCTGCTGGGAGAGCTCGATGACGATCTCGGCTCGGGAACGCGCGAGTTCTACAACCGCCTCTGCGAGGCCGTCTGCGAGCTGACCTCGATGCGCCGGGCGGGCCTCCTGCTCTACGACGACGCGCGCAAGCTCGTGGTGCCCGTGGGCAGCCACGGCCTGCCCGCGGAGCTGCTGCAGCAGATCTACGGCACGCTCGAGGAGGCGCCGATCGCGCGACGTGCGCTGTCCGAGGACCGCGTGGTTGAGATCTCCGAGGGGCTCGAGCGCGAGCTGCCGGCCCGGTACGCGGGCTTCGCGGGCGTGAGCACGCTCACCTGCACCCCGGTGGCCGCCGGCGGGCGCTGGCTCGGCGTGATCTTCGCCGACCACGGCGGCGGGCAGTTCACGCTCACCGAGCCGGAGCGCCACACGCTCTGGACTCTCGGCAAGACCGCGGCACTGGCGTCCGGCGCCCGCATTGCCACCTCCCAGCACGAGCGCGCGCGCCTCCTGGCCGAACGGCTCGGGCTGGCGCGCGAGGTGCACGAGGGCGTGATCCAGCGCCTGTTCGGCGTGTCGCTCGCGCTGGGCTCGGACGGGGACCTGGGCCGCGCCGAGCGCGTGCGCTGCGCCGAGGAGATCCAGCTGGCGCTGCGCGACCTGCAGAGCGCCATGTCGCGGCCGCTGTCGCCCCCGCCGGCAGCGTTTCCGGGCGTGACCCTGCGCGCCGAGCTCGAGCGGCTCGGGCGCCACTACAAGGAGCTGCCGCTCTCATGGGAGCTGGCCTCCGAGCCGCCCGCCGAGCTGGAGCCGCTGGCGCAGTCGGTGTTGGCCGAGGCGCTGCGAAACGCCGACAAGCACGCGCGGCCGACCACCGTGAGCGTGCGGGTGAGCCATGAGCGGGACACCTTCACCCTCGAGGTGCGAAACGACGGCGTGACCGCTGGCGGCGGACCGGGGGCCCGAATGGGGCTGAGGCTGGCGGCCTTCGAGGCGCTCCAACGCGGTGGCGTGCTGGAGTTCGGGCGGGCCGGCCCCGCCGAGTGGCGAGTGCGCCTGGTCGTCCCCGTCCGATGAGCGACGGCCCGAAGCTGCGCGTGCTGGTGGTTGACGACCACGACGTCGTCCACTGGGGCTTTCGGCTGCTGTTCACCGAGCAGCCGTGGGTGGAGCGCTGCCTGACCGCCCGCACCAGCGAGGAGGCGATCGAACTCGCCCGCCGCTACAGCCCGCAGGTGGCCCTCGTGGACCTGTTCATCGGCGAGCAGTCAGGCGCCGAACTGTGCGAGGCGCTGCAGCGCGAGTCGCCCGGCGTGCACGTGCTGCTGCTCTCCGGGGCGGGTTGGATCTCGCCCGAGGCGGCAAAGGCGGCGGGCGCGGCGGGCTTCGTCTCGAAGGACTGGTCGGCCGAGGACATCACGCGCGCGGTCCGGATGGTGGGCAACGGGGGGACCGTGTTCGCGCCCCGCTCGGACACCTCGGCCGCCCCGCTCACCGACCGGGAGCGCGAAGTGCTCGGACTGATGGCTTCCGGCGCCACGAACCGCGAGATCGCGGCGCAGCTGCATCTCTCCCGGCACACCGTCAAGGAGCACACGAGCGCCCTCTACCGCAAGCTCGACGTGCGCAACCGGGCCGAGGCGGTTCAGCGGGCCGAGCGCCTCGGGCTGACCAGCTGACCGCCCCACTGTGATACCCCCCAGCCGGGGGGTATCACGGCCCTGGGTCCGTTCAACGGGCGCGCTGACGGGTAGCACGTAGGACATGAGCACATTTGTCCTTTTGTTTCCCGGCCAGGGCAGCCAGGAGCCCGAGATGGCCGAGACGGTCGCCAAGCTGCGTCCGGACCTGGCTGAGCGCGTCACCGCCCTCGTAGGTGAGGATCCTTTCGCCCGGGTGGCGGATGGCACGCGCTTCGCGCAGCCCGCCATCTTCTGCGCCGCCCTCGCCGGGCTCGAGCGCCTCGGGTGCCCCGACGCCGACCTCTACGCGGGCCACTCGCTCGGTGAGATCACCGCACTCGTGGCGGCCGGCGCCCTGAGCGAGGAAGGCGGGCTTCAGATCGTCGCCGAGCGCGGGCGGCTGATGGACCGCGCGGCCGTCGAGAGCCCGGGCGGCATGCTGGCCGTGCGCGCCGAGCGCAGCGAGGCCGAGGCGCTGGCCGAGCGCCACGATCTCGTGGTCGCCAACGACAACGCCCCGAGGCAGATCGTGCTTTCCGGTCCCCTCGCCGGGATCGAGGCGGCCGAGGCCGAGGCGAGCGACGTGGATCTGAAGGCGAAGCGGCTGCCGGTCGCCGGCGCCTTCCATTCTCCCCTGCTCGAGCACGTCGTGGAACCTTTCCTGGCGGCGCTCCGGGAGATCGAGGTGCGACGGCCGCGCGCTCCCGTGTACTCGTGCGTCACGGCCGCCCCCTTCGACGACGACCCCCGCGACTGCCTGGCGAAGGCGCTCATGTCGCCCGTACGCTGGGTCGAGGTCCTGCACGCCCTGCACGCCGCAGGCGGGCGCAGCTTCGTGGAGACGGGGCCCGGGAAGGTCCTGTCCGGCCTTGTGAGGCGCACGCTCGACGACGTCGAAGTGAGCGCGCCGGAGCCGGCCGAGGCAGCAGCCCGTGCCTAGCGCGACATCCCAGCCGACCGCCGCGGACGTTTCGCGGACGCCGGCCCTGCGCGAGGCCGGCATCGCCGGCCTCGGCGTGGCGCTGCCCGACCGCGTCGTGACCAACGCCCCGATCGCAGAGCGCCTGGGTGTCGAGGAGAGCTGGATCGTTTCGCGCACGGGCGTGCACGAACGACGCCACGCACAACCCGGGGAGACGCTCGAAGCGCTCGCCACCGAGGCCGGCCGCGCCGCGCTGGACCGTGCCGGGATCGAGCCCTCGCAGGTCGACCTCGTGCTGGTGGCAACCTTCACCGCGAGCCGGCTGCTGCCCAATGCGGCGCCGCTCGTGGCCGAGCAACTCGGGGCCGTACGCGCCGGGGCGGTCGACCTGGGCGCGGCGTGTACGGGCTGGCTCTCAGGGCTGGCGCTGGCATCCGGTCAGGTCGAGGCGGGGCGCGCCGAGTCGGTGCTCTTGATCGGCGCCGACCTGTGCGCCGGCCGGACCGATCCGGGCGACAAGCGCACCGCCGCCATCTTCGGCGACGGCGCCGGGGCCGTGGTCGTCACGCCCTCCGGGCCCGGTCTCGTACGCCGCGTGCAGCTGCGTGCCGACGGCAGCGGGGCGGACTGCATAGCCGTCGAGCACGACCGGGGCTTGATCGAGATGCGCGGCCAGGACACCTTCCGTGCGGCCGTCACGCGCCTGTCGGAGTCGACGCTCGAGGTGCTGGAGGCCGAGGAGCTGTCGCTCGAGGACATCGACCTCTTCGTGTACCACCAAGCCAACACCCGCATCATCTCCGCGGTGGGCGAGCGGCTGGGGCTCGACACCGACCGCGTCATCGACTGCATCGCCCACTACGGCAACACCTCCGCGGCAAGCATCCCGATAGCGCTGGCCGACGCCGAGCGCTCCGGCCGGCTTGGCGCCGGATCGCGAGTGCTCCTCTCCGCGTTCGGGTCGGGCTTCACCTGGGGAGCGGGGGTGGTCGAGTGGGGGATATGAACGGAAAGGACCGCGGCTGCGCGCTCGTGACCGGCGCCTCGCGCGGGATCGGCGCCGCCACCGCGCGCGCTCTTGCCGCCGACTCGTGGCCCGTCGGGGTGAACTACCGCAGCGACCGTGAGGGCGCCGACCGCGTCGTTGGCGAGATCGAGGCCGCGGGCGGCCGCGCTTTCGCAGTCTGTGCAGACGTGGCCGACCGCTCTGCGGCCGACGAGCTGTTCACGGCCCTCGAGGAGCATTTTGGGCCCGTCCTCGTGCTCGTCAACAACGCCGGCGTGCGCGCCGACGGCCTCTCGCCGCAGCTCGACGACGACGCCTGGGACCGGGTGATCGAGACCAACCTCTCCGCCGCCTTTCGCACCACCCGGCGCGCCCTGCGCACCATGATGCGGGAGCGCTTCGGCCGCGTGGTGAACATCGCCTCGATCGTCGGCCAGCGCGCGAACCCCGGCCAGGCCAACTACGCCGCCTCGAAGGCCGGGCTGGTCGCCTTCACCGCCACGGTGGCGGCCGAGGTGGCGCGCCGCTCGGTCACCGTCAACGCCGTGGCGCCCGGACTGGTGGACACCGAGCTGACCGAGGGCATCGGTGACGAGCTGCTGCGCGCCATCCCGGCGCGACGCGCCGGGACCCCCGAGGAGGTAGCGGCCTGTGTGCGCTTCCTCGTCTCGGACGACGCTTCCTATGTCAACGGCACGACGCTGACCGTCGATGGCGGCCTGACCGCGTAGCGGTCGCCGCCCCGAAAGGAGCAACACCAGATGACAACAGCAACCAAGGACCAGATCGAGGAGCGCATGACCGAGGCGCTGGAGAGCTTCGGCGCCGATCGCGACGACATCAGCCGCGACGCCAAGTGGGAGTCGATCGACGTCGATTCGCTCGACCTCGTAGAGCTCGCGCAGATCGTCGAGGAGGAGTACGGCGTCCGGATGAAGGAGGAGGACATGAAGCAGATGCCGACCGTCGGGTCCGCGATCGACTTCGTCGTGGAGCGCACCGACAAGTGAGCCGCCGCGTCGCCATCACGGGCCTCGGTGCCGTCACGCCGCTGGGCGTCGGCGCCGAGAGTCTTATCGACGGCTGGTCGGCCGGCGAGTCGGGCATCGAGGACGGCCTCGGGCGCTGCCGGGGCTTCGACCCCGAGGAGTTTCTGACACGCAAGGAGACCCGGCGTGCCGATCGCTTCACCCAGCTCGCGCTCGTGGCGAGCCGGGAGGCACTCGACCAGGCGGGCTGGGCGGACGGTCCGCCGGTGGATCCCGGCCGGGTCGGCTGCATCATCGGTACCGGGATCGGCGGCATCGGCACGATCGAGGAGCAGCACGAGGCGCTGCGCGAGCGCGGGGCCGAGGCGGTGTCGCCACTGGCGGTCCCGCTCCTGATGGCCAACGCCGCCTCCGGGGTCGTGGCCATGAGGCACGGGCTGAAGGGCCAGTGCTACGGCACGGTGTCCGCCTGCGCGGCGGGCGCACACGCGATCGGCGCGGGCCTGCGCATGGTCCAGCACGGCGACGCGGAAGCGTGCATCGTCGGCGGGGCCGAGGCCGGGATCACCCCCCTGGCCCAGGCGGCCTTCAAGGGCATGGGCGCGACCTCGGCATCGGGTGTCTCGCGCCCCTTCGACGCTAGGCGCGACGGCTTCGTGATGGGCGAGGGCGCCGGCGCGCTCGTCCTCGAGCCCGAGGAGGCCGCCAAGGAGCGCGGCGCCGAGGTGCTCGGATATCTCACCGGCTACGGGGCGACCGCGGACGCCCATCACCTCACAGCGCCCGAGCCCTCGGGCGACGGCGCCGCGCGGGCGATCGAGACCGCGCTCGCCGACGCCGGCCTGGGTCCGGACGAGATCGACTATGTGAACGCCCACGGGACCTCAACCCCGCTCAACGACGCCTCGGAGACCGAGGCGCTCAAGCGCGCGCTGGGCCCGCGGGCGAGCGAGCTGCCCATCTCATCTCTGAAGTCGGCGATCGGGCATCTGCTCGGCGCCGCCGGCGCGGTCGAGGCGACCGCGACGGTGCTCAGCCTCCAGCGCGGGGTGGCCCCGCCGACGCTCGGCTGGGAGGAGCGCGACGAGGACTGCGACCTCGACTACGTGGCCGAGGGCGCCCGCCGTCTCGAGACCAACGGCCGCCCGCTGCGCGCGATCTCCAACTCGTTCGGCTTCGGCGGCCACAACGCCGTTCTGTGTCTGGAGGCGGCGTGACTGTCGAAGCCGTTAGACACGGGCAGGAGAAGGACGTCGTACTCGGTCCGCGGGAGCGCCTCGAGGCGCTCTGCGATCCGGGCACGCTGCAGCTGATCCGCACCGGCATCCAGCGCGACGCCGAGCGCAGCACACCGGGCGACGGCGTGCTGGGAGGAGCGGGCACCGTCGACGGCCGCCAGGTCTTCTGCTACGCCCAGGACGCCGCCTTCATGGGCGGGTCGCTCGGCGAGGCACAAGCCGACACGATCGTCCGCGTCCTGCGCATGGCCGGTCGGGCGGGCGCCCCCGTCGTCGCCTTCGTCGAGTCCGCCGGGGCGCGCATGGACGAGGGCACGGCTGCGCTCGGCGGATACGGGCGCATATTTCGCGAGAACGTCCGGCTCTCGAGGCGGGTCCCGCAGATCACCGTGATCACCGGCACGTCGGCGGGCGGTGGCTCCTATTCCCCCGCGCTGACCGACATGATCATCATGACCGAGCGCGCCAGCATGTTCCTCACCGGACCGGGGGTCGTGAAGGAGGTCATGGGCGAGGACGTCACCAAGGAAGAGCTCGGCGGGCCGGACGTGCACTCGGTCAACGGCGTCTGCCAGCTCGTCGCCGAGGACGACGCCACGGCCGTCGGCCTGGCTCGAGAGCTGCTCGGCTACATGCCACAGAGGACGGCCGAGCTGGCCAACGGGAGCGCACCCAAGTCGCAGCTCGAGAGTGCCGAGCCGGCGAGCGGCGAGGACCCCTCCGCCTGCGTGCCCGAGGAGGCGCGGAAGGTCTACGACGTGCGCGAGGTGATCCGCTGCATCGCCGACGGGTCGCGCCTACTCGAGCTCTCCGGCCGCTGGGCGCGAAACATGGTCACGGGGTTCGGCCGGATCGACGGCCGGCCCGTCGGCTTCGTGGCCAACCAGCCGCGCTATCTCGGCGGCGTGATCGATTCCGCCGCCTCCGAGAAGGCCGCCCGCTTCGTGCGCCACTGCGACACCTACGGGATCCCGCTGGTCGTGCTCGTCGACACGCCGGGATTCCTCCCTGGCACCAAGCAGGAGCAAGCGGGGGTGATCCGCCACGGCGCGGGCCTGCTGCGCGCCTTCGCCGCGGCCACCGTGCCAAAGATCACGCTGGTGCTGCGAAAGGCCTTCGGCGGCGGCTACATCACGATGAACTCGAAGGACCTCGGCGCCGACCTGGTGCTCGTGTGGCCGAGGGCCGAGATCGGCGTGGTCGGGCCATCGCAGGCCGTGACCTTCATCCACCGCGCGCAGATCGCAGACGCCGAGGATCCAGAGGGCGAGCGCGACCGGCTCGCTGCCGAGTACGCCGAGAGCCACTCGACGGCCGCCGTAGCCGCCCGCAACGGCTCCGTGGACGAGCTGTTGGAGCCCATCGAGACGCGCGACCGCCTCGCCTGGGCGCTCGCGACGCTGGAGCGGTCATGACGACCACCCGCGGACGCACCATCACGGAGGCGGACGTCGTCGCGTTCTCCGCTCTGACCGGCGACCACCATCCCCAGCACACCGACGCCGAGTGGGCTGCCGGGACCCCCTTCGGCGGAAGGGTCGCGCACGGCATGCTCGTGCTCTCCTACGCCGTCGGGCTCGTACCGATCGACCCCGACCGGGTGGTCGCGCTGCGCCGGATCGAGGACGCGGTCTTCAAGCGGCCCGTGCGGATCGGGGACACCATCCGCGTTGAGGCCAAGCTCGCCCGCCCCGACGAGGGCCGCGGCCTCGAAGGCTGGGAGTGGCGGGTGCTCAATCAGAAGGACGAGCTCGTGGCCAGGGTGAAGGTGGAGGCCGTGGTTCGAAGGGAGGCCGACGAAGCGGACGCCGAGCCAGGCGACCCCGGCGACGTGCAGGCGGCCGGCCAGGACTCCGACGGCCGCGCGACGCAGGTACTCATATGACGCTCGAGGGCAAGCGCCTGCTGCTCACGGGCGTCATGACCAAGCGCTCGATCGCCTACGCGGTCGCCGAACGCGCCCAGAAGGAGGGCGCCGAGGTGGTGCTCACGGGCTTTGGCCGGGCGCGCAGGATGACCGAGCGCGCCGCTGCCGGTCTGCCCGAGGAGCCGGACATCCTCGAGCTCGACGTCAACAAGCCCGCCGACCTCGCCGCCGTGGCGGAGGCGCTCGAGGA
The DNA here is from genome assembly GCA_035646775.1 of Thermoleophilaceae bacterium. Classification (GTDB taxonomy): domain Bacteria; phylum Actinomycetota; class Thermoleophilia; order Solirubrobacterales; family Thermoleophilaceae; genus JAAYBF01. Next base: position 2,189 of record DASROS010000094.1, on the reverse strand, counting down.
GCGCTGGGGCGCGGTCGACGGGGTGCTCCACGCGATCGCCTTCGCCCCCGAGGACGCCCTCGGGGGTCGCTTCCTCGAGACCCCGCCCGAGAGCGCCGAGCAGGCCTTCACCACGAGCGCCTACTCCCTCAAGGCGCTCGCGGCGGCGCTCGCGCCGCTGCTGGAGCGGGGCGAGGGCAGCGTCGTCGGGCTCGACTTCGACGCCTCGGTGGCGTGGCCGGTGTACGACTGGATGGGGGTGGCCAAGGCTGGGCTCGAGGCCGTATCGCGCTATCTGGCGCGCGACCTGGGGCCCCGCGGCGTGCGGGTCAATCTGGTCTCCGCGGGCCCAATCGGGACCACCGCCGCCAGCGGCATCCCCGGCTTCGAGCGCCTCGCCGAGGAGTGGCAGGGCCGCGCTCCGCTCGGCTGGGACAGCGACGACCCGAGCACCGTGGCGGGAACGGTCTGCTACCTGCTCTCCGACCTCTCGCGCGGTGTGACCGGAGAGATCGTGCACGTGGACGGGGGCTACCACGCGATGGGAGCACGGGTCGCGTGAGCGACACGATCCTCCTCACTGGCGGCACGGGCTTCCTCGGGATGCAGCAGATCGCGCGCTGGCTCGAGGCCGGCGAGGGTCCCGAGATCCGCGTCGCGGTCCGCGCCGGGGACGCCGAGGAGGCTGACGAGCGCCTCACCCGGCTGCTCGCCGGCCTCTACGACGATCCTCCGGCCTCGGCGCGCCGGCTGCGGGCGGTGTGCGCCGACCTCGAGAGTCCAGGCCTCGGACTGTCGGACTCCGACCGGCGGTCGATCGCCGCCGATGTCGACCGCGTCGTGCATTGCGCCGCGTCCGTCGAGTTCATGCTGCCCCTCGACGAGGCCAGGGCGATCAACCTCGAGGGGACCCGCCGCGTGCTCGAGCTCGCGGGGGAGATCGAGGGTCTCGAGCGGCTCGTGCACGTGTCCACGGCCTACGTCTGCGGGAAGCGCTCCGGCCACTTCGCCGAGGACGAGGAGGGCTCCGGCGAGGGCTTTCGCAACACCTACGAGCAGACGAAGTGGGAGGCCGAGCGGGCGGTCGCCGAGGCCGAGGACCTCCCCTCGGTCGTCGTGCGCCCGAGCATTATCGTGGGCGAGTCCGACAGCGGCTGGACCTCGTCCTTCAACGTCATCTACTGGCCGCTCCAGGCCTTCGCCCGCGGGCTTTTCGACGAAGTGCCCGCGCATCCCGACGGGGTGATCGACTTGGTGCCGGTCGACCACGTGGCCGCCGTCATCGACCGGGCGGCGTTCGACCAAGACGCGAACGGCACCTATCACGCCGTCTCCGGCGAGCGCGCCCTGTCGGTCGCCGAGCTCGTCGATCACACTACGCGCGCCCTGGATCGGCCGCCGCCGCGACTCACAGAGCCCGACACCCTCGCCAGCGACCACCCCGCCGCCGCCTACGCGGCCTACTTCGACGTTCGAATCCGCTTCGGCGACGAGCGCGCGCGCGGGCTCGTCGGGGACCAGGACCGCGCTCCCGAGCCGGGCGACTACCTGCCCAAGCTGCTCGACTACGCACTCAAGGCTCGCTGGGGGAAGCGGTCGCTCACCCGCCAGCAGGCTCGAGCCGACGCGTCCGAAGAGGCCGCCGAGGTCGGTCTATGAGCGTGCGCTGCTACGTGGCCATGGGCGACTCGTTCACGGCGGGCAACGAGCCGGGGGGTGCCCTCATTCACCGACTGCGTCGCCACGCTGCTGGCCCCTGACCGGTACGTCAACCTCGCCACGGTCGGCGCCCGCAGCCCTGATGTGCTGCCCGCACGGCGTGCGGGTCAACCTCGTGGCCGCCGGCCCGATTGAGACTCCCGCCGCTGGCGGCATCCCGGGTTTCAACGGGCTGGCGGACGCTTGGTCGGCGGGCGCTCCGCTGGGCTGGGACCCGAGCGACCCGACGGCGATCGCGCGAACCGTGTGCTTCCTGCTGTCGGACTGGTCGCGTGGGATCAGCGGCGAGATCGTGCACGTGGACGGCGGTTATCACGCCGTGGCGGCGGTCCGGTAGACGTCCCAGGGGGGTGAGCCAGGCCGGGTTTGACGGAGACCTCGATGCTGGGATTCTGTCCTGGGGGGAGTCGAGGCTGCAGTCATGCCCAGACCGAAGAAGTATCCGGACGAGCTGGTTCAGCGGGGGATCCGGTTGGCGCTTGAGAGCGAAC
>DASROS010000093.1:0-16486 GCA_035646775.1 Thermoleophilaceae bacterium | reverse complement strand
GAGCTGGCGGAGCGCGATGACGGTGAGCCCCACGCCGCCGATCGCCGCCGTGACCACCGCCACGCGGCGGGCCACCCGGGCGACCGAGCGGCGCCCGGCGCCGGGAGTCGAAGGCTCGATGGAGGGGATGCGGGCCGGCTTCGGAGAGGGGCCGGGTTCGGCGCCCACGAGGCCGAGGCGGGCGCCGGCCCGGGCCGCTCGGCCCTCCGGCGCGGGCATCTCGACGGCGTCCTCGTAGGCACCGAGCACCTCCTCGGTCACTCGCGGCCAGGCGAAGCGCTCGGCGCTCCGGCCGGCTGCGTCCGCCATCGCCGCCCGGCGCGCGGGATCGAGGGCCAGGCCGCGCAGGGCCTCTCCCAGCGCGGCGGGATCGGCCGCGGGCACCAGCAGGCCGTCCACGCCGTCGCTGACCACGTCCCGGTAGCCGGCGATGTCCGAGGCCACCACTGGGGTGCCCGCGGCGAAGGCCTCGGTGAGCACCATCCCGAAGCTCTCGCCGCCCAGGGACGGCGCGCACAGCAGGTCCGCGCGCCCCAGCAGGCGCTGCTTGTCCTCCTCGGTCACCCGTCCCACCACCGTCACACCCTCGGCGTCGAGCAAAAGCGGGTCCACCTCCTCGCCGATGGCGCCCGCCACGGTCAGCCGGGCCGGCACGCCCGCGCCGCGCAGCGCCTCGAAGGCGCGCAGCAGCACCGGCAGTCCCTTGCGGGCCTCGGCGCGGCCGATGAAGAGCAGCTCGAGGTTCTCGCCCGCCGGGTCGTGGTCGGGCCGGGCCGCAGCCAGGTCGACCCCGTTGGGGACGATGCGGTAGCGGCCGCCGTAGAAGCGCTGCGCGGTCCAGCGCGCGGCTTCGGACACCGCGATGCGCACGTGGAGCTTTCGGTAGAGGCGCTTCGCTCCCATCACGTTGGCCGACAGGCCGTTGGCCAGGCGGCTGCGCGAGTAGCAGTGGAAGGTGCCCACGACGCCGACGCGCGCGGCCTCGGTGGCGAACCAGCTCACGAAGGGCGCGTTGGGCTCGTGCACGTGCACCACGTCGTAGCCGCCGTGGCGCAGCTCGCGCCCCAACGCCGCGACGGACTCGGCCGATATCGCGAGGTTGGAGACCGCGCCGTTGGCGGGGATCCCCACGGTGCGCCCCAGCGGCACGAGGTAGTCGGGCAGGGGCCGGCGCTCCGGGGCGGCGCCTCGGTGCATGACACGCGACAGGCGGTCGTCCGGGTCGTAGGGCGCGAGTAGACGGACCTCGTGTCCCTGCGCCAGGAGCTCCTCGCTGAGCGACTCCACGTGGCGGCCGACCCCGCCTGGATACGTGTACGAGTACGGGGATACGAGCCCTACGCGCACCGCGCCATCGTAGCCAAAGCCTCGGAATGCCACACTTTTGCCCGTGGCCGGCCGCAACTTCGTCAAGTTCACCTTCATCCGGGTCTCGCCCGAGTGGCGCCGGCGAGACCCCGAGGAGCGGGCGACCGACAAGCGGGAGTTCGCCGCCGCCTGTCGGGAGTTCGGCGAGGATCACCTGCTGCGGGCCTACTCGCTGGTGGGCACGCGCGGCGACTGCGACCTGATGGTGCGCGCGCTGGCCCCGTCGCTGGACCCGATCCACGAGCTGCACGTGCTGCTCAACCAGTCGGGCCTGATGCGCTACGCGGAAATCGCCCACTCATACCTGGCGATGACCAAGGAGTCGGTGTACTCCGACGAGCCGCAGCCGCTGGAGCCGCGCCCGGGGTCTGACGCCAAGTACCTGATCGTCTATCCCATGTGGAAGAAGCGCGAGTGGTACCTGCTCCCCGCCGAGGAGCGCATGCGGGTGATGCGCGGGCACATCGAGACCGGCCGGCGCTACTCCAACATCGAGATCAACACCGCCTACTCCTACGGACTCGACGACCAGGAGTTCGTGGTCTCGTTCAACGCCGACGAGCCGGGCGAGTTCCTCGACCTGGTGCAGGAGCTGCGCTCCACCGAGTCGAGCTCCTACACCGAGTCCGAGACCCCCATCTTCACCTGCATCTCCGCTTCGCCGGAGCGGGCGCTGGACGCGCTCGACGGCGAGGCGCTGGTGGCCGAGCCCTCCTAGACGGACGTCTTGGCCGCGTCGAGCATCTCCTCGACGCGTGTCAACTTCACCCGCGGGCGGCCCTGCGGCTCGCCAGCCGCCTTTTCGGCGGCGTCGATCAGTTCCCAGCCGGCGTAGGTCACGTGGTCGGGCGCGCGCTCGGAGAGCAGGCTCTCCACCTCGTCGGGGGCCGTCCCCGCGGAGGGCTCCGAAAGCCGGCCCTCGTGGAGGTCCTGAATCAGGTTGTCGACCGTCTCCTGGGCGTCGCGCTTGTTGGTGCCGATCACGCCCGACGGGCCGCGCTTGATCCACCCCACCACGTACTCGCCGGGGATCGCGTGCTGCTCGTGGGGGTCCACCACGCGGCCCTCCTCGTTCGGGATCGTGCCCTTCCACTCGTCGAAGGGCACGCCCTCTATCGGCACGCCGCGATAGCCGATCGAGCGGAACACGAGCCCGGCCTCGAGCGTCTCGTGATCGTCGGTGGCCTTGGCGCGCAGGGCGCCGTCGCTGCCGTGGTCGAGCTCGTTGCGTACCAGCTCGATCGACTCGACCTTGCCGTCGCCGTGGATCTCCACGGGCGACCGCAGGAACCGCAGCACCACCCGCTTGGACTTGCCGGTGGGCTCGCGCTGGGAGTAGCCGGTGAGGATGTCCACGTTCTTGCGAGCGGTCAGCTGCCCCTCGGCCTCGATGTTCTGAAGGCTGTTGTGGTCGAGGTCCATGTCGGCGGGGTCCACCACCACGTCGGCGTCGGTGAGCTCGCCGAGCTCGAGCAACTCGGGGTTGGTGAAGGCGGCCTGGGCGGGCCCGCGGCGGCCCACGATCACGACCTCCTCGATCCCGCACGCGGCGAACGCCTCGATGGCGTGGTCGGCGGTGTCGGTGGTGTCCAGCTCCGCTCGCGGCAGCACGAGCATCCGCGCCACGTCCGTCGCAACGTTTCCGTTGCCGATCACGACCGCGCGCTTGCAGGAGAGGTCGAACTCCAGGTCGCGGTAGTCGGGATGGCCGTTGTACCAGCCGACCAGCTGGGTGGCGGCCCAGCTACCCGGGAGGTCCTCGCCGGGGATGCCCATGTGACGGTCGGTCTCGGCGCCCACCGCGTAGACCACCGCGTGGTAGCGCTGCTTGAGCTCGTCGTGGGTGATGTGCTCGCCCAGGTTCACGTTGCCGAAGAAGCGAAAGCCGTCGCCGGCTGCGGTCTTCTCGTACACGCGAGTGACCGACTTGATCTTGGGGTGGTCGGGCGCCACGCCGGCCCGGACGAGCCCGAAGGGCGTCGGAAGCCGGTCGTAGAGGTCCACCGAGACCTCGAGGTCCTTCGCCCTCAGCAAGTGGCCGGCCGCGTAGAAGCCGGACGGGCCTGAGCCGACGATCGCGACTCGCAGGGAATTCTCGGACGTGCCGGCAGAGGAAGCCATATCGATGAGGAAACCGCGCTGGGCGCGGGCCGGTGGACCGGCGGCCGACCGGCGATTATAGAGAGCGGGGCTCTAGCTGTCCGAGCCGTCCGAGCCGTCGGAGCCGCTCTTGCGCTCCTCGACGTCCTGCATCAGTAGGTCCATCGCCGAGACGGTTTCGATCGGCTTCACGATCGGCGCCGCGGTGCCGGGCACCTCGGTCTCGGGGTAGCGACCGGCGTGCGGGTCGGGCTCGGGCTGCTGCGCCGACTCTTGCTCGGGCGCGTGCTGGTAGAGGCTCGGCTCGGGCTGAGGCTCGGGCTCCGGCTCAGGCGTGGGCTCCGGCTCCGGGGCCGCCGGCTCGGGCTCGGCGTGCTGGTAAGGGTTCGGCTGCGGCTGGTCGGTGAACGCCTCGGCCGGCGCGTAGGCGCTCGGGTGCTCCTCGCCGAAGGGGCTGGGCTCGGCGTTCAGGTGCGCGTAGGGACTCGGCTCGGCCTCCAGGTGCGCATAGGGGCTGGGCTCCGGCTCGGCGGGCACCCCCGGCTCCTCGATCTCCACGACGGGCTCGGACTGCGCCACCGGCTCGGGCTCCACGTGCTGGTAGAGGCTCGGCTCCGGCGGGGCCTCGGACATCGGTTCGGGCTCCACTCCGACCTCCGGCTCGCGCTCGACCACCGGCTCGTAGGCCACCGGCTCGTGCTCGATCTCGACGGACGGCTCGGGCTCTTCGACGACCGGCTCGGGCTCCACCTCGACGACCGGCTCGGGCTCCACGGCCGGCTCCGGCGGTGCCACGGCCTCTGCCTCGTCCACCGGCTGGTGGACCGGACGCTCCTCCAGGGGATCGAACGGACGCAGCTCGGGCTCCGGCTCGGGGCGCAGGCTCTCGGGCAACGACTCGGGGGGAAGGGCCTCGGCGGCGTGGGGCGCGGCGGCCATGACGGCGCCCGGCTCCACCTCGTCCTCCTTCTTCTTGCGGCCGATCTCGATCTTGCCGAGCTGCTTCAGGCTCCGGCGCTTCTTTGGCTGCTTCTCCACCGGCTCCGCCACGACCGCCTGCTCGACGGCCTCGTCCCTCTTCTTCTTGGAGCCGCCGATCTCCAGCTTGGCCAGGTTCTTCAGGCTCCGGCGGCGCTTGGGCTCCTTCACGGCGGGCGGCGCGCCGGCGAAGGCGGCGGGCTGGCCCAGCTCAGTGGTCGCCGGGGCCTCCGTGGCGGCGGCGTCGGTCACCACCGTGCCGGCCAACATGTCGCCCAGCCGCTGGCGGCGCTCGCCGCTGACGACCATGACGATCAGGCCGATGATGTTCCAGTCCACGATCCTGACGATCGTGCGCTTCGCGATCTGGGTGTTCGTGGCGGGGCTGCCGTCGGCGGAGACCACGCGGAGCTTCATCACTCGCTTGCCGAGCGTCTGCCCGCCGGAGGACTCGAGGGCAAAGCAGTAGTAGAGGGCCCAGCCGAGCACCACCACCTGCATCCCACGGGTGAGCGACAGGCCGGCGGCGGCGGCGGCCACGCCCATGCCGAGCGGCACCATCAGGTCGAGGAGCCCCGCGAGCACGCGGCGGTTGTCGAACTGGGGCCCGGTGGGCACCGACGGGGACGGATTGACGCTGGGGCGGGTCTTGGCGAAGGCAGCCATCTGGAACCGCTATCGGCAAGCGGGCGGATCGACCTTAGAGGGGGGATCCGGCGCTCAGCGCGCGTCCACCGAAGATGCCCAGCCGCCCCAGCGGCCATCATCCAGGGCGATGGAACGCTTGGCCGTGATCGACATGGGATCCAACTCGTTCCGGCTCGTGGTGTTCCAGTACGAGCCCGGCAGCTGGTGGAGCCTGGCCGACGAGATCCGCGAGGCCACGCGCGTGAGCGCGGGCATGGGCGACGAGGGCGTGCTGCAGCCCGAGCCAATGGACCGGGCGGTGCATACCGCGGCGGTGTTCGCCTCGTTCCTCAAGGCGTCTGGGGTCGAGCGGGTCGATGCCGTGGCCACCAGCGCCATCCGCGACGCCGCCAACCGCGACGACCTCCTCACCGCGATCAGGGAGCGCACCGGTCTGGAGGTGCGCGTGATCAGCGGCGCCGAGGAGGCGTTCTACGGCTACCTGGCGATCGTTAACTCCACCACGCTGGACGACGGCTTCGGCATCGACGTGGGCGGCGGCAGCGTGCAGATCACCCGCATAGCGAACCGGCGGCTGGCCGAGGCGGAGTCGGTGAGGCTCGGCGCGGTGAGGGTGAGCGAGGCGTTCCTCCCCAGCGAGGACGCCGGCTCCAAGCAGCTGAAGGCGCTGCGCAAGCACGTGGGCCGCACGCTTGCGGAGTTCGAGTGGTGGCAGGGCGGCAAGGGCCTGCGCCTGGCGGGCGTGGGCGGGACGATCCGCAACCTCGCCGCCGCGGTGCAGAAGCGCCTCGAGCTGCCCGCCATCGACGTGCAGGGCTTCGTGCTCACACTGGACGATCTGGAGCAGCTGATCGAGGACCTGGCCTCGCGCCCGGCGTCCAAGCGCGGCTCGGTACGCGGCATCAAGCCCGACCGCGGCGACGTGATCCTCGGCGGCGCCGTAGTGGTGGCCACGGCAATGGAGCACGGCGGCTTCTCGGAGATGGAGGTGACCGAGGCGGGCCTGCGCGAGGGGGTCTTCTTCGAGCGGCTGCTGGACGACCGCGACCCCCCGCTGCTGGAGGACGTGCGACGCGAGGCCGTTACCAACCTCGCCCACCGCTTCCGTACCGACGACGAACACGTGGAGCATGTGGCCCGGCTGTCGCTCCAGATGTTCGACGAGCTCGGCGAGGCCGGCCTGCACGACCTCGACGGCACCGACCGCGAGCTGCTGTGGGCCGCCTGCATGCTCCACGACATCGGCGTGACGATCGACTACGACGACCACCACCGCCACTCGCATTACCTGATCCGCAACGCCGGCCTCCCCGGGTTCAGCCCGTACGAGCTGGAGCTGATCGCCCTGATCGCGCGCTGGCACCGCAAGGGCGAGCCCGATCCGGAGGAGCTGGGAGCGCTCGAGCGCAAGGGCGACGGCGACCGGCTCCGCGTGCTGTGCGGCGTGATACGCCTGGCCGAGCAGCTGGAGCGCAGCCGCGACCGCTCCGTGCGTTCGGTGCGGCTGGAACGCGACGGGGACACCGTGGCGCTGCGTGCCGAGACCAACGGCAGCGGGTCGGACCCGAGCGTCGCGATCTGGGCGGCTCAGCGCAACTCGTCCCTGCTCGCCGAGGCGATCGGCGAACAGGTCGAGGTGCTGCTGGACTGACCGCGCGCCACGCGGCCGGTGCTCTGGGGCGAGTCAGGTGAGGGGCGTGACCAGGGTGCCCAGCTGGGGTGAGGAGACCACGACCTCGTCGCCCGGCTTCAGCCACACCTTGGGATTCCGCAAGCTGCCCACGCCGGCCGGGGTGCCGGTGGACACCACGTCGCCGGGCTCGAGAGTCATGAGTTGCGACAGGTAGGCCACAAGCGCCGGGATGGAGTGCACGAGGTCGGCGGTCGTGCCGTTCTGCATCTCCTCGCCGTTGAGCGTAAGCGCGATCTCGATCGCGTCGTGGGGGCCCGCCTCGTCGGGCGTGACCAGCGCCGGGCCGCACGGCGCGGCGCCGTCGAACACCTTGCCCGGCATCCACTGGGGCGTCTTGAACTGGTAGTCGCGGGCGGAGAGGTCGTTGAGCAACGTGTAGCCCGCCACGTGGGACATCGCTTGCGCCTCGGGCACGTCCTTGCAGCGGTCGCCGATCACGAAGGCCACCTCCGCCTCGTAGTCCACGCGGCGACTGTACGCGGGTAGCGCCACCGCCGAACCGGGCGCCGCCAGGGCGTTCGCGAACTTGGCGAAGAACGTGGGCGTCTCTGGCGGCTCGGCGCCCTGCTCCTCCGCGTGGGAGCGGTAGTTGAGCCCGATGCAGACGATCTTGCTCGGGTCGGTGACCGGCGGCAGGAGGGTGACCTCGTCGGGAGGCAGCGGCGGCCACGCGGGGCCGTCGCTCAGGCCGCCGCGCTGCAACAGCGCGCCGAGGCTCTCCCCGGGCTCTGAGAGCGGCACCACCGCGCCGTCGTCCAGCCGGCCGGCGCGGGGGCCCTCCCCCGAGTCGAACGTGACGAGGCGCATGGCCGCAGACTAGATGTTCGACCCAATCGTCGGCCGCAGCTGAAGCCGGCCCGTACTCTTGTCGCGTGGCTCGCGGCGACGACAGCTCGATCCCCACCGGCCGCGTGCGCCGGACGGCGAAGGTGGCCGGCCTTGCCGGAGGCCAGACCGCGCGCAACTACGCAACCAAGGCCACCAACCTCGCCCGTGGCGAGGACGGGCGCCGGCGAGCGGCCAGCCGCCGCCAGGCCGAGGCCGCCGAGCAGATCCTCGACGTGCTCGGGAACATGAAGGGCGCCGCCATGAAGGTGGGCCAGGTGGCGTCGTTCATCGACACCGGCGCCTTCCCCGAGGAGTTTCAGGAACGCATCCAGGCCAAGCTCGCCGAGCTGCGCGAGTCCGCCCCGCGCGTCTCCTTCAAGGAGATGCGCAAGGTGATCGAGACAGAGCTGGACGAGCCGCTGGACGACGTGTTCGCAGAGTTCGACGAGGAGGCGGTGGCGGCGGCCTCGATCGGCCAGGTCTATCGCGCACGCCTGGAGGACGGCCGCGACGTGGCGGTGAAGGTGCAGTACCCGGGCGTGGCCCAGGCCGTGCGGTCGGACCTCCAGAACCTCGGGCTGCTGATGCGGGTGGCGAAGAGGATCGCGCCCGGGATGGACGCCAAGGCGATGACCGCGGAGATTCGCGAGCGCCTGTCCGACGAGCTGGACTACGAGCATGAGGCGCAGGCCCAGCGAGCCTTCGCGCGCGCCTGGCGAAAGCACCCCTTCGTGGTCATCCCCGAGGTGGTCACGTCGCTGTCGCGCGAGCGCGTGCTGGTGACCGAGTGGGTCGACGGCCTGGGCTTCGAGGACGTCAAGCAGCTCGATGCGGACACCCGCGACCGCTTCGGGGAGGTTGTGTTCCGGTTCTTCTTCGGGTCGCTGTACCGCAACGGCCACTTCTCCGGCGACCCCCACCCGGGCAACTTCAAGCTGCTGCCCGACGGGCGCGTGGCGTTCCTGGACTTCGGCATGACCAAGAAGCTCGGGCGCGACCACCTCGACAACGAGGTCGAGGCAATCCGCCTGGGCCTGGATCGGGACGCCGAGGGGCTGCTGGACCAACTCGTCGCCCAGGGCGTGTACCCGCGCGACGACGACTCGATCGACCCCGAGGAGGTGCTGCGCCACTTCCGCGCGGTGATCAGCTGGTACCTGGAGGACCGCGAGGTGACGATCGACAAGGCGGTGGTGTCCCAGGTGCTGATCGACTTCGGCGACCCCCGCTCGGAGTTCTGGGAGCTGATGAAGCACGGCACGATGCCGCCCGAGGCCATCCTCGCGCGGCGTATGGAGGGGCTCACCCTCGCCGTGCTTGGCCAGCTCGGCGCCACCGCCAACTGGCACCGGATCGCGCGCGAGTGGCTGTTCGGCGACGAGCCGTCCACCCCACTCGGCGACGCGGAAGCCGAGTTCCACCGACCGCCGCGCCGTGCCGCGGCCTAGCGCGGGGAGCCGGTCGGTGGCGGTCGCGTCGACCGACGACGCGATGGAGCACCTCCTGGGCGCCGACCCGGTGATCGCGAAGCTGGTCGAGGCCCAAGGAAAGCTCGACGAGGAGGAGCGCACGCGCGGGCGGCCCGCGGACGCCTACGGCGCCCTGGTCCGCTCGATCGTGGGCCAACAGCTGTCCACCAAGGCGGCGCGCACGATCTACGAGCGGCTCACCGGCCTCTACGACGGCACCACCCCGACGCCCGAGCAGCTGATCGACACCGACCCCGACGATCTGCGCGGCGTGAGTCTCTCGCGCGCGAAGGCGTCATACCTGCGCTCGCTGGCCGAGCACGTGGTGTCCAGCGAGCTGGAGCTCGACCGCCTGACCGAGCTGGCCGACGACGAGGTGTCCGAGCAGCTCACCGCGGTCAAGGGGCTGGGCCAGTGGACCGCCCACATGTTCCTGATCTTCCACCTGCGGCGGCCCGACGTGCTGCCGGTGGGCGACCTGGGCGTGAGGCGGGCGGTTGAGCTGGCCTACGGCCTCGAGGGCCTGCCCGCGCCCGCCGAGCTGGAGCAGATCGCCGAGCCGTGGCGACCCCACCGCTCGCTGGCATCGCTGTACCTCTGGCGCTCGCTCGACAATGAGCCGGTTTAGGGAGTCGGTGCGGTGCTCGGCCCATCGACGATGGGCCTGCGCTCCTCCCTTTAGCGGCGCTTACGGCGCTTTCCGACCTTGAACGCCTCGCCGCGCAGGCCGACGCAGCCGATGCAGCCCACGCACCCTTCGCAGTCCACGCACGCGATGCAGGCCACACACCGGTGGCACGTGACGCAGGCCACCGTGGCCGCGCAGCCGGCCACGGCCACGCCGAGCACGGTGGCGGCGCTGCCCACGACGCCCGCGCTGCCGGCCGTGAGCGCGCTGGCTGCCACCGCGACGCTGCCCGCGGTGCCGGCGCTGCCGGCTACGGCCGCGCTGCCCGTCGTGCGAGCGCTGCCGGCCACCGCGACGCTGTTTCGCGTGGTACTCGACCCGGCCACCGCAGCGCTGTCACGGGTGACCGTGGAACCGGCCACGGCAACGCTGCGCTTGGACTTGGCCACTCAGACGGTGGAACCGCAGGACGGCTCTTCGTCTGCAACGCGGAAAGAGGAGCCGCAGCCGCAGGCCGCGACCACGTTCGGGTTGATCACCTCGAAGCCGGAGCCCATCAGGCTCTCGGTGAAGTCCACGTTGGAGCCGTCCACGTAACGCAGGCTGGCCGGATCGACGATCACGCGGATGCCCTCGTGGTCGAAGACGTGATCCTCCTCGTGCTTCTCGTCCAGGGCGAGGGCGTACTGGAACCCCGAGCAGCCGCCGCCGCGTACTCCCACGCGGAGGCCGACCTCGCCCTCGGACTCCTGCTGGTCGAGGAATCCCCGCACCTTGTCAGCCGCGATGTCTGTGAGAGTGACCATGCTTCAGGAAATGTAGCATTGGGCTTCAATGCCTTCCAGCGACGACCTGACAGCCCGCATAGCGGGCGCTTTCCCAGGCGCTACCGTCTACGTGGAGGATCTCACCGGAGGGGGCGACCATTTCCGCGCCGAGGTGGTTTCGGACCGCTTCGAGGGCCTCAGCCGGATCGAGCAGCACCAGCTCGTGTACGGCGTGTTCGGCAACGAGGTGGGCGGTGCGATCCACGCCCTCTCGATCAAGACCTCGACACCGGAGAAGACCGGATGACCAACACCGAGATCAGAGACTTCATCGAGCAGTCAATCGCCGAGAACGAGGTGATGCTCTTCATGAAGGGCACGCCCGAGCAGCCGGGGTGCGGCTTCTCCATGCGGACCTCGGGCGCGCTGAACGCGCTCGGCGTGCGTTACGCGGCGCTCGACATCCTCCCCGATCCCCGCATCCGCGAGGAGCTGTCGGGCCTGTCGGGCTGGCCCACGATCCCGCAGTTGTTCGTGAAGGGCGAGTTGGTGGGCGGCTGCGACATCGTCACCGAGATGTACGAGACCGGCGAGCTGGCCGAGAAGCTGGGCGTGGAGATGCCCGAGGACGACGATGAGGGGTCAGAGCCGGCCCTGACGGAGTCTGAGGTGCCCGCGCGCCAAGGCCAGATCCCGCTGGAGAACCGCCTGGACTGACGGGCCCTAGAGCTGCTCGGCGCGCACCTGCTGGCCGAGCAGCACGCGGCCCGCGGTCTGCCAGACCGACGAGCCCACGAGCACGTGCTGGGTGGCCGTGTGCACGTCGCGAAATCGGCGCTGCAGAGGGCTTGTGGCGTAGATCGACGTGCCGCCGCCGAGCGAGTACATCTCGTCGACCACCTCAGCCGAGCTGGTCATCGCGTGGTTGGCCGCCATGCGCAGCGCGGCGCGGTCGCGCAGCGTGAACTCGCCCCCCGCCTGCACGTGCTGCCACGTCTCGCCGATCGCCTCGCTGACCAGCGCCCGCGCCGCGCGCAGGCGGGCCTCGGCCTTGGCCATCCGCAGCTGGGTGTCGGCCTGAGCCGCGAGTGGCTTGGTCTGCAGCGTCGGCAGCTTGCCCCCGGCCAGCTCGAGCAGGTCCTGGACGGCGCCCCTGGCGATCCCGAGGGCCACGCCGGAGATGGCAAGGGCCAGCAGCCCAAAGACCGGGAAGGCGTAGAGCGAGCCGCGCTCGCGCGGAGAGTCCCCGAACAGGGAGGCCGAGCGCCCCGAGGGCACCGCGAGGCCGGACACCTCGATGTCGTGGCTGCCGGTGCCCCGGAGCCCGCTCACCGTCCAGGTGTCGATCACCTCCACGTCGGACGCGGGGAAGAGCATCAGCCGGATGTCGGGGATGCCGCCCTCGAGCACGCGGATGTCGCCGTCGTCCTCCACCAGGCATCCGCCCATCAGCCAGTCGCTGTGGTCGACGCCGGAGGTGAACGGCCAGCGCCCGGTCACGCGGTAGCCACCCTGCACCGCCACGGCACGGCCCTTCGGCGCGAACACGCCTCCGACGCAGCCGGTGGGCGCGCCGTACACCTCGCGGGCATCGGCCTCGGGCAGGTAGGCGGCCAGCGCCCCGCTGGTGGCTGCCACGGCCACGCACCAGGCGGTGGCGCCATCGGCGCGGCCCAACTCCTCCATCACGGCCACGAGCTCCTCGGGTGCGACCTCACCGCCGCCGAGCGACCGCGGCACGCAGACCCGGAACAGTCCGGCCCCCCGGAGCGCGGTGACCAGCTCGGGCACCAGGCGGCGGTCGCGCTCGGACTGCTCCGCGCGGTCGGCCGCCAGGGGCGCCGCGGCACGCGCCGCCTCCAGGGCCGACGCGCTCGGCTCTACATCGACCTTCATTCGGCCGCCCGTTATCTGATCCGGCCGCGCCGGCCGCGGCGATCGGCCATCACCCGCCGGCCACGGTCGGCGTAGCCGCGAGCCTGGCGCCGGTAGCGCTCCTTGTCCTCCTCGGACAACGACTGCCAGCGCTCCCACGCGGCAAGCAGCAGCGGCCACGCGCGGCGGCCGGCGGCCGCCGCCCGCTGCAGCCCCGCTCGAGGTGGCCGGGGCATCAGGCCCCCGCCTCCGCCTCGGCGCAGCTGCCGGGCTCCCGCTCGGCCGGGGCGCCGGCTGCCAGGTGGTCGAGGTACTCGAGGATGCGGTGCGAGTCGGCGATCACCTCTTCGCCGTGCACCAGCACCGGAACCCAGCGCTGGCCGGTGAGCTCGTCCACCTCAGGACGATCACGCTTGAGAAACGGCACGCGCACCTCGTCGTACTCGACTCCCATTCCCCGCAGGCGCCGGGCCACCTTGCCACAGCGGCAGACGAGATCCGTGGGAGCCTTGCAGCGGTACAGCGTGGCCATGGCAGACGCAGACTAGTGGTCGCGTCCTTGCGGGAGGGGCCACTAACGCCGGCCGATACCCAGACCACGCAGTGCACGGCGGCCCACGCCGACAGCGCCCTCGCCGGTTTCGATGGCAGCGGCGGCCACCCGATACTGCAGCTGCTGGGAGCGCCTCGCGCGCACGATCCGGTCGTGCTCGCGATCCAGGTACCAGGCCACCGTCGCCTCCAGCGTCTCCTCATGCGGGCGGGCGTTAAAGCCCAGCTCCCGCTTGGCCTTGGTGGACTTGTAGGTCCAGAACTGGCTGGCGGCGAGCACCTCGCGAGGGTCGAGGGTGGTACGCCCGGGCCCGAGGCGAAGCACGGTCGCCGCGGCCGCCGCCAGGTTGCGCGGCACCTTCAGCGGCGGCGCCACGCCGCTCATCCGTCCGAGGTCGGCGAACAGCCGGTCGAAGGTGAAGTTGCGCCCGCCGAGGATGTAGCGCTCACCCACCGCGCCCTTGTCGTCGGCCAGCAGGTGGCCGGCGGCCACGTCGCGGACATCGACCACGTTCAGCGCGCCGTCGGCGTAGGCGGGCACCCTGCCGAGCAGGAAGCTGCGGACCAGCCGGGTGGAGGTCACGTGAACATCGCCGGGGCCGAACACCACCGCCGGGTTCACGCACACCAGCGGCAGGCCGGCGGCCGCCAGCCGGAATGCCTCGGCCTCGGCCTCGTGCACCGAGTTCACGTACGGGATGCCCAGGTGGGCGGCGGTGAACAGCTGGCGCTCGTCCGCGGTACCGCCCCGCTCCGCGGGACCCAGGGCCGCCGCGCTGGACGTGAGCACCACGCGGCCCACGCCGGCCTGCAGGCTCTCGCCGAGGACCGTGCGCACGCCTCCCACGTTCACCTCGAACAGCCGCTCCGCATCGGACGGGCGCACGGAGGTCATGCCCGCCGCGTGGAAGACCTTGTCGACCCCCTTGAGCGCCCGCCGCACGGCGCGGCGGTCGAGCAGGTTGCAGCGCACTCGCTCCACCTCAAGGTCGTCGATCTCGCGGGTGTCGGAGCCCTCGCGGACGGTCACCCGGAGGTCCTCGCCGCGCTCGGCCAGCGCCCGGGCCAGATGGGAGCCGATGAAGCCTGTTGCGCCAGTCAGGAGGGTCTTGGCCACGACCCACGCGAGTGTAGGGGCCGCTCGGTTACCCGCGGGTGGCGCCTATAGGCTGCGCGCCGATGCCTCCCGCCGTCGTCGTGACCGATACCACCGCCTACCTGCCGGCCGACCTCGTCGACCGCCTCGGGATCGAGCTGGTTCCCCTCTACGTGAACTTCGGTGCGGGGCGCACCGAGCGCGAGTCCGACATAACCGACTACCACGCCTTCTTCGAAGAGCTGCGCGGTGCCGAGGAGCTGCCGACCACCTCCCAGCCCTCGGTGGGGGACTTCGCGAGCGCGTACGAGCCGCTGCTCGCCGACGGTCGCGACGTGGTCTCGATCCACATCTCCGCGACTCTCTCGGGCACCTTGGGTTCCGCGCGCCAGGCCGCCGAGCAGCTGGAACGCGAGGGCAAGGGCGGGGAGCGGGTCCGGGTGATCGACTCCGGAAGCGGGGCGGCCGGCCTGGGCATGCTCGTGCTCGTGTGCGCGGCCGCGGCGAAGGCCGGCCTCGACCTCGATGCTATCGAGGCGAGGGTCGACGAGGCCCGCGACGAAGCCAAGATCTGGTTCGCGGTGGACACACTGGAGTTCCTCAAGCGAGGCGGGCGTATCGGCGCCGCCAGCGCGTGGATCGGGTCCACCCTGCGCGTGAAGCCGATCCTCACCATGGAGGGCGGCGACCTGCGGCCCGTGGAACGCGTGCGCACCAGCTCGCGGGCCTTCGAGCGGCTGGTGGACTACGCCCGCCAGCGCCACGAGTCCGGCGCGGACGGGTGGGTGGTGCAGCACATCTCGGCATCCGACCAGGCGGCCGAGCTCACCGACCGCTGCCGCGAGGTGTTCGGCTGCGATCCGCTGATCATCGGCGAGATCGGTCCCGTGCTCTCGGTGCACCTGGGGCCGGGGCTGCTGGGCGTGGGATCCATCCCCACCCGGTATCTCGACTGAGCCCTGAGTAACAATGCGCTGAGAATGGCCCAGCCGGAGACGCCCGCCACCAGGGTCGCACTGCGCACGGTGCTGATCGTGGTCATGGTCGTGCTCACGCTGTACCTGCTCTACCTGCTCCGCAGGCCGATCGGCTGGTTGCTGATCGCCACCTTCCTGGCGGTCGCCCTGTCCGGTCCGGTGAACTTCCTGCAGCGCCGCATGAAGCGGGGGCTGGCGATCACCGTCGTCTACCTGGGCCTGCTCGCGGTGCCGATCGGCATCGGGGCGCTGATCGTGCCGCCGCTCGTGAGCGAGGCCAACGACCTTGCCCAGAACGCCCCGCAGTACGCGCGCGACGTGACCAGCTTCGTGGAGGACAACGAGCGGCTGCGCAAGCTCGACCAGGACTACGACATCACCAGCAAGCTGCGCGAGCAAGCCCAGAAGCTGCCCGAGCGCCTCGGCGGCGCCGCGTCGACCCTGCGGGACGTGGGGCTCGGAATCGTCAACTCAATCTTCGCCCTGGTCACGATCCTCATCCTCACCGCCTTCATGCTGGGCGGCGGTCGAGGTTGGATCGCCGGCGGGCTGCGCTACCTACCCGAGAAAAGGGCGGCGCGCATCGAGCGCGTGCTGCAGAGGTCGGCCTCGGCGGTCGGCAACTACGTGGCCGGCGCCCTGTTCCAGGCCACGCTCGCCGGCGTGCTCGCCTACGTCGTGCTGCTCATCCTCGGCGTGCCGTTCGCCGGGCCGCTGGCGCTGATCATCTTCTTCCTGGACCTGATCCCACTGGTGGGCGCCACCATCGGCGCGGTGCTCGTGGGCGTGGTCACGCTGTTCTCCAACTTCCCGACGGCCACCATCATCTGGGTCATCTGGTCGATCGTCTACCAGCAGGTGGAGAACAACCTGATCCAGCCGCAGATCCAGAAGCGGGCGGTGGACATCAACCCGTTCCTGGTCGTGGTCGCGGTGCTGTTCGGCGGCACGCTGCTCGGGGTCCTCGGTGCGCTCGTGGCAGTGCCGGTGGCGGCCTCGATCCAGATCGCGCTGCGCGAGTACCTGGACGCCCGCGAGATCAGGCCACGTCAGGAGCCGCCGCCGGAGATGCCGCCGGAGGACCCTGAGCCGCCGGCGGAGCCGGCGCCGGCTTAGCCGGTTGTCCTGACTGTTTCGCGCAGAGGCCCTCCGGTCGGTGGGGCCCTCGAGGGCTCGTCGCCTTCGGCTCGACTCGTCGACTTCCGCCTCCTCGGTTACGCCTTCTCGAGCACCACCGCCCGTCGCGCCTCTGAGTAGCGGTGGCGACTTACCCACCCGTCCCACACTGGTCACCACCAAAAGCCGGGCTCCTAGATCTGGTAGCCATCTTCGCGAGTGCTGTCGGATCACGCGATTGCTTCTCGCGCAGGGGGGTATCCACTTCGTTGCAGTAGCTTGCTTGTGAATGCAGGCGTCGACGGAGAGCCGGCCGCGGGCGGGTGTGGACTACCCGGGGACGTGGCCGGCGTTCCGGGAGTGGTTTCCTGATGATGCGGCGTGCGCGGTG
>DASROS010000092.1:0-7729 GCA_035646775.1 Thermoleophilaceae bacterium | reverse complement strand
AAGGCCTGCAGCGCCAGCGGACGCTCGCGCACGTAGGGCAGCATCACCTCCGCCACGCGCTCGTAGTGGCGGGCGAGGTCGAGCTTGGTCAGGCGAGCCTTTGCGAACAGCACCTTGTCGGGGTGGGTCAGCTTCACGTCGCGGCGGCCTATGCGCAGGTACTCGGTCATCCCTCTCGCACCACCTTGGTGGCGGGCTTGTCGAAGCGCAGCCCCAGAAAGCGCGGGTGGCGCAGCCGCCCGTGGCGCGTCCACTCGGTGAAGCCGACCTGGGCCACCAGTTCGGGCTCCACCCACGTGGCGGTGCGCTCCTTGATCTCGCGGGCGTCGGCGAACGGCGGGTCGGAGCGCCGCAATGGCCGCATCCGCCCGGCGAGGTCCTTGAGCGTCGCGCCGTCGAAGCCCGTCCCCACCTTGCCGGCGTAGCGCAGCTCGCCGCCGTCGTGGTAGCCGGTCAGCAGCGCGCCCAGCTCCTCGCGCGAGCCCTTGGGCGCGGTGTAGCCGCCGATCACAAGCTCCTGGCTGCGGTCGCACTTGAACTTCAGCCAGTCCTTGGACCGCGAGCTCGAATAGGCGCTGTCCGCCCGCTTGGCGATCAGCCCCTCCCAGCCCTTGTCGCAGGCTTCGGCATACAGCTCCTCGCCGTGCTCGTTGCGGTGTGGGGTGAGGCGCACGGCGCCGCGGAAGTCCAGCGCGCCACGCAGCAGCCGCTTGCGCGAGCGCAGCGGCAGGGGGCGCACGTCGTGGCCGTCCAGCCACAGCAGGTCGAACACGTAGAGGAACACCCGCACGTGGCGCTGCCCGCGCTGTGCGAGTAGCGAGAAGCTGGTCTGGGCGCCGTCGAAGGCCACGACCTCGCCATCCACCGCGAAGCGCTCGCAGCGCTCGCCCGCCAGCGTCTCGGCCAGCTCGGGGTAGCGATCGTCCAGCGACTTCTCGTTGCGCGAGAGCAGCCGCACCCCGTCCCCGTCGCGGATGGCGATGCAGCGAATGCCGTCGAGCTTGCGCTCGTAGATCCAGTCGGGGTGCGAGAAGCGCTCGTCGGTGAGCACGGCCTTCATCGCGTCCGAGCCACGCGGCGGCCCCGCCTCGCGGACCAGCGAGCGTTCTGCTTCCGGGAGGGTGTCCAGCGCAGCGCTCATCCGCCTTTGGCGGCCACATCCTCCACGGTGCGGCCGCTGAGCACGGACTCGGGCTGGGTGCTCACCGGATTGCGCCGCGCGTCGGCGGCCTCGTCGCGGCGCTTCACCAGCAGCCATTGCGGCTTGTCTCACCCGTGCGCTTGAAATCTCGCTTGGCGCGATAGCGGGAGAGCCTGTCCTCGGGCATCGCAGGCCCCATACCCCGGCGAGCCGGGGGCCTCACCCCGGCGTAGACTTGACATGCGCGCGTGTCCACAAGACGGGCTCGTCCAGAACCTCACCTGCCCGGCCAGAGCACCGATTCCCCGCCCCCGTCCAAGGAGAGCCGCTAACCGATGCCCAAGTTGATGCCCAACCCGCTCGGCGACATCCAAAAACCGCTGGAGCGGATGGAGAAAGCCCTCGTGGAGGTCCGGACTGAGGTGGAGAGGCTCTCCAAGGTCGAAAGCGAGATCTCGACGGGCTTCGACGCCACGTGCGAGCGCCTCGACCGCATCGTTGAGCTGCTCGAGGCCCAAGCCGCCCCCCGGCCGGCCGTGGCTCGCAAGGGGCGCGCCGCCGCGTGACCGCGCGAGGGCGGGCTGACCGCTCTTAGGGCTGCTCGATCGCCACTACGCGCACGCTGCGCGCGCCCCGCGGCGTCTCCAGCTTGCGCTCGTCGCCCTCGCGAGCGCCGGCCAGCGCCTCGCCCACGGGCGAGTCCATCGATAGGCGGCCGTCTCCCGGATCGGCCTCGGTGGCGGGCACGAGCGTGAACGTCATCTCCTTGCCGCTCTCGGAGTCGGCGTAGGTCACCGTCGAGCCCATGCCGATCGCATCGCCCTCCACGGCCTCCACGATCTCGGCCGAGCGCAGCTGGCCGCGCATGCGGGCGATCTTGGCCTCCAGCATGGCGGCGTCGTTCTTGGCGGCGTGGTACTCCGCGTTTTCCTTGAGATCGCCCCAGTCGCGCGCGATGCCGATGCGCTCGGCCTTCTCGCGGCGGCCCTCGCCTTCCAGCTTTTCGACGTCGGCCTCGAGGCGCCGGCGAGCGGCTTCGGTCATCTTCACGGTGTCTGACATTTCGTAAAGCATGACGAAGAAGCCTCGCCAACCGCTGTAGCCTCGCGCGCCATGCGTACGGTCAACATCGCATCGCCCGAGTTCACCTACGACTCCACCGACCCGGAGGCTTCCGCGCCGGCATGTACCGGTTCGGAAAGGACGTTGGCGCCGAGCGGCTGGGCACAACCGTGTACGAGCTGCCGCCAGGCCAGGCGGTCTGCCCCTACCACTACGAGTACGGGGAGGAGGAGTGGCTACTGGTGCTTGAGGGCCGCCCGACGCTGCGCCATCCCGAGGGCACCGATCAGCTCGACCCCTGGGACGTGGTGTGCTTCCGCCGTGGCCCGGAGGGCGCGCACCGAGTGCAGAACGACACGGACGAAACCGCGCGCGTGCTGATGTTCTCCGAGGTCGTCCACCCCACGATCACGGTCTACCCCGACAGCGACAAGGTGGGGATCTGGACCGCGAACAAGGACGACGACATGCTGGTCAAGCGCTCCAGCGGGGTCGCCTACTTCGAGGGCGAGCCCGGCGCCTAGAAAGCCCATGCCCACCTGGGACGACGTGGTGGCGATCGGGACCCGCTTCCCGGGCGTGGCGCTGACCACGTCCTACGGCACGCCGTCGCTGCGGATCCGGAAGAAGTTCATGTGCCGCCTGCGCACCGGTCCCGACGCTCTCGTGCTGCGCGTGTCCGACATGGGCGAGCGCGAGGCGCTGCTCCAGGGACAGCCCGACGCGTTCTTCACCACGCCGCACTACGACGGCCATCCCTACGTGCTCGCGCGGCTCGACGCGGTGGATCCCGAGGAGCTGGCCGAGTTGGTGGAGGAGGCGTGGCGGATCGGCGCCTCCAAGCGACAGCTCGCCGAGTACGAGGACACGACCCCTTGACTTCAAGTGCGCTTGAGGGTGCACCATGACGACCATGACTTCTCCAGACACATTGCAGCGGGCCTCCGAGGCGATCATCGGGGAGGTGAGCTCGTGGCCGGGCGTGGAGGTGGGCCCCGGCCGCTTCGGGTCGGTGCGCTTCGCGCTCGGCAAGCGCGAGCTGGGCCACCTCCACGGCGACCACTTGGCCGACATCCCCTTCACGCGCGCGGTCCGCGACGAGCTCCTGGCCGCCGGCCGGGTGGTGCCACACCGGCCGCTGCCCGACTCGGGCTGGGCCTCGCGACACATCGACTCAGAGGACGATGTACGCGACGTGATCGAGCTGCTGCGCATGCAGTACGAGCGCGCCAAGGCCAAGCGAGCAGCCGCGTGAGGATCGGCGTGCTGGGCACCGGGATGGTGGGGCGGACGATCGCCGCCCGCCTGGAGGAGCTGGGCCACGAGGTGAGGACAGGCTCGCGCGGCAGCGGCGACTACGCCGAGGCCGCGGAGCACGGCGAGCTGGTGTTCAACTGCACCGCCGGCGCCGGCGCGGTGGACGCGGTCACAGAGGCCGCCGCCGGGCTCGAGGGCAAGGTGCTCGTGGACGTCTCCAACCCGCTGCGGTTCGGCGGCGACGGGCCGCCCACCCTGTTCACCGGCATCGACGACAGCCTCGGCGAGCAGGTGCAGCGGGCCGTGCCCGGCGCGCGCGTCGTCAAGGCGCTGAACACAGTGAACGCCGACGTGATGGTGCACCCGGAGATCGTTCCCGGCGAGCACGTGCTGTTCGTGTGCGGCGAGGACGCCGACGCGAAGGCTGTCGTGACCGAGCTGCTCGGCGGCTTCGGCTGGCCGGCCGAGCGCGTGGTGGACGCAGGCGGCATATCGGGCGCCCGCGCCACCGAGGCGTATTTGCTCATCTGGCTGAAGATGATGGGTTGGGTGGGCGGCGCCCACTTCAACATCGCGGTGCAGCGCGAGGGCTAGCGCTACCCCCTGGGGGTATGTATAGTGTCCGGCAATGGAAGCCGCCGGCCACACCTCCGCCCACGCCCACCACGAGATGCCCGGCTCAGGGTCCGAGCTGACGGGCGTCGCCCTCTCGGCCACGCTGCACTGCCTCACCGGCTGCGCGATCGGCGAGGTGCTGGGGATGGTGATCGGCACGGCGTTGGGCTTCTCGGAATGGGGCACCGTGGCCTTGGCGGTGGGACTGGCCTTCCTGTTCGGCTACGGCCTTACCAGCCTGCCGCTGCTGCGTGCGGGGCTGGCGCTATCCGCGGTTGTGCCGATCGCGCTCGCGGCGGACACCTTCAGCATCGCCACGATGGAGGTCGTGGACAACGCGATCATGCTGTCGATCCCCGGAGCCATGGAGGCCGGCCTCACCAACGAGCTTTTTTGGGGCTCCCTGTCGGTGGCGTTGGCGATCGCCGGCGTGGCGGCCTTCCCGGTGAACCGGTGGCTCATCGCGAGGGGAAAGGGGCATACCGCCGTGCACGAGACTGGCATCCACGGCGGCCCTTCGCCGCGGCTGGTGGGCGTCATCGCGGCCGTGGCGTTCGTGTTCGGCTCGACGGTGCTGCTGCTCGAGGTGCTCGCCTAAGTCGCGACTTACCAGCGGCGCTCGAGCAGCTCGATTTCGTCCAGCGCCCGGCCCGCTCCCAGGGCCACGCACGTGAGCGGGTCGTCGGCGAGGCCCACGGGCACATTGGTCTCCTGGGACAGCCGCTCGGGGAATCCGCGCAGCAGCCCGCCGCCGCCGGCTACCACGATGCCGCGGTCGAAGATATCCGAGGCCAGCTCTGGCGGCGTGGTCTCCAGGGCTTCCTTCACCGCCGCCACGATCTCGACTACGGGATCTTCCAGCGCCGTGCGGATCTCCTCGCTCGGCATGTCCACCTCCCGGGGAAGTCCCGAGACCGGGTCGCGCCCCCTCACGCCCCAGGAGGCGTCGGTGGCGTCGGGCGCCACGCCGCCCACCTCGAGCTTCACCCGCTCGGCCGTGGTCTCTCCGATGGCCAGGCTGTGGGTGTTGCGCAGCCACGCCGCGATCGTGTCGTCGAGGTCGTAGCCGCCCACGCGCAGCGAGCGTGACACCACGATTCCGCCCAGCGAGATCACCGCCACCTCGCTGGTGCCGCCGCCCACGTCCACGACCATGCTCGCACTGGGGGCGTCGATCGCCAGGCCGGCGCCGATCGCGGCGGCCAGCGGCTCCTCGATCAGGTGCACCGACCGCGCGCCGGCGGCCACGCAGGCCTCGGTGAGCGCGCGGCGCTCCACGCCGGTGATCCCCGACGGCGCGCACATCATCACCCTCGGGCGGGCGCGCCGCCCCTTGTGCGCGCGGGCCATGAAGTGGCGCAGCATCTTCTCGGTCACCTCGAAGTCGGCGATCACGCCGTGGCGCAGCGGCCGCACCGCCGAGATCCGCGCCGGCGTACGGCCGATCATGCGCTGGGCGTCCTCGCCCACTGCATGCACGGCGCCGCTGTCGGTGTCGATCGCCACCACCGACGGCTCGGAGGACACGATCCCCTCGCCGCGCACGAACACCAGCGTGTTGGCGGTGCCGAGGTCGATCGCGATGTCGTGGGCGCGCATGCGCGGCAGCAGCCTGCGCCTCAGCGGCGAGCGAGCCGAGCCCAGGCTGGCGCCGCCGCCGGCCGAGATCGTGCCAGCCGGGCCGGGGCCCCGCCGGGAGGCCCCGCCACCGCTGCTGGGAGGGGCGGTCACGCTAGGGCGCCGGAACCAGGAGGTCGCGAGTCACGTCGCTCACGCTAGCCAGGCCGGTCATGGCCAGCGTGAGATCGGTGTCGGCCAGCAGGCTTTTCAGCACCTGCTCGACGCCCTCCTGACCGGCCAGCGACAGCCCCCAGACCCAGGGTCGGGCCACCAGCACCGCCTTCGCCCCGAGCGCCACCGCCTTCAGCACGTCCGAGCCGGTACGCACACCGCTGTCCACCAGCACCGGCACCTCGTTGCCCACCTCGTCGAGCACGGAGGGCAGTTGGTCCAGCGGCGTGACCGAGCCGTCGATCTGGCGGCCGCCGTGGTTGGACACGATGAGGCCGTCCAGACCCAGGTCCACCGCCTTGCGTGCGTCGTCGGGATGCAGCACTCCCTTGAGCAGGATCGGCAGCGAGGTGTGCTCGCGCAGGGTGGGCAGGTCGTCCCAGTCCAGCGTGGGGTTGGGGAAGACCATCGCCCACTGCTGGATCGCCGCCTGCATGTCCTCCTCGGGCGGCTTGTCCAGCTTGGAGCGAAACACCGGGTCGGAGGTGTAGTTGGCGATCCCCTCGCCCTTGAGGAAGGGCAGGTAGGCGCCCTGGAGGTCGCGCGGGCGCCAGGGCATCATGCGCGTGTCGAGCGTGACCACGATCGCCTCGTAGCCGGCCGCCTCCGCGCGCGAGACCATGCTCGCCGCCAGCTCGGGGTCGTTGGGCCAGTACAGCTGGTACCAGCCGGGGGTCTCGCCCAGCTCCTGCGCGACGTCCTCCATGCTCGTCGAGGAGGCGCCGCTGAGCACCATCGGCACCCCGGTGGCCGCGGCGGCTCTCGCCGCCGCCCGCTCGGCGTCGGCGTGCAGGATCGAGAGCACCCCGACGGGCCCCATCATCAGCGGGGCGGGGAGACGGGTGTTGCACACCTGGGTCGACAGGTCGCGCTGCGACACGTCGCCGAGCATGCGCGGCAGGATCTGCCAGCGCAGGAACGCCGCGCGGTTGGCGTCCATGCTGCGGCCCTCGCCGGCGCCGCCGGCGGCGTAGTCGAACGACTCGGGCGGCAGCTTCTCCTTGGCGGCTGCCTCGAGCTTGAAGTACTCGATCGGGATCGAGGGGAGCTTCTCGGCGAGACCCTTGAGGTAGATCTCGTACTGGTAGTTGCCGAAGGGGACGGCCTGCTCCTCGGTGCTCATGCCCGCCGACTCTATGCCCCCGGCCGCCGAGAGCCGGTCGAGCTCTTGCTCCGACAGCTCCAGCTCGGCCATCGGCAGCAGCGCCTCGAGCTGCTCCACCGTGCGCGCGCTGGAGATCGGCGCGATCATGCGCCCGGGATGCGCTCGTCGAAGCGCGGCAGCCCGTCGTCGGCGACCGGCTCCCACGGGGCCGCGTAGGCCACGAACTGGTGCGCCTGCGGGCGGATGCCGGGGTCGCCATCGATGGCTCCCAGGCGCACGATCGTGATCTCCTTCGTCTCGGGATCGCGGGCGAACAGCGCCGACCCGCACTCGCCGCAGAACGTCTTGGCCAGGCCGCCGGGCGGTGTCCAGTCGCGCAGGTGCTCTTGGCCTGACTTGAGCTGCAGCGAGCCGGGCTCGATCTTCGCCGAGGCCGGCGCGGCGGTGCCCGAGCGGCGCTGGCAGCGGGTGCAGTGGCAGTAGACGGAGCCGGCCAGCGGCTGGTCGATCTCGAACTGCACGGCGCCGCAGCCGCAGTGGCCGGTGAGGGGGAGGGAGGGTTCGGAGGTCATGCGTTGCTCCTATGTCAACGCCAGCGTCGGGGCTGGCGCGTTGGTGTTGGTGGTCATTGTTCTCCAGATCGTTCGGGCGAGGTGGCGTTTGAGGCAGCGCAGCGCTTCGATGCGGCTCTTTCCTTCGGCTTGTTTGCGGGCGAGGTAGTCGATCGCGGGTGGGTGGATGCGGCCTTGGGTGACGGC
>DASROS010000091.1:0-54687 GCA_035646775.1 Thermoleophilaceae bacterium | reverse complement strand
CCGCTTCCTCCAGGTCCGTTACCGCGGCCTTCAGCGCGAACTGCGCGCCTCCCTTGACTACTACAACTACGAGCGCCCCCACGACGGCCGAATCACCGCCGGGCGCTGCCCGGCCGAGCTCGTCTACGGTGCCCGCAAGATGGAGCCGAGATGAGCCGCAACTGTCGGCACAACTCGGAGTCAGTTCAGCCTAGGCCGGCTCCCACAGCCGCCCCGCCAGCACCGGCACCGGCCGCACCCGCCACTCCAGCGCCAGCTGGGCCAGCTCGGAGTCCACACGCGGGGCGGGCAGGTCGCACACCACGGCCAGCTCCGGCACTGCCATGCGGCCGAAGCGCCTCAGTGCGTCGAGCACGCCCGGGCGCCGGTCGCCGGACGGCTCCGCGCCCACGGCCAGCGCCGCGTCGCGGCAGTCCTCCGGCGCGGCATATCCGAACAGCCACCGCACCTCGCCGCCCTCGCCCTCGAAGCGCAGCGTTGGCAGCGGCACGCGTTCCTGGTCCACCGCCGGCGAGCAGCGCACCTTGCCGGCGTCGCGCGCCTCGGGCGGCACGTCGCGGGCGATCTCGAGGTCAGACCCGAAGGACTCGACGATGGCGTGGGAGCCCAGGTCCACCCGGAACCGGTCCACCGCCAGCCCGGCGCCGCGGGCCTCCTCGACCAGCGCCTCGGTGGTGTCGAGCTTGCGGCCGTGGCAGAAGATCCCCTCCCGCAGCGCGCGCAGGTATGAGTAGCCCCCGTCGGCGGCCTGCTCGGCCGCGGCCTTTACAGCCATGCATGCCGGGTAGCTGGACGACATGGGCCCGTCGAACCACACGCGGGGGTCGGTGGGCATGCCGGTTTCGGCGCTCGCCTCGAGCCACTGCGGGACGAGACCGCCGGGCGGGAACTCGCGCGCCAGGCCGCCCATCGTGAAGGTCCATTCCAGGCCCGCGCCGAACTCGGTCATGAGGCCGCGGACGGCCGGCTCGGAGGCCCAGGACCACACGCAGGCCGGATCGGTGATGCAGCGGGCGCGAATGACCATCGAAATCCCCACAATACGAGCCACCAAGTGATCGGCACCCTGCTAAACGAGCGCTTCCGCCTGGAGGAGCAGATCGGCTCCGGCGGGATGTCCACCGTCTACCGCGCCTTCGACCCCACCCTGGAACGCTGGGTGGCGATCAAGATGATGCACCGGGACATCTCGACCGACCCGGACCAGTTGGAACGGTTCCGCCGCGAGGCGCGCGCCGTGGCGCGGCTCTCCCACCCCCACGTGGTCACCGTGATCGACTTCGGTGAGGACTCAGGGACGCCGTACATCGTGTTCGAGCTCGTGGAGGGAGAGACGCTCAAGGAGCGGATCAAGCGCCTGGGCCGCCTCCCGGTGGACGAGGCCGTGGCCTACGCGATCGAGATCGGGCGCGCCCTGTCGGCCGCGCACGCCGAACGCCTGGTGCACCGCGACATCAAGCCCCAGAACGTGCTGATCGACTCCGGCGGCCGCGCGAAGGTGACCGACTTCGGCATCGCCCGCTCGCTGGAGGCCCACGGGCTCACCGCCGCGGGCCGCGTGCTGGGCACCACCGACTACGTGTCGCCGGAGCAGGCGATGGGCCACGAGGTGACCGAGCAGTCCGACGTCTACTCGCTGGGGGTGGTGCTGTTCGAGATGCTCACCGGCGAGATCCCCTTCACGGCCGAGACGCAGGTGGCCGTGGCCATGAAGCACGTGCGCGAGCCCCTGCCCGACCTGCAGCGGCGCAGGCCCGAGGTGTCCGCGGCGCTGGCGGCGGCGCTGGACGACGCCACCGCCAAGGAGACCAAGAACCGCTACGCCTCGATCGACGATTTCGTGCACGACCTCGAGGAGGCGCTGGCCATCGAGGTGGCGCGCTCGGGCGAGAGCGGCGGCGAGGCCACGTCTGTCCTGCGGGCCCTCCCGGGCGAGACCGCCGAGTTCGCGCCGCTGCGCCTGCGCAACCCACGCCGCTGGCTGGTGACAGTGGGCGCGATCCTCCTGCTGGCAGGCGGCGCCGTGGCCTACTTCGCCACCCGCACCGAGCGCGGCGCCGGTCCCGCGGTAACCCCGCGTGCCGGTGATCTCACCCGCGTCGCCCTGACCGGTGACGCCGCCAAGGACTACGACCCCCAGGGCGACGAGCAGGAGTCGTCGGACGCCACCCGCAACGCCATCGACGGCAACCGCACCACGATCTGGGACACCGAGTCGTACGAGAGCGACTTCCAGAGCCTCGGCAAGGACGGAGTGGGGCTCTATCTCGACGCAGGCTCGGCGGTGCCCGCGCGACGCCTGACGCTGACCACCTCCACTCCCGGCTTCACCGCCTCGGTCTACGCCGCCGACCAGGTGCCCGGCGACATCGACGGCTGGCGCAAGGTGTCCAACGACGCGACCGCGGAGGAGAACACTCGCATCAAGGTCGACACGCTTGACCAGCGCTTCCGCTACTACCTGCTCTGGATCACCGACCTAGGCGAGAACGAGAAGGCCGAGATCCAGGAGATGACGCTGTTCCGCTGATCAGGAGCGGTAGCCGGCCTCGCGCCGGTGGCGGTCCACCGCCACGGCGAGGAGCCGGTCCAGCACCTTCGCGTAGGGCACGCCGCTCTCCTCGAACAGCTTCGCGTACACGCTCGTGCCGGTGAAGCCGGGGATCGTGTTCAGCTCGTTGAGCACGACGCGGGCCTCCCCGTCGGGCTCCTCGACGAAGAAGTCGCAGCGCGCCATGCCCGAGCAGCCGCTGCGGCGGAAGGCCTCGACGGCGAGCAGGGCCACCCGCTCGCGCACCTCCTCGGGGATGCGCGCGGGCACCACGAGCTCCATCCCACCGGGCTGATACTTGGCCTCGTAGTCGTACCAGTCGGCCTCGATCACGATCTCGCCCGGCACCGACACCTCGAGGCCCTGGGCGTCGCCCAGCACCGCGCACTCCACCTCCATGCCGTGGGACATGGCCTCCACGATCACCAGCGGGTCGTGCTCGAAGGCAGCGTCCAGCGCGGCCTCCAGCTCGCTCTCCTCGCTCACCTTGCTGATTCCCACCGAGGAACCGAGCCGCGCCGGCTTGACGAACACCGGCAATCCCAGCCGCCGCACCGACGAGCGGTCCTCGTCCTCGCGCAGCGCCACGTATTCCACCTGGGCGATCCCGGCGGCCGCCATCAGGTCCTTGAACAACACCTTGTGCATGCACAGCGCCGAGCCCAACACGCCGGCGCCCACGTATGGCACGTCGAGCGCCTCCAGCAGGCCCTGGACCACCCCGTCCTCGCCGTAGGGACCGTGCAGGGCGGGGAAGGCCGCGTTGCAGCCCAGGAGACCGGCACCGGGCTCGAGCGCCAGCGGCTCGCCGTCGTGGCTCCAGCGCCCCTCGCGGGAGATGCGCACGTCCACGGCCTCGTGGCCGCCCTGCTCCAGGCCCTCGCGTACCGCCTCGGCGGAAGCCAGGGACACGTCGTGTTCGCTCGAACGACCCCCGGCGAGAACCGCGACCTTCACGGCGTGGCCGGCGGCAGGGGCTCGTCCGCGGGCGGCGTCGGGTCGTCGGACGACTCCTCGAACGCCCCCACGAAGACGATCACCGAGTCGCCCGCATCGACGGTCAGCCCACCGCCGGGGCGCTGCTCGAGCACGATCCCGTCCTCCGCCTCGTTCTGTGTCGCCCGCTCGCGGACGGTCGGCGAGAGGCCTGCGTCACGCAGCGCGGCCAGGGCGTCCTGTCGCGACAGGCCCTCCACGTTGGGCACGCTCACCTGCTCGGGCTCCCGGGCCACGACGATCGTGACCTCGTCGCCACGGTCGGCCTGGGTGCCGCCCTCTGGGGTCTGGCGCAGCACCTCGCCGTCATCGGCCTCGTCGGTCTCCTCGGTGTCCACGTTCACCTCGAGGCCGAGACCCGTGATCCGGCTCTCAGCCGTCTCGCGCGTGACGCCCACCACGTCGGGCACCGTGATCCGCTCGGGACCAGAGCTCACGAACAGCCGCACGCGAGCGCCGCGGTCCACCTCCGCGCCCGCGCGCGGGGACGTGCCGATCGCAAAGCCCTTCTTCACCTCGTCCGAGGGCTGGGGATCCGCCGTGACCTTCAGGCCCACCTTGTCCAGGTCCTTGATCGCCCGTTCCTGCGGCGTGTTGCGCACCGAGGGCACGCGCACCTTGCCCGGCCCGTCGGAGACGAACAGCGTGACCGGGTCCTCCTGCGGCGCCGCCTCGCCGGAGTCGGGATCCTGGCGCAGCACGCGGTCCACCTCGGCGAAGCTCCGCTCACGCTCCACCTCGACCTTGTCAAAGCCCGCGCGGTCCAGCCGCTCGCGCGCCTGCGCCAGCTGCAGGCCGGTAACGCGCGGCACGTCCACCTTCTCGGGACGGGTGAACGCGTAGGCCATCACGGCGATCAACGCAAGCACGAGCAGGCCCAGGCCCCAGTACAGCCAGCGGCTCGGGCGGTCGTGGTCACGCGGCTCGTCCGCCACGACCACCGGCACGGGCACCGGGGCCGCCGCGAGCGCTGTGTCGCCGCCGCCGTTGCGCTGTGCCTCCACGTACGGGCGGCACGCCTCCAGCGCCGCGGCGAAGTCCTCGGCGCTCTGCCAGCGCGCGTCGGGATCCTTGGCCAGCGCACCCATCACCACGTTCTCGAGGTTGGGCTCGATCTGCACGCCGTCGGAGGACATCGGCGGCGGGGTCTCGGAGATGTGCTTGAGCGCGATCGACACGGCGCTGTCGCCGCCGAAGGGCAGCCGGCCGGTGAGCAGCTCGTAGAGGATCACGCCGATCGAGTAGACGTCGGAAGCGGCGGTGACGGGATGGCCCTGGGCCTGCTCGGGCGACAGATACTGGGCGGTGCCCATGATCGAGCCGGTCTCGGTCATCTCCGACGCACCCGCGCGGGCGATGCCGAAGTCGGTGACCTTCGCCGTTCCCTCCTCGTCGAGGATCACGTTGTGCGGCTTGAAGTCGCGGTGGATCACGCCGTGTCGGTGGGCGAAGCCGGCGGCGCTGAGGATCTGGACGCCGTACTCGATCGTGCGCATCTGGTCCAGCGGCGCCTCCGCCTCCACGACCTCCTTGAGCGAGCGCCCCTTCAGGTGCTCCATCGCGATGTAGTAGGTGCCCTCGTGCTCGCCGCGGTCGTAGACGCCGACCACGTTGGGGTGCTGCAGGCCCGCCGCCGAGCGGGCCTCGCGGCGGAAGCGCTCCACGAACTCGGCGTCCTGGGCGAAGCGGCGGTGCAGCACCTTTAGCGCGATCTCCCGCCCCAGATGGGTGTCCTCTGCGCGGTAGACGTCGGCCATGCCGCCCGAGCCGATGCGGTCGAGGATGCGGTAGCGGCCGTGGACCATTGCGTTCGTTGCGACCTCGGTCACTGCAACAGCTCCTGAAGCACCTGCTTGGCGATCGGCGCGGCCTCGGTGCCGCCCTGGCCCTGCGTGCGCTCGATCGTCACCGCGACCGCCATCCGCGGGTTCTGCACCGGTGCAAAGCCGATGAACCACGCCTGGTTGGAGGTGGCGTTGTCCACCTCCGCCGTGCCGGTCTTGCCAGCCACGTCGATTCCCTCCAGGGCGGCGGCGGTGCCCGTTCCCTCGTTCACGACGTTGCTCATCATGCCCGCGAGCTGCTCGGCGGTCTCACGCTTCATCACCTGGCTCTGCTCCACGGGCTGCAGCCGCTCGTCCACGCGACCGTCCTTGCCGACGATCCGCTCGGTCAGGCGCGGGCGCATCAGCTCGCCGCCATTGCCCACCGCGCAGGCCACCAGAGCCATCTGCAGCGGGCTCACCAGGGTCGTGCCCTCCTCGCCGCCCTGGCCGATCGCCACGCGGCCGATGTCGAACCCGCCGGTGTCGTCCACGAGGTCCCCCTTGGCGTTGCGCACGCCGCTGGCCAGCATCTGGCCATCGGGGTAGTCGAGCTCGGGGTCGCGGTTGAAGCCGAACCGGTTCATGTACTCGAGCAGGGTCTTCGGACCGATCTGCTCGCCCACCTGGGCCCAGACGGTGTTGACGGAGTTCGTTAGCGCCTCGGTGAGCGTGATCGGCCCGAAGTTCGCGCCGCCCGAGTTGGCCAGCGGGGCGCCGCTGATCGTGCGCGGCGACGAGCCGTCCACCACCGAGTCCGGGGTGAACTTGCCGGAGTCCAGCGCGGCAGCGGCGGTGACGACCTTGAACGTGGACCCCGGCGGATAGCTGGACTGGGTGGCGCGGTTGAACAGCGGCTGGGCCTCGTCGCTGGCGAGGGGGCCGAACCGGTCCGGGATCTGGTTCGGGTCGTACTCGGGGAGGCTCACCATCACCTTCACCCTCCCGGTCTGCGGCTCGATGGCTACGACCGAGCCGGTCTGCCCGCCGAGCGCCTGCGCGGCGGTCTTCTGCGCGGAGGTGTCCAGGGTGCTGATCACGTCGCTTCCCTCGCGCTCCTCGGACTGCAGCTCCGAGAAGATCGTGCCGAACTCGTTCTCCTCGCCCACGAGCGCGTCGTTGCGCGACTGCTCGATGCCCGCGCTGCCTCGCTGAATGAAGGAGTAGCCCACCGCGTGCGCGAACAGGCCCGCCTCCGGATAGGTGCGCGTGAACACACGCTCCTCGCCCCGTCCCCGCGGCAGGCTCCGCGCCACCACGGTGCCGTCGGCGGTCTTGATCAGCCCGCGGGGGATCTGCTGCTGGGCGATCAGCTCACGCTTGTTGGCCTGGCCGCGGCGGTCGTTGGGGTCCTTGAGGGCGTCGGCCTCGAACACCGTCCAGCGCGAGGTGAAGGCGATCAGCGTGGCGAACAGGATCATCGACAGGCCGAAGAGCTGCACGATCTGCCGGTTCAAACCAGCCCTCCCTGCACCGAGCCGCGGTCCTTGCGCGCGTGGTCGGAAACGATCAGGAGCAGGGCCAGGAGCATCATGTTGGCGACGATCGAACTGCCGCCATAGGACACAAACGGCAGCGTCACGCCGGTGAGGGGGATGGTCTTGGTCACGCCGCCGACGATCACGAACACCTGGAGGGCGAGCACGGCCGTGAGCCCGGCGGCGAGCAGCTTGGAGAAGCCGTCGCCGGCCACGAGCGCGGTCTTGAAGCCCCGCGCCGCGAACATCAGGTAGACGAGGATCAGCCCGGTCGCGCCGAACAGGCCCAGCTCGTCGGTGATCACGGCATAGATGAGGTCCGTGTGCGCAGCGGGCAGCAGCGGGCCTCCACCGGGGATCTGCAGCAACGCCTGGCCGAAGCCCTGGCCGAACAGCCCGCCGTCGGCCTGCGCGTAGAGCGATTGGGCGATCTGGTAGCCCTCGTCCTGCACCACCCGGGGCGCGAACGGGTCGAGCCAGACGTCCACGCGCTCCTTCACGTGGCTCACGCTGTTGGCGAAGAACGTGGCGCCCCCGAGGAACATCGTGGCTCCCACGCCGACGAGCGACAGGCGCCCGGTGGCCACGTAGAGCAGCGCCAGGAAGCCCCCGAAGAACATCAACGAGCTGCCCAGGTCGCGGATGAACAGCAGCATCAGCATTGCCAACCCCCAGACCAGCAGCAGGGGGCCGAAGTGCTTGACCGACGGGCGCTCGCGCAGCACCGCCACCAGCGACGCCGTGAACACCGCCAGCAGCACCGTGCCCGCGGTGCCCAGGCCGAGCACCAGCACCACCAGCACCACCAGTACCGCCGGGATCGCGAACAGCAGCGCCTGCTGGCCGGCGCTCCTCGGGGTGGAGCGCGACTGCACGAGCACGTCCCCCGTGTCGCGGAGGTAGCTCGCCAGGAAAACGATGATCGCGATCTTGGCGAACTCCGCCGGCTGGAAGGAGATCGGGCCGAGCTTCACGCCGAGGTAGGCGCCGTTGACCGGCGCGCCGATGCCCGGCAGTCGAGGCATCACCAGCAGCGCGATCCCCAGCGACGCGATCGTGTAGCGATAGCGCTCCAGCGCGTGGTGGTCGCGCAGGAAGACGACCGTGGCGCAGAACACCACCAGCCCGACCACGAACCACTGGGCCTGCTCGCGCGCGAGCTCCGCGTTGATCCGGTAGATCATCACCAGGCCGAACGCGGCCAGCAGGGCCGCCAGCGGGTACAGGTAGGGGTCGGCGTCCGGTAGGCGCGCGCGGATGAAGAAGTGCCCGGCCAGGCACAGCCCGAGGAACACCAGGCCGTAGCTGAGGGTGGCGTCGGAGACCTCCTGCGCGCGCGTGGTGAGCACGGCGGCGAAGCCTGCGCTCACCAGCAGCGACACCGGGATCAGCCCCATCAGCTCGCGGCTGCGCGCGCTCACCGGCTTGACCCGGTGTCCAGCGTGCCGCCCTCGAGCTGGCGCACGAGGTCCAGGCCGTCCGCGCGGCTGCGCCACTCGTGGTCGAGGATGCGCCCCCGCCGCGCGGCCGGGATGGTGCGCGCCGGCACGCTGCTGGTGGCCTCTGCGGAGTAGAGCTCGAGGCCGAGCGGGCCCTCGTAGGGCACGCCGCGGTAGAGAGTGACCAGTCCGTCGTCGTTGGTGCCCAGGAAGTACACCTGGCTTGCGCCGAGCCACAGGCCCACGCCCACGACCGTGAGCACCGCGGCCACCACGAGGCCGGCGATCGCGCGGCGGCGGCCGCGGCGCAGCGCCTTCCCGGCCGCCGGCCTGCCGGTGGGAGGCGGAACCGGTGCCCTGCGCTGCCCGGTGGCCGCGGTTTCCTGCCTGTGCCCGCTTGTGGCGTGCCCGTGTCCTCTTGTGGGCTGCTCGGCCACCGCGCTCTGAACGTCCTCCGCGGAGAGGCCCTGGTGGATCGTGTCGCTTCCGGACGGGGTGTCCTGCCTGTCCTCCCTTGCGGAGGGGTCGTCGGCGGGCGCGGACCGGTCGTCGTCCACCCGGAACAGCACAACGGTGATGTTGTCCTTGCCGCCGCTCTGGTTGGCGGCTCTCACCAGGGCGTCGGCGGCCGAGGGCAGGTCGCCGGAGCCGCGCAGCAGCGACCGCACCTCGTCGTCGGAGATCATGCCGGTGAGGCCGTCGGAGCAGATCAGATAGACGTCGCCCGGGCGCGCCGCATGCGTGTGCGCGTCCACCTCCACTTCGCGCTCGGGGCCCAGCGCGCGCGTGATGATCGAGCGCTGCGGATGGTGCTCCGCCGCGCCCGGCGCGATCTGTCCGCTGCGTTCGAGCTCGGCGACCAGCGAGTGGTCGTGGGTGAGCTGCTCGAGCTTGCCCTCGCGCAGCCGGTAGGCGCGGCTGTCGCCCACGTGGCCCACGCTCACCCCGTCGCCCTCGAGCATCGCCGCGGTGAGGGTGGTGCCCATGCCCCTGCGCGACGCGTCGCTCTGGGCCAGCTCGAAGATGCGCCGGTTGGCCTCCTGCACCAGGCTCGTGAGCTGCTCCTCGGGCGTGCCGTCCGGCGGGCTGATCGTCTCGAACACCTCGGCGGCGGTCCGCGAGGCCACCTCGCCGGCCTGCGCGCCGCCCATGCCGTCGGCCACCGCGAACACGGGCCGGAGGAGCGCAGGCCGATCGTCGATCGGCCGAGCACCGCTCGGACTGATCTCTGCCACCACGTAGCTGTCCTCGTTGGCGTCGCGCTGCCGGCCCACGTCGGTGAGCGCCGCCTGCTCCACCACTCGCAGACTCATCCCACTACTCCTGGTAGCGGTACTCGCTGTCGCCGATCTTGATCACGTCCGCCACCTTCAGGCGCTCGGTGCCCCGCACCTGCCGCCCGTTCAGATAGGTGCCGTTCGTGGAACCCATGTCCTCCAGCTGCATGAAGTCGTCCCCCGCGTATATGCGGGCGTGGGCAGACGAGGCGAAGGGATCGTCGATCGGGATCTCGGCGTGGTCGGAGCGCCCCATGGTGGCGCCGTCGGTGATGTCGAACACCGTGCCCGGCTCGAAGCCCAGCGCGGCGATCACCTCGAGCCGCGGCTGCACGTTCGCCATCAGCCCGCCGCCGGACTCCGCCCCGCCGCGCCGGGAGCCGCCCGGCGCCTCGACCGGCTCTGAGGACACCGCGGACTCCCCCGCCGTGCGGGTGAGATCGCGCAGGGCGCTGCGCGAGATCCACAGCAGGAACAGGTACAGCACGATCAGAAAGCCGAACTTCAGCGCGACCGCAAGCGGGTCGTCGGCCATCAGCGACCACCCCTCATTCGAGCTCGAAGTCCAGGTCGGTGACCCCCAGGGTGATCTGGTCCCCGTGAGAGAGCTCGGCCTGTTCCACCCGGCGGCGGTTCACCTTGATGCCGTTGGTGGAGCCGAGGTCCACGATCCGCCAGCTCCCGCCGCGGGCGCGCAGCTCGGCGTGCCGGCGCGACACGTTGGCGTCCTCCACCACGATGTCGCACTCGCGGCTGCGCCCCAGGGTCATGGTGTCGCCGCTGAGCACCGTGCGCCTACCCTGTCCGGCCATCACGGCGCGGGACGGCGCCGCGGGCTCCGGGTCCAGGCGCCGCGCGGAGCGGTCGGGCGAGTACACCATCGTGTGGCCGAAGTCGCCCTGTGAGGGCGCGGCCGAGCGGCCGGAGGGCTCCTCCTCGTCGCTGGTGAGCAGCTGGGCCTGGATGCCGAACTCGCCAAGGCTCAGGCGCTCGTCGGTCATGAACTCCACGGCCGGGCGGCTGGTGAGCGCCAGGCCCTCCGCGCGCGCGTGCTCGAGCAGGTAGTCCGACAGCTCCTTGCGCAGCGCGGGCTCGTACGACTCGAAGTGTCCGCGGTCCTGCGAGGAGAGAAACACGCGGTAGTGGTTGGGCACGTACGTGCGCGAGACCGAGGCCCGCTTGGACTCCTCCATCTCCCTGGCCAGCTTGCGCGCCAGCTCCACCGGCTCCACGCGCGACTTGAACGCGCGGCTGAACGCGCCTTCGACCAGGCCGCCGAGCTTCGCCTCGAGGTTTCTCAGAACGCTCATGGGAGGAGGGTCAGGGTAGTGCGGGCTCGCCCGGTCCGTACCTCGCGGGGGGAGCCAGGAGGGTCACGGTGACGGCCACCAGCCCGCCCAGCACCGCGCCGGCCACCGCGCCCCGCGCCTGCGACAGCTCCGTGGCGGGCGCCAGCAGGTCGCCGAGGGCCGACTGGACGAGCACCAGTGCCACCACCCAGACGGCCGTCGCCGCCACGTCCACGACGGCCCACCGGCCCCTCAGGACCACCGCGAGCAGCAGCGCGAACGTTGCCCACACCAGCCCGGGCGCGAGCGCCGGGGAGGACAGCAGCGGCCACAGAGCATCGCGGGCGGCCTCCGGCGCCGAGCCCTCCCAGGCCGAGCGCGCCGCCGTGCCGTCGGTCGTGCCGAACAGCAGCTCGCGGCCGGTCACGATCTCGGCCACGGCCAGCCAGGAAAAGCCCGCTGCCGCGAGGCCCGCACGGCGCCACGCCGTCGACGCGAGTCCGGCAACGGCCACGAACAGCGGCGCCAGGGCGATCGTCCCCAGCAGGGGTGCCAGCGCCGGCAGCGACCACAGCAGCCCCGACCGCGGAAGCAGCAGGGGCACGATCACGAGCGCCGCCGCCAGCACCACGGCGGTCCCCGGCCGGCCCGCCCCGGGGGTGGCCAGCCACAGGCACACGCCGGCCGCGGCCGCCAGCCAGCCCAGGCGCGGCAGCATCGCCACCGCCACCGCGGTGCCGAGCGCCGCTGCCGCAGGGGAGAAGGGGGGCGTGGGTCCGAGCGATTCGAGCGCGGCGAGCACCAGCACGCCCGCCCCCGCGCCCGCGAGCACCCGCGGCCCGAGGCGCGCCGCCAAGCCGGGCACGCGCTCGCCGCCGGGGTCTGCGGCCGGATCGGGGCGGTGCAGGAACGTGCGCAGGCGAGTTCGGGTCCGAACGGCCGTGATGCCGAAGCGCTCGAGCGTCTCGGGCTCCACCAGGCCGCCCTCGTCGGAGAGCTCGGACTCCACCTCCCTCAGCGCCTGGCGCAGCTCGCCGGGGGGCGGGCGGTACAGGGGATCGGGGTCGAGCGCCGCGTCCACCACCTCGCACAGCTCCGGCGGCAGGTCGCGGCGGCGCGAGCGAAGCGAGGGCAGCGGCTGGCCCACGCGGCGCGCGGTGGCCGCGGGGCTCTGGGCGCGGACGGGATTGGAGCCGGTC
This sequence comes from Thermoleophilaceae bacterium, assembly GCA_035646775.1. Taxonomy (GTDB): domain Bacteria; phylum Actinomycetota; class Thermoleophilia; order Solirubrobacterales; family Thermoleophilaceae; genus JAAYBF01. The sequence continues at coordinate 42,635 of DASROS010000091.1, read as the reverse complement.
CAGGCCTCGTAGAGCACGAGCGCCAGCGAGTAGACGTCGCAGGCACCGGTCACGCCGTGGCCCTCGGCCTGCTCCGGGGCCATGTAGGCCAGCGTGCCCACCACGTCGCCGGTGGCCGTCACGCCGTCGCCGCTGGCCAGGTGGGCCACGCCGAAGTCCGTCAGCTTGGCGAAGCCCGCGCCCGCGGCGGGCTCGGCCAGGACCATCACGTTGGCGGGCTTTACGTCCCGGTGGATCACCCCGCGCGCGTGCGCGTGCTCCAGTGCCTCGCACAGCGCCTGTCCGATCCGGGCCACGTCGCGGTCGGACATCACCCCCTCATGGGCCAGGTCCTCCACCGTGGCGCCGTTCACGAGCTCGGACACCAGGTAGGTGTCGTGGTCGTCGGAGCCCAGCTCGTACAGGGCCACGATCCCCGGGTGGTTGAGCCGTGCGGCCGCCAGCGCCTCGCGGCCCGCACGCCCGGGCTCTCGCTGCTCGCGCGGCACCACCTTCACGGCCACATCGCGCTCGAGCTTTATGTCGTGGCCGCGCCACACCACGCCGAAGCCGCCTGCGCCCAGGCGCTCCTCCAGCCGGTAGCGCCCCAGCACGAGCTTCCCGCCGCCCCGGGAAGGATCTGGCAGGGATGCCGGATCCTTCGACTCCGTTTCCGCGGGCAGGCGACGCGTGTGGGCCGCGCTGTGGGAGGGTGCTGTTGCTCGAGTCCTGTTCATCTGGCTTGTGGTTCGGCCCTGTGGACGCCGACCCTGCCGCCGGCTGCAGCGTGAACAGGGATGACAACCGACGGAGAGGTCATACTCCACCACTGGCCGAGGAGCGATTCTGTCCTTTTTCGACGAACCGGATCAGCCAAGCAACCGCACCCGCCCTGGGCGCAAGCCTCCGGCGGGGCCGTCGACCGACCGGCAGACCCTCATGGTACGACGGTCGATCGCCGGTGGCGCGACGCTGATCGCCCTCGTCCTGGTCCTGTTTCTGCTCCGGGGCTGCCTGGACTCCCGTAAGGAGCAGTCCTTCCGCGACTACACCCGCGAGGTGGCCGCGCTCACCAGCGAGTCCGACGACCAGAGCGCCGGGGTGTTCCGCCTGCTCACCGAGCCGGGCGACGCCGGCGACGTGGAGATCGAGACTCAGCTCAACGCCTTCGCCAGCAACGCCGACCAGCTGCTCGAGCGGGCCCGCGACACCGAGCACCCCGACGAGCTGGCCGGCGCCAACGACTCTCTGGTCCAGACGCTCGAGTTCCGCCGCGACGGTGTGCGGCAGATCGCCCGCCTGCTCCCGGGCGCCATCGCCTCGCAACAGGCCCGCCGGCAGGGCACCGAGCAGATCGCGGCGGCCATGCAGAACTTCCTCGCCAGCGACGTGATCTTCTCGACGCGCGTCGAGCCGCGGCTCCAGGCCGGGCTGAAGGAGCAGCAGCTCGACGGCGAGGTCACTGTACGCAAGAGCGCCTACCTCCCGGACACGGGCTGGCTGGACCCGGCCACGGTGGCCGACCGCGTGAGCGCCCTCGGCGGCAGCGGCGGGGGCAACGGAGGAACCGCGCCTGGGCTGCACGGCAACGGCCTCGGCACCGTCACGCTCGGCGGCGTCACGCTCACGCCCGACAGCTCAGCCAGCGTGCCTCTCTCCGGCGACCTGGCGTTCGGGGTCCAGGTGCTCAACCAGGGCGAGAACACCGAGACCGACGTCGAGGTGAACGTGACCGTGGGCTCTGGCGGCGACGCCACGGACCTCAACGAGGTGCTGCCCGAGATCGCCGCCGGGGAGACCGCCACGGTGGAGATCCCCTTCGACGCCAAGCCTCCCACCGGCCAGAACGTGCCGATCACGGTGGAGATCGCGGCGGTGCCGGGGGAGGAGATGACCGACAACAACACCGGCGAGTTCTCGGTCATCTTCACGCGCTGATGAGGCAGATCGTGCGCAGCCGGCCGAGCCGGCTGCTTCGCCCACGGCGGCGGTAGCCTGACTTCGATGGACGAACTGAGCTCTCCGGAGGGGATCGTCGCGGTGGCCGCGGCGGGGCTGGCGCTCGTCGCGCTCCTGCTCGCGGGCTCGCTGTTCGTGAAGCTGCGCCGGCTGCGTCACGCCCAGCGCGCCGTGCTCGGCGAGGCGGGCCAGCGCGACCTCGTGGCCCACGCCTCGCGCCTGGAGCAGGGCTTTCTCGAGCTGCGCGAGTGGGTGGAGGAGACCGCCACGGCGATCGAGTCGCGCATGGCGCAGGCCGAGGGTCGTATCGACGGCTGCGTGACCTACCGCTCGGTGGTCCGCTATGACGCCTATGGGGAGATGTCGGGCCAGCAGTCGAGCTCGATCGCGCTGCTCGACGCCACCCACTCCGGCCTGGTGCTGTCCTCCATCCTCCACCGGGAGAACGCCCGCGTGTACGTGAAGCAGGTGACCGCCGGAGCCTCGGAGCAGCAGCTCTCGCCCGAGGAGGAGGAGGCCATCGCGGCCGCCCTCTCGGCCCAGCAGGGCGCGGCGGCGGGCGCCTGACCCCGCCGTGGCCGCGGCGCGCCTGACCGTCGCGTTCCTCGGGCCCGCCGGCACCTACACCGAGGAGGCGTTGCTCGCGTCGTCCGGGGGCGAGGTGGCCCTCGAGCCCCGGGGCACCGTGTACGAGACGGTGATGGCCGTTCAGGAGGGCGAGGCCGACCGTGCGGTGGTGCCGATCGAGAACTCGCTCGAGGGCGGGGTGGCCGCCACGCTCGACGCGCTCGCGGGCGAGGCCGATGGCGTGCGCATCTGCGCCGAGGTGATCCATCCGATCCGCCACTACCTGATGGCCGCACGCGAGCTGGAGCTGGACGAGGTCGAGCGCGTGCTCTCCCATCCCCAGGCCACCGCCCAGTGCGCCCGCTTCCTCGAAGAGCGCCTTCCCCGCGCCGAGCGCATCGCGGCCACCTCCACCGCCGAGGCCGTGCGCCGTGTGTGCGAGGGGGACGAGCCCTGGGCCGCCCTCGGCTCGCGGCTGGCGGCCGACCTCTACGGCGCGCACGTGCTGGCCGGGGGCGTGGAGGACCGCGCCGACAACCTCACCCGCTTCGTGTGGCTGGCCCGCGCCGGCGACGCACCCGAGGCGCACGGCGAAGGGAGCAAGACGTCCATCGTGTTCTGGGGCTTCAACGATGAGTCGCCGGGCGCTCTGGTGTCCGTCCTGCGCGAGCTGTCGGACCGCCAGATCAACCTCACCCGGATCGAGTCCCGCCCGCGGCGGGTGCGGCTGGGCCACTACATGTTCTTCGCCGACCTCGACGGGCACGATCAGGGACTCGTGGACGAGGCCCTCCAGGCGCTTGGGGAGCGCGTGGTGACGCTGCGCGTACTGGGCTCCTACGCTGCCGCCGAGCCACGGGAACCCTGACGACCAGACGGGGCCGGCGGCTACACTGGCGCGACCGTGGCGGTCACTTCGCAGGCACCACCGGTCGAGGAGGGCTCGGAGCTCGAGCCTGCTCCAGTGGGCGCGCTGCCGGGGCGTCGGCCCGGCAGGCGCGCAACGTCATCCGGCCGCGTGCTCGTGCTCAACGCGTCCTATGAGCCGATCAATGTCTGCACCGTGCGCCGCGCCACCGTGCTCGTGCTCAAGGACCGCGCCGAGATCCTCGAGCGCAGCGAGTGGGCGCTGCGCGCCGAAACGCTCACGCTGGACCGGCCGATAGTCATCCGCCTCAAGCTCTACGTGCGCATCCCGCGCGACGCCCACCGCCGCAAGATCACCCGCCGGGCGGTGTTCGCCCGCGACCGTTGGACGTGCCAGTACTGCGGCAGGGAGCGCGGCAACCTCACCGTGGACCACGTGATCCCCCGCTCCAAGGGAGGCGGGTCGGGCTGGGACAACATCGTCACCTGCTGCGCGCCGTGCAACCGCCGCAAGGGCGACCGCCTGCCGCGGCAGGCCAACATGGTGCCGCGCCACAGACCGAAGGCACCCGGCGCGACCGTGTTCATCCACGTCGCGGCGCCGGTGATCCCGTCGGCGTGGGAGCAGTACCTGGCCTGACCATGGAGCGCCCGGCAACCCCCACGACCCCGGAGGTGCCGCCGCCCGAGGCCACGGAGGAGCGGCCCGTCACGCGCGACGACCTGCGCGCGCTGCGCCGGTGGATCCTCGTGGCGGGCGTCTGGGCCGTGGCGGCCACCGCCGTGGCGCTCATCGCCCTGCTCGACACCTCCGGTGACGACGCCGAGCGCACCGCCGCGGGAGCTGTGGACTCCGCCACCGAGGTGCGGGAAGCTCAGGGCAGGTTGGACAAGCGACTCGACGAGCTCGATGCTCGGCTCGGCGACCTCCCCCAGGCCGACGACGTGTCCAACCTCCAGACGCGGCTGTCGAAGATCGAGGACGACTCCAAGAAGGCGTCGGGCGACGCCGGTGACGCAGAGGACAAGCTCGCCGCGCTCGAGGACCGCGTGAAGGCGCTTGAGGACAAGCCCGCCGACTCGGGCGGGACCGGCGCCGGCGGCGATCAGCCGTAGGGCCACCAGCGTCTTTACCGGCGTCTGAAAGACGAGGGGCGCCCCCTGTGGGACGCCCCTCGCTGCATCGTTGGCTGGACCTGATCGGGGTGCTTCCTCGGGCTTAGACCCAACCCGGGCCGGAGGGACTACTCCCGGCCTGCACTCCCGACGGTGCCTCGGTTGGACTCCGCTAAACGGGGTCCAGTGAGTTACCGGTCTAGCGGCCGGACACCTCCAGAGTCCCGTAATGACTGTGATTCAAGCTAGGACCACCTCCTTTCCCTGGTCCGGGAATTGAAGCAGACCGGGCGGCCCTACTCGTCCGGGTCATCCTCCTCGGGCGACTCGACTTCGGACGGGTCGATGTCGACTCCGCCGATCGGCTCCGCGGGCGTCTCCTCGATGGTCTCGGCAGGCAACTCGTCGATGGGCTGCACCTCGTCGATCTGGTCCTGGGCCACAGCCGAGGTGTCGGCCTCGTCCTCCATCACCAGTGCCACCGCGCTCACAATGTCATCGTCGCGGAGATTCATAAGGCGCACGCCCTGGGCGGGCCGGCCCTGGCGGGAGATGCCCTTCGCTCCGGTGCGCTGGACCATCCCCTCCTTCGAGATGAAGACGAGGTCCTGGTGCTCGCGCACGATCAGCGCGCCGGCCACCCCGCCCTTCTTCTCGGTGAGCTTGATCGTCTTCACGCCCATGGCGCCGCGGCCCTTGACCGGGTACTCGGAGATGGCGCTGCGCTTGCCGTAGCCGTTCTCGGTCACGACCAGCAGATCGGTGTCGTCGCGCGCGATGTCCATCGCGAGCACGCAGTTGTCGCCCCGCGAAACGTTCATCCCGCGCACACCGCCCGTGTCACGCCCCATCGGGCGGGCATTCTGCTCTGAGAAGCGCGCCGCCTGTCCCGAGCGGGACACCATGATGATGTCGTCCTCGCCTCCGGTCCGGCGGACAGCGACCAACTCGTCGTCGTCGCGGATCTTGATGGCGATGATGCCGTCGGCCTTGATCGGCGTGTTGTAGTCGAGGAACTCGGTCTTCTTGACCTGGCCCTTGCGGGTGGCGAACACAAGGTACTTGCCCTCGGTGAAGTCGCGCGTGGAGAGCACCGCGCGCACGAACTCGCCGTCGCGCAGCGGCAGCACGTTCACGAGCGCTCGCCCCTTCGCTGTGCGCGAGGCCTCGGGCAGCTCGTAGACCTTCTGGCGGTAGATCTTGCCCCGGTTGGTGAAGAACAGGAGGTAGTCGTGCGTCGAGCACACGAAGAGGTGCTCGATGTAGTCCTCGTCCTTCATGTCCATACCGGTCACGCCCACGCCGCCGCGCTTCTGCTTGCGGTAGGTGGCCAGCGGCAGCGACTTGATGTAGCCCGAGCGTGTGATCGCGATGACCATCTGCTGGTCGGCGATCAGGTCCTCGATGTCGATGTCGTCCTCGGAGTGGGTGATCTCCGTGCGCCGCTCGTCGCCGTAGGCGTGCTTGATCTCGGCGAGCTCCTCCTTGATCAGGCCGCGCACACGCTGCTCGTCGCCAAGGATCTCGCGCAGCTCTGCGATCCGCTCGACGACCTCCTTGTGCTCCTGCTCGATCTTCCCGGCCTCCATCTCGGTGAGCCGCTGGAGCCGGAGGTCGAGAATCGCCTGGGCCTGGATCCGCGAGAGGTCGAACTTCTCCATCAGCCCGTCGCGCGCGGCGTCGGGGTCGCTCGAGCCGCGAATCAGCTCGATCACCGCGTCGATGTCGGCGATCGCGATGAGCAGGCCCTCGAGGATGTGGCGGCGTGCCTCGCGCTCGCGCAGCTCGTACTTGGTGCGCCGCACCACGACCTCGACCTGGTGGTGCACGTACTCGCGGATCACCTCGCGCAGCGACAGCGTCTTGGGCACGCCGTCCACCAGCGCCACGGTGTTCACGCCGAAGGTGGTCTGCAGCGGCGAGTGCTTGTAGAGGTTGTTGAGCACGACCTTCGGGATCGCGTCGCGCTTGAGCTCGATCACCAGGCGGATGCCGGACTTGTCCGACTCGTCGCGCAGGTCGGAGATCTGCGGCAACTTGCCGTTCTGCACCTGCTCAGCGAGCTTCTTGATCAGCCCTGAGCCGTCGTTACGCCCGTCGCCCTTGGTGACCTGGTAGGGCATCTCGGTGACCACGATGGCCTCCTTGCCCTGGCGTAGCGGCTCGATGTGCGCGCGGCCGCGGACCACCAGGCGGCCGCGGCCAGTCTCGTAGGCGTCCTTGATCCCCTGATAGCCCACGATGATCCCGCCCGTCGGGAAGTCCGGGCCCTTCACGTACCGCATCAGCTCGGCCACGCCGAGCGACGGGTCGTCGATGAAAGCGGTGACGGCGTCGATCGTCTCGCCGAGGTTGTGCGGCGGGATGTTGGTGGCCATGCCGACGGCGATGCCGGCCGAGCCGTTGACGAGCAGGTTCGGGAACCGCGACGGCAGGATGCTGGGCTCGAGCCGCGTGTCGTCGTAGTTGGGGACGAAATCGACGGTGTCCTCGCCGATCCCCCGCAGCATCTCGGTGGCCAGCCGCGACAGCCGGGCCTCGGTGTTGTGGCTGACGAATCCGTTGGTCAGGAACGAGTGGTCGTCGCTGTCGACCCGCAGCGAGTAGACCGGCTGAACGCCCGCCTCCGTGACGGACTCGACCGCGGCGTAGAAGTAGTCCCCGGTCACGAGCGGTGCGACCACGTCCTTGACCTCGCCCGAGGAGATCCGCTCGAGGATCGCGGTGCCGCCCTGCTCCCAGCGCTCGATCCTGTCGACGTTGTGCCGGCGCAGCCAGTCGCGCTCGGTCCACCGACCGCCTGTCTCGCCGCGGATGTACTCCGCCAGGAAAGGAACGTGGTCGTGGCTGAGCGCGCGGCTCGTTTGAGCACGGGCCATTGCCACACGGTCGCCGGGCTTGATCTCCTCCAGCAGCTTCCACAGGAGCATCGGCACCCCGGCTACGTCGACAAGGCACAGGAGCGGGTGATTGTGGGTGCCGGTCAGCTCGTGGCCCTGTGAAGTCCTAAGCCTGAGCGTCGGGTGCTCGCCCGAGTGAAACAGCTTGGAGGCGGACACCGGTCGGCCGAGGCGGTCGAGGACCTCCAGATCGATGTCTGTGTCCGATTCGGGAGCGGCGCCGGGCGCGAGCGAATCCATGCGCACCGTGCCGGCGGTGGTGGCCACCCGCGTGTCCCCCGCGACGCAGTAACGCATGGCGGCGGCCGGATCGCTGTCGATCGAGCCGAAGTTGCCCTGACCGTCCACCAGCGGCTCGCGCATGGCGAAGCCCTGCGCCATGCGCACCAGTGCGTCGTAGATCGCCGAGTCGCCGTGCGGGTGGAAGTTGCCCATCACGCCGCCCACGACGTTCGCGCACTTGCGGTAGGGGCGGTTGGGCTGCAGGCCCGACTCGTGCATCGAGTAGAGCACTCGCCTGTGCACCGGCTTGAGGCCGTCGCGCACATCGGGCAGCGCCCGGCCCACGATCACGCTCATCGCGTAGTCGAGGTACGACGAGCGCATCTCCTCCTCGAGCCCGCGGGGCTCGATGTGTCCGCCGGAAAGCGTCTCCACGCCGGCCATCAGCGAGTCACCTCGTCATCGATCTCGCGATCTCCTTGCGAAAAGCGAGTCTGCCTAGGAAGCAGGGAGCGAAGCGTGCTCTGCACGCGAGCGACCGATGACGACGGCAGGCGAAGCTTTGCAGCCAGGAGATCAGACATCGAGGTTCGTGACGTCTCTGGCGTATGTCTCGATGAACTCGCGCCGGGGCTCCACGCGGTCGCCCATGAGCATCGAGAAGATCTGGTCCGCGCCCGCCGCGTCGTCGATGGTGACCTGCTGCAGCGTGCGCCGCTGTGCGTCCATCGTGGTGTCGTACAGCTGGTCGGGGTTCATCTCGCCCAGCCCCTTGAATCGCTGCAGCGGCACGCCCTCGCGGGCCACCTCGAGCACCTTGCGCCGCAGCTCCTCGAAGGACAGCGCGGTCTCCTCCTTCTTGGCCAGCCGCACATCGAACGGAGGCGTGCCGGCCAGCTGCTCGAGCTCGTTGTGCACGCGCACGAAGTTGCGGTACTCCGAGCGCTCGAACATCTCGCGCTGCAGGCGGTGGGTGGAGGCCGAGCCGGTGCGGCGTTCGACCACCCGCACCACCAGCTCGCCGGGGTCATGGGAAACGAGCTCGGTCTCGTAGGGCTCGCCCTCGGGCGCCGGCTTCTCCAGCAGCCCGATCGCGGCCTCCGCGTCGTCGACACCCTCGTCCAGGATCTGCGACTCCTCGAGGAAGGTGATCGTCTCGTGGCCGAAGTCGGCGCGCAGCGCCGCGGCCCAGCCCTCGTACTGCTTGAGCAGCCGGCCGTACTTCTGCCACCGCGCGTGGGTGAGCTTGAACTCGGCGCCGCCGCGGGCGGTGATCTCCATCTTCTCGAGCTTGTCGCGCAGCAGCACCTCCTCGAGCTCGGACTCCTTCTCGATGTAGAGCTCCTGACTGCCGTTCTTGATCCGGTACAGCGGCGCCTTGGCCAGGTAGACGTAGCCGGCCTCGATCAGCTCGGGCATCTCGCGGAACAGGAACGTGAGCACCAGCGTGCGGATGTGGGCGCCGTCCACGTCGGCGTCGCACATGACGATCACCTTGTGGTAGCGGGCCTTCTCGATGTCGAACTCCTCGCGGATTCCGGTGCCCACCGCGGTGATGAGGGCCTGGATCTCGTTGTTGCCCAGCACCTTGTCGATGCGGTTCTTCTCGACGTTGATGATCTTGCCGCGCAGCGGCAGGATCGCCTGGGTGTTGCGGTCGCGGCCCTGCTTGGCCGAGCCGCCGGCGGAGTCGCCCTCGACCACGAACAGCTCGGCCAGCGCGGGATCGCGCACCGAGCAGTCGGCGAGCTTGCCGGGCAGCGTGGAGTTCTCCAGGGCCGACTTGCGGCGGGTGAGGTCGCGGGCCTTGCGCGCGGCCTCGCGGGCGCGCGCGGCCTGAACCGACTTCTGGATGATCCGGCGGGCCTCGCCGGGGTTCTCCTCGAGGAACTCGGCCAGCCCGCGGTTCACGGCCGCCTGCACGAAGCCCTCGACCGGCGGGTTGCCGAGCTTGGTCTTAGTCTGGCCCTCGAACTGCGGGTCAGCGATCTTCACGGAGATGATCGCCGTCAGGCCCTCGCGCGCATCCTCGCCGGAGAGGTTGGGGTCCTTCTCCTTGAGCTCGCCCTTCTGGCGCGCGTAGTTGTTGATGGTGCGCGTGAGCGCGGAGCGGAAGCCCGACAGGTGCGTGCCGCCCTCGTGCGTGTTGATGTTGTTGGCGAACGAGAGCAGCGACTCCTGGTAGGAGTTGTTCCACTGCATCGCCACCTCGACCTCGCCGCCGTCGCCCTGATCCGACAGGTAGACGACCTTCTTGTGCAACGGCTCTCGCGTGCCCTGGCCGTGGAGGTAATGCACGAAGTCGACGATGCCTCCGTCGTACTGGAAGCTCGTCTTGAAGCCCTCGCCGCGCTCGTCGGCGAAGTCGATCCGCAGCCCCTTCGTCAGGAAGGCCATCTCGCGGAAGCGCTGCTCGAGCGTCAGGCGCTCGTAGTCGATCGACTCGAAGATCTCGAGATCGGGCAGAAAGTCGATCCTCGTGCCGCGGCGGTCCGTGGGCTCGCCCTTCTTCAGCTCCGCGGTCGGGGCGCCGCGCACATAGGACTGGGTCCACTCGTGGCCGTCGCGCCACACGGTCAGGTGCAGCTGCTCGGACAGAGCGTTCACCACGGACACGCCGACGCCGTGCAGGCCGCCGGAGACCTTGTAGCCGCCACCCTCCCCGAACTTGGCGCCGGCGTGCAGCACCGTGAGCACGACCTCGGCGGCGGGGCGCTTCTCCTTCTCGTGCATATCGATCGGGATGCCGCGCCCGTTGTCGGTCACCGTGACCATGTTGTCGGGGTGGATGAAGATCTCGACGTGGTCGGCCTCGCCGGCCAGGGCCTCGTCGACGGAGTTGTCCATCACCTCGTAGATCAGGTGGTGCAGGCCGCGCACACCGGTCGAACCGATGTACATGCCGGGGCGCTTGCGCACCGCCTCGAGCCCTTCGAGGACGGTGATGTTCTCCGCGCCGTAGCTCGCAGACCCGTCCGCCTTGTTCGATTCCTTCGCCAAGCAGTGCCTTCCAGTCAGCCAAACATGAGAAGACCCCGGCCCGGGCTCTCGCCGCAACGGGTCGGGGCGCTTGAAATCCGACTGTTGATACTAGCAGGCTACCCCTGGCGCCGGACGCTCTGGAGAGCCAAAAAAGACCCGCAAATAGGCACAAAACACCCCGCCGAAGCGCAGTTTGGTTTCCCGGCGTTACGGGACGGCCGGACCGACCCGGAAGCGCAGCACCTTGAGGGGCGCCATACCCCCCTCCGCGAGGGCCCCGTTGAGGCGCTCCAGGAGGTCCGGAGCGAGCAGCTCCAGCTCCTGGGCCCACACGGCCGAGCGGCAGTTCAGCGTGAGCTTGCCGCCGTGTTCGGAGACCGGCGAGGCCTCCGCGGCGAGCGCCGGCCCGGCCACCTCGGGCCAGCATGCCTGCGCGCGCGCGAGCAGTCCGGCGGGCGCCGCGTGCCTGGCCGCGGCCTCCAGCGCGGCGTCGAACGGGCGGGGGCCCAAGCGCCTCACGCGGCCACCTTTCCGGCGCGCGAGGAAGGCATGAGCCGCCCGTCGGCCATGCAGAGGAGCTCCACGCCGTCCTCGCCCGCGCCGGGGACATGCTCTGCGTCGGTCGTCGTGACCACACCCTGTCCGCCGGCACGGAGCAGCTCCGAGAGCAACTCGCGGCGGGCGGAGTCCAGCTCGGACATCACGTCGTCGAGGAGCATCAGAGGCGGGCGGGCGCGCTCGGCCGCGAGGACGTCGCGTTCGGCGAACAGGAGGGCCAGGAGCGCCACCCGCTGCTGGCCCTGCGAGCCGTAGCTGCGCAGCGCCTGGCCGTCGTGCGCCAGACGCAGCTCGTCGCGGTGAGGGCCGTGGGCGGTGAACCCCCGCTGGAGGTCGGCCTCGCGCCGCTCGAGCAGTTCCGCGGCCAGCTCGCCTGCGTCACGCGCGGGAGAGCGGGGGCGATAGCTCAGCTCGGCGGGTCCCGGGAGGCCGAGCTCGCGCGCGAGCTCGGCGAAGCGGGGCGCCAGCAGCTCCGCCGCCTCGGCGCGGTCGGCCATCAGCTGGACGCCCTCCCCGGCCAGCTCGGCGTCCCACGAGGCGAGCGAGGAGCGCGTGGCCGCGCCCGAGCGCACGCGAGCGAGGAGCGCGTTGCGCTGGGCAAGCGCGCGCGAATAGGCGGTGCGCGTGGCCCGGCGGCCCGGCCACAGTGCGGCCACGAGGTCGTCCAGGTGGCCGCGGCGCCCGGACGGCGCGCCCTTCACCAGCGCCAGGCGGTCCGGCAGGAACACGCTCACCAGCGGACGCACCGGCGACGCGATCAGGTCCTCGGCGGGCGCGCCGTCGAGCTTCACCGTCTTGGAGTGACCGGGAGCGAGCCCGACCTCAATCAGGTGGTCGCCCTCCCCGTCCTCGGTCGCGAGGGTCACGCGCGCGACCGAGCTGCCGCGGCGCACGAGCTCGCGCTCGATGTTCGTACGCGGCGAGCGCGCGGTGGCGGCGAAGTAGATCCCCTCGAGCAGGTTGGTCTTGCCGGCGCCGTTGGGGCCGGCGATCACGGTCAGGCGAGAGCCGAGCCGGACCTCCGCTCGCTCGACGTTGCGGAAGTCCCTGAGCGTGACGGCCGTGGCGAGCACGGTAAGGGGGCTGCGCCCCCTTACATCCGGCTTCGCCGGAACATCCCCCATCTACTCGCTCAGACGTTCAGGCGGATCGGCATCACCAGGTAGATGAAGCCGCCGTCGTCTCCGGACTGGATCAGGCCCGGCCGCAGCGGGCTGATCAGCTTGAGCACCAGCTCGTCGGTCTCGGCGCTCTCCAGCCCATCGCGGAAGAACTCCGGGTTAAACCCGATCTCCAATGGTTCGCCCTTGAACGGAACGGGGAGCGACTCGCTCGCCTCACCGACGTCGGGAGTCTGCGCGGAGACCTCGAGCGCCCCCTCGGTGAACGCCAGCCGCAGCGGGGCGTTCTTCTGGGCCAGCAGGCTGATGCGCCTGACCACCTCCAGGATCTCGCCACGCTCGATGCGCAACTCGTGCTCGTAGGACTCCGGCAGCAGCTGCTGATAGTTCGGGAATCGACCCTCCACGAGCCGCGACGAGAGCACCGTGTCGCCGACGGCGAAGACCACCTGGTTCTCCAGCGCAGTGACACGGATCTCCTCCGCGCCGCTGGCGCCGGCGATCCGGCTCAGCTCCTGCAGGGTGCGCGCCGGGACGTTGGCCTCCAGCGAGCCCTGCAGCGCCGGCTCCAGGACGGTCTCCTTAACCGACAGGCGATAGGAGTCGGTGGCGACCATCCGCAAGTCGGCGCCGCTGGCGGTCACCAGCACGCCCGTGAGATGCGGGCGCGTCTCGTCACGCGAGGCCGAGCGAGCCACCCGGCCGATGGTCTCGATGAAAGCGGCGGCCGGCACTGCGATCGCAGCAGATGGATCCGGCTCTGGGAGCTTGGGGAAGTCGTCGAGCGGGAGGGTGCGCAGGTGGAACTTGGCCGATCCGGAGATCACCTCCACGTCCTGTGAACTGGAGCGGTACTCGAGTGAGAGGGAATCCTTGGGGAGCGAACGGGCGACGTCGAGCAGCAGGCGGCCGGGGATCACGACGGCGCCCTCGCTGACAACGTCGGCATCGAGCGTGGCGCGGATGCCGAGATCGGTGTCGGTCGCCTGTAGCTCCACCTTTCCGTCCTGAAACCGCAGCTGGACGCCCGCAAGCGTCTGGATCGCGCTACGCGTGGACACACCCCTGGCGACGACCGAGAGTTGCGACAGAAACGTTTCCCGTGAAACAGTCAGCTTCAACGAATCAAGTCCGTTCTTTTCAGAGGAAGTAGGGGTTGTGGGTAGGTGGACAGGGCGCTGACAGGCGATTGCAGAGCGGTGGAAGGCTCCACAGGCAGACCGCGCCGCCTGGGGATTCTTGCAGCAGCAGCGGAGGTCACGGGGCTGAGACCAGCTGCCGGCGCAGGCTGTCCACAGTGGTTGCGAGCTGTGGGTCGCGCTTTACGTCGCGCGTGACGCTGCGGACGGCGTGGAGGACGGTGGTGTGATCGCGGCCCCCGAAACCGCGCCCGATCTCGGGGAGACTCTCGTCTGTCAGCTCGCGCGCGAGGTACATTGCGATCTTGCGGGCGCGGCTGACCTCGGGGTGACGGTCGCGCGCCAGGAGACTGTCGGGACGAAGATCGAACTGTTGCGCCGTGGCCTCGAGGATTGCGTTCACGGTGCAGCTGTCGCTGTGGGGTGCGGGCCCTACATGGTCCAAGAGCTTGCGGGCGAGCTCGACGGAGGGCGCCTCGCCGCGCAGCGACGCATAGGCGACCACCTGGATCAACGCCGCCTCCAGCGCACGCACGCTGGTCTGCACGCGCTCGGCTATCTCGTCGAGCAGGCCGGAGTCCGCATCCACCGCATCGAGACGGGCGCGCTTTTCGAGGATGGCTCGCCTTACGTGGAGGTCCGGCGGATCCAGCTGCACGACCAGGCCGGCGCCGAACCGCTCCCCAAGCCGGCGCTCGAGCTGGTCGAGCTCGTCGGGCGTACGGTCCGAGGTCATCACGAGCTGACGGCCGGAGCCGACGAGCTCGTTGAACGTGTGGAAGAACTCCTCCTCGGTGCGTGCCTTGTCGGCGAGGAACTGGACGTCGTCCAGCAGCAGCAGGTCCACAGAGCGGAAGCGCTCCTTGAAGCTCCGGGTGTCCCGCGCGCGGACCGCCTGCACGAACTCGGTGGTGAACTGCTCCACGGTCGCGTAGCGCACGGTGAGTCCGCCGCCGTAGCAGGTGACGTAGTTGCCTATCGCGTGGAGGAGGTGCGTCTTGCCAATGCCGGGCCGACCGTGGATGAACAGCGGGTTGTAGGCCTGTGCGGGCAGCTCCGCGACGGCGAGCGCCGCAGCGTGGGCGAAGCGGTTGCCGCCACCGATCACGAACTGGTCGAACGTGTACTTGGGATTCAGTGGCGTGTCGGAGGGCCGGCCGCCGGCTTGGGACGCCGCCGCCGCCGCGCTCTGCCGGGGCGGGCGCCAGCCCTCGGGCACGACCTCCACGCGCGCGGCGGGGCTGTGGGCGCGCCGCGCCGCCGCCACGAGCAGGTCGAGGTAGCGGTCGCGGACCCAGGTGCGGATGTGCTCCGGGGCGGCTACGTAGAGCGAGTCGCCCTCCACGGCCGCGAGGCTCAGGGGCGCCAGCCAGATGTGGAACTTGAAGTCGGGGACTTCCCGGCGCAACTCGCCGCAGACGCGATCCCAGATTGGTTCCAGCGGTTCGCCCACGGGCAAGCACGACCCCCCAGGGTCTCGATCGAAGACTTTGGAAACAGAAGGTGGGCGCCGCGGCGGGGGCCGCTTTCCCGTCCCTCGAAGGGCGGTGAGTCTACACGCGCACACCCGCCCGGTTCGGCGCCCGCCACGAGCCCTTTGCGGAAATTCGCAGGAAAGTGACGAGCCGGTCGTGGGGGTGTTCCCGGCGGCGCCTCGTGGTCCCATCCCTATACTGGCGCGCGGCCCGCGGGTCCCAGTCCTCATGAAGCGCACCTACCAGCCAAAGAAGCGCAAGCGCGCCCGCACCCACGGGTTCCGCGCCCGGATGCGCACCCGCGGCGGCCGTCACGTGCTCAAGCGGCGCCGCAGCAAGGGTCGCCGCCGGCTCACGCCCTAGCCGATGGCCTCGCCTGGCGATGGCCCCACCGGCCCGCGCCGAAAGCGCCGGCGCCTGTCGCGCAGCGGCGAGTTCGACCGCGTCTACCGCGAGGGCCGCTCACACTCCAGCCGCCACCTGGTCGTCTACTCGTTCCCCCGCGAGCCGGGTGACGACGGGCCCCGTCTCGGGGTCTCGGTCGGCCGCCGCGTGGGCGGCGCGGTGGACCGCAACCGGGTCAAGCGACTGCTGCGGGAGTCCTTCTGGGCGATCGCGCCCGAGCTCCCGGAGGGCCACGACTTCGTGATCGTCGCGCGCGCGGAGGCAGGCGCGCTCGCCGGGAACGCCGGCGCGATGGAGAGCGAGTTGCGCGAGGTCCTGCGCGCGGCGGGACTCGTCCAGGCGGAAGAGGGATGACCGCGTTCCGCGCGATCGTCGTGGCGCCGGTGCGGTTCTACCAGCGCGCGATCTCGCCCGCGCTGCCCAAGCGCTGCAAGTACCACCCCACCTGCTCGCAGTACGCGGTCACCGCGATCCGTCGGTACGGCATACTGCGGGGCTCGGTCCTTGCCGCCTGGCGTCTCCTACGCTGCAACCCCTGGAGCCACGGCGGTGTCGACTTCGTCGAGGACCAGACGCTCTTTCCCCACGCACGCAGCTGACCACCATGCTCGAGATCGCCAACGTCCTCCAGCCGCTGATCAATGGCAGCGAGGCGATCCTGAAGTTCTGGCACGACCTCGTGGGCAGCTGGGGCTTCGCGATCATCCTGCTCACCTTCACGATCCGCCTGGCCATCCTGCCGCTCACCTTCAAGTCGGTGAAGTCGATGCAGAAGCTCCAGGTCCTCCAGCCCGAGATGAAGAAGATCCAGGCGCGCTACAAGGAAGACCGCCAGCGGATGAACCAGGAGATGATGGCGTTCTACCAGCGCAACAAGGTGAACCCGCTGGGGTCATGCCTGCCGATCCTGCTCCAGATCCCGTTCTTCATCTCGCTCTTCTACCTGCTGCGCAGCGACTCCTTCCAGGAGGACATCCAGGGCTCCGCGAGTTTCCTCTTCCTCTCCGATCTGGCCCAGCCGCTCACCACCACCGGCGAGATCCCCGAGCTGATCGTGCTCGTGGTGCTCTACGTCGCCACCCAGCTGATCGCGAGCATGATCACGATGGTGGGTGGCGACCAGACCCAGCAGCGCATCATGTACGCGCTGCCGTTCGTCTTCGTCGTCTTCATCATCAACTTCGAGGCGGGCCTGATCGTGTACTGGATCACCACCAACGTGTGGACGATCGGGCAACAGCTGGTAGTGCGCAAGCTCTACCCGAAGCCCGACATGGCGACGGCCGCCGCCGGTGGCGGCGCCGCGGTTGAGAGCTCCAAACCCGCGCGGGGGAAGCCCGTGACCATGTCGACGGTCGCCGGGAACGGCGCCAAGGCATCCAAGGCAGCCAAGTCCTCGGGCGGCGCAAACGGGGGCCCCACGAAGGCACCTCCCAACTCTCCGCGCAAGAAGAAGAAGCGCTCGGGCCGCCGGCGGTAGCCTCTTTCGCGCGAGGAGTTGATGGCGAGCGGTTCGGACAGCGACGCGGGCCTGCGCCCGGACGAGACGGTGGTCGAGGCCGAGGCCGGATCGCTGGGCGAGGCCAAGTGGAGCGCGATGAAGGAGCTCGAGCTGCGGTTCCCAGGCCTCACGGCTGAGTGCGTGAGCTTCGATGTGCTGGAGGATGGCGGCGAGGAGGGCACTTCCCGCGTGCGCGCCGAGGTCGACGAGGAGGCCTGGCGCGAGGCGGCGTCGGCGGCGTTGCCCGAGGCGCCCGCCGAGCGGCTGCGAGCCGTGGTCACGCGCGTGGTCCAGGAGCTCGGCCTGCGCGCAACCGTGGACGTGGAGGAGACCGACGAGGAGCTGCGCGCGACGGTCAACGGCGAGGAGCTCGGCCTGCTGATCGGAAAGCACGGTGCCACGATCGACGCCCTGCAGCACATCGCGATGCGCGCGGCCCTGCGCGGGGGCGGCGACCGCAAGCAGGTGGTTGTGGATGCCGCCGGCTACCGCGAGCGGCGCGAGGCCGCGCTGCACCGCGCCGCCGACCAGGCCGTGGCCGACGCCCTGCGCTATGGGCGACCGGTGGAGCTCGAGCCGATGCGGGCGCTGGAGCGCAAGGTCGTCCACGTGCACCTGCGCGACCGCACCGACGTCGAGACGCACAGCGAAGGGGACGAGCCCGAGCGCAGGCTCGTTGTCACCCCAACGCGCCCCGCGCCCTGAGCGTTTCCCGTGAAACGCTCGCCGCGCTCGCCGAGCGCTACGGGCTGCCCGCCGACGCGCCGCAGCGTTTCGAGGCCCTCATGGAGGCGCTGGCCGCGGAGGCCGACCCGCCCACGACGGTGCGCGAGCCCGCCGAGGCGATCGACATCCACGTGGCCGACAGCCTCAGCGGCCTCCAGGCAGAGGCGCTGCCGAGAGCCCGCCGCGTGGCCGACATCGGCGCGGGTGCCGGATTCCCCGGGCTGGTGCTTGCCGTGGCCCTGCCCGACGCGCAGGTTGACCTCGTGGAGTCCGGGCGGCGCAAGACCGAGGTGATCGCGCGCCTCGCGGCCGCCGCGGGTGTGGAAAACGCCCGTGCGGTCCCGTCACGCGCCGAGGAATGGGCCGACGCCGAAGGGGCCGAGGCCTACGACGCGGTCACCGCGAGGGCACTGGCGCCACTACCGGTGCTCGTGGAGTACGCGGCGCCGCTGCTGCGCCGCCGCGGATCGCTGGTGGCGTGGAAGGGGGCACGGGACGAGGCCGAGGAGCGCGCGGGGCGCGCGGCGGCGGCCGAGCTGGGGCTCGAGGCCGCTGACCCTGTGCGCGTGGAGCCCTTTCCAGCGGCGCGCGACCGACACCTGCACGTGTTTCGCAAGATCGGCCCCACGCCGGCGGGGTTCCCGCGGCGCGCGGGGATGGCGCGCAAGCGGCCGCTGGGCGTATCGGAGGTGCGAAAAACAGCGCAGTAAAGAGGGGTGACTGGCTGGGCGCCAGCGCCGCGAACCCCCCTAACTTGACGCGCGATCGTGCTTTTCGGAGGTGCTCCACAGATTGGGGCTCTGGCACCCATTCCTTGGAGCACCTCGGGAAACGGCGGTCGGTCGTCAAGCTTCGGGGGTTGGCCGACGCGTGAGCGTCGAGCCGCAACCCTTTACCGCCTTCTTTTCAACGCTTCGAAACCCGGAAGCCTCGGAGTGAAGGAGAAAGCCGTTCGGAAGCGAACCAACGGAGAGAGGCCGGACTTCCGACCGCGCCCACCTCTACGTTCCAGCTCACCCGATGGGCACGATCTTCGCGATAGCCAACCAGAAGGGCGGGGTGGGCAAGACCACCACCGCGGTCAACGTCGCCGCAAGCGTGGCCGAGGCCGGCCAGGACACGCTCCTGGTGGACCTCGACCCGCAGTGCAACGCCACCGTGGGGCTCGGGCTCCCCAAGGACGCCACACCCAACGCCTACGACTGCCTGGCCGGCGACGCCACGGTGGCCGACACCGCGCGACCGACCGCCTTCGACCGCCTGTGGGCGGTCCCAGCCACCCCCGACCTCGCGGGCGCGGCGATGGAGCTGCCCCGGATGCCCGGCTCCGAGACCCGCCTGCGCGAGCAGATGGGCCCGGTTCGTGACCGGTTTCTGCTCACGCTGCTGGACTGCCCGCCCTCCCTCGGCCCGATCACCGTGAACGCCCTGGTGGCGGCCGACCGCGTGATCGTGCCGGTCCAGACCGAGTACTTCGCCCTGGAGGGACTCGCGGGCCTGCTCGACACCCTCTCGCTGATCCAGCGTGAGTTGAACCCACGGCTCACGGTGGCGGGGATGATCCTCACGATGCACGACGGGCGCACGCGTCTGGCCCAGGACGTCGAGCGCGAGGTGCGCTCGCACTTCCCAGATCTCGTCTTCGACACCGTGATCCCCCGCAACGTGCGGCTGGGGGAGGCACCCAGCTACGGCGTGCCGGGCATCCGCCACGCGCCGCAGAGCGCCGGCTCGGCCGCCTACCTCAAGCTCGCCCGGGAGGTGGCCGCCCGTGCCGCCTGACGAGAGCTCCGAGGCCCGCGGCTCCAACGCGCGCGGTATGGGCCGGGGCCTGTCGGCGATCCTGCCGCGCTCCCGCGCCGAGGAGGTCGGCTTCCGCGAGGTGGCCCTCGACCTGATCGTCCCCAACCCGCGCCAGCCCCGGCGCGAGTTCGACGAGGCGGCGCTCCTCGCCCTGGCGGACTCCATCCGCTCGCGAGGCGTGCTCCAGCCGATCGTGGTCCGGCCGGTCAGCGGTGGCACCTTCGAGCTCGTGGCCGGCGAGCGGCGCCTTCGCGCCGCACGGCTCGCCGAGCTCGAGCGCATCCCCGCCGTTGTCCGCGACGCCGACGACTGGGCCCGGCTCGACATGGCCCTCGCCGAGAACATGGCCCGCGTGGACCTCAACGCCGTCGAGGAGGCTCGCGCCTGCGCGATGCTCGTGGAGGACCTCGGGCTGACCAAGGGCGAGGTGGGCCGCCGCGTAGGCCGCAGCCGCGTGGCCGTCTCCAACCTGATCCGGCTGCTCGATCTCCCCGAGGAGGCGCTCGAGCAGATCGAGGCGGGCGCCCTGAGCGAGGGCCACGGCCGCGCGATCCTCACCTGCAAGGACCACGAGCACCGCAAGCGGCTCGCCCGTGACGCCCGCGAGCACGGCTGGTCGGTGCGCGAGACCGAGCGGCGCTCCCGCGCCCTGGAGGATGGCGAGGATGCGGATTCCCAGGCCGGCCGTGAGCCTACCGAGCTTCACCCGGACCTGGCGGACGCTCTCGCGGCCGCCGAGGACGCGCTCACCGCCGCGCTCGGGCAGCCAGTGAGCATCCGTGCAGCGG
Source organism: Thermoleophilaceae bacterium (assembly GCA_035646775.1). Taxonomy (GTDB): domain Bacteria; phylum Actinomycetota; class Thermoleophilia; order Solirubrobacterales; family Thermoleophilaceae; genus JAAYBF01. Next base: position 22,527 of record DASROS010000091.1, on the reverse strand, counting down.
GCGAGTCGGTGAGGGCCGAGCTGCGCTTCGACTCTCCCGGCGAGGCGATCGAGCTGGCCGAGCGCCTGCTGCGCCGCCGCGGCGAGTCGCTGTCGCGGGCGGCCTAGCCAACCTGGGAAGTGGGCGATCCTGGATTCGAACCAGGGACCTCGTCCTTATCAGAGACGCGCTCTAACCGACTGAGCTAATCGCCCTTCAGCGGCGCGATTCTAGCGCCACGCGAACGGCGGTCCCCGCCGCCTGGCAGGCGTGTCGACGGTCTCGGACCATGACTAGACTGTGAGCCTCCATGCAGGAGATGGTCATCTACGGCGTGAGCTTCGACATGGTTGGCAAGCAGCCGATCGTGTTGCTGAAGACCCGCGAGGGGAACAAGTTCCTGCCCATCTGGATCGGCCACCCCGAGGCGGCGGCGATCCTGATGAAGCTCCAGGGCGCGAACACGCCGCGGCCGATGACCCACGACCTGATCAACGAGGTGCTGTCCGAGCTGGAGGTGTCCTGCACCAAGGTCGCCGTCACCGAGCTGCGCGAGAACACCTTCTATGCGGCGATCACGCTCCAGATCAACGGGCGCGAGATGGAGATCGACTCGCGCCCCTCGGATGCGCTCGCTCTGGCAGTACGCACGGGGGCCTCGATCTTCGCCGCCGAGGACGTGATCACGGAGTCCGCGATCGAGTTCGAGCACGAGGTCGAGGACCAGGACGAGGTCGTCGAGAAGTTCAAGGACTTCCTCGACAACGTCACGCCCGAGGACTTCGCCTCGGGCTCCGAGGAGCCCGGGCCCTAGACGCGGGGAGCCCGCGCGAGCGCCAGCTCCAGGATCTGCGCCACCAGGTCGTCGAAGCCGATGTCCGCGGCCTCGGCCGCCATCGGCAGCAGGCTGGTGTCGGTGAGCCCGGGGATCGGATTGGCCTCGAGCACGTACAGCTCGCCTTCGCCGTCGAGCATCAGGTCCACCCGGGCGAAGCCGTAAAGGCCGAGCATGTCGTAGGTGGCGAGCGCCAGCTCGGCGGCCCGCTCGGCTACACCGTCGGGGAGCTCGGCGGGACACACGAACTCGGTGCGCCCGATTTCGTAGCGGGCCTCGAAGTCGTAGAAGTCCTCCTCGCGGGGGACGGCCTCGACGACGGGTAGGGCTCGCGGCCCCCCGTCCCCATCGAGCACGGACACGGCCAGGTCACGGCCCTTCACGTATCGCTCCAGCAGCACCCGCGCGTCATAGGAGAATGCGGAGACGAGCGCGGCGGGCACGTCGCCGGCCGAGCGGGCGAACTTGATCCCGAGCGCCGATCCCTGGCTGGATGGCTTGACCACGATCGGGAAGTCCAGCCGCTGCTCGATCGCCGGCAGCGTCTCGGCGGCGCCCAGCTCGCGGAACGCCATCTGGGTGAAGGCGAAGAACTCGGGCGTGGGGATCCCGGCCTCCACGAGCATGTGCTTGGTGAGCACCTTGTCCATCGCCCGCGCGCAGGCGGGCACGCCCGAGCCGGTGTAGGGCAGGTCGAGGATCTCGAGCAGCTCCTGCACTGTGCCGTCCTCGCCGTCGCGGCCGTGCAGGGCCACGAAGCACACCTCGGGAGCCTCGGCGCGGAGGCGCTCGATCAGGTCGACGCCCACGTCGATCGGCACCACGTCGTGGCCGAGCCGCGCGAGTGCGTCCTGCACGCGCGCGCCCGAGCGCAGCGACACCTGGCGCTCCAGCGAGCGGCCGCCCTTGAGGACGGCGACGCGGCTCACGCGCCGCCCGCGCGGCGGGGGCGTCCCTCGCGCCGTCGCAGCTCAACGACGCGCCCGCCGACGTCCCGGTCCGCCGGCCCGGCGTCCGCCTCGTCGGGCTCCACGCGCACGGCTTCGAGCTCTCCCGTCAGCGTGCCGTAGAGCTCCAGCTGCTCCCTGATGGCCTCGCCTATGCGGCGCACGCCCTCGCGGATGCCCTCCTCACCCGAGCCGGAGAAGTTCAGCCGCATCGAGTTGTGCCCGCGCCCGTCCAGGTAGGCGCCCGAGCCGGGCACGAAGGCCACGTTGTCGCGCAGGGCGCGCACCAGGAGGTCGTCGGTGTCGATGAAGTCGGGCAGCGTGGCCCAGATGAACAGCCCGCCGCCGGGGCGTGTCCACTCGGCCTGGGGCGGGAAGTGATCGGCCAGGGCGGCGAGCATCGCGTCGCGGCGGGCGCGGTAGATGCCGGTCAGCGAGCGCACGTAGCCGCGCCAGTCGCCGATCTCGAAGTAGGCCTGCACCATCAGCTGCGAGAGCGTGGAGGTGCAGAGGTCGGCCTCCTGCTTGCCGAGATTGATCTTCTCGAGCACCGGCGGCGGCGCCACCACCCAGCCCACGCGGATGCCGGGGGAGAGGATCTTGGAGAAGGTACCGAGGTACATCACGTACACGCCGCCGTCGAGCGCGTACAGGGGCTCAGGCGCCTCGCCCTCGTAGCGCAGCAGCCCGTAGGGGTTGTCCTCGAGCACCAACAGCTCGCGTTCGGCCGCCACCTCCACCAGGCGCTTGCGACGGGGAAGGGACATCGTGACCCCGGCCGGGTTCTGGAAGCTGGGTACGGTGTAGATGAACTTCGGCCGGCGCCCGTCGCGCTCCAGGCGGTCCAGCGTTTCCTCCAGCAGGTCCACCCGCATGCCCTCGGCGTCCATGTCGATCTGCACGACGTCGGCCTGGTAGGCATGGAAGACGGGGACCGCGCCCGGGTAGGTCGGGCCCTCGGCCACGATCACATCACCCGGGTCGATCAGCGTCTTGGTCACCAGGTCGATCACCTGCTGGCCGCCCGCGGTCACGATCATGTCGTCGCGGTCCACCCGCATGCCCTCAGCCGCCATCACCTCGGCGATGCACTCCTTGGTCTCGGGCAGCCCCTCGGTGGGCCCGTACTGCAGTGCCTTCGCGCACGCCTGCTCGGCTATGCGCGAAGTGATCGCCGCGAAGGTCTCGGGCGGGAAGCTCGAGGTGTCCGGCAGGCCGCCCGCCAGCGAGATCACCTCGGGCCGCGTGGTCACGGCCATGATGTCGCGCATAGCCGAAGACTTCATCACCCTCGTGCGGGACGCGAACAGGCCGGCGTAGCGCTCGAGGTCGCGCGAGGTGGAGCGCGACGGCGGCCGTGCCTCAGGGCTCACGATGTCCTCTTCGCCGCCGGACGGGCGCGTCCTGGGCTCACTGCCGGGTACACCCTCGCGGGCGCGGGGCGGTCGTCTATCGTCACCCCGCCCAGCGTACCGCCACCCCGACCCAGGACCTCGTGCCTTGAGCCTCGTCGTTGACATCGGCCAGGGCGCCGGCCTCGCCGGCGCCAGCGGCGTCCGGCCGTTCCTCCCGCCGCTGCTGGCGGGCGCGCTCGCCGGCGGCGACATCGGCCTGGACTTCGACGGGTCCGGCTGGGAGTTCTTGGAGTCGCCGGGCTTCCTCCTTGCTGTCCTGGCGCTGGCGGTGTCCTCGTACGGGGCCGAACGTTCGGGAGCGAACCGCCGGGCCGTGGGGTGGGTCACCGCCGTGGTGGCCGCCACGCTGGGCGGCCTGCTGTTCGCCGGCTCGCTGGCCGAGGGCGGGCGCGAGGCTCTGCCGGGCCTGGTCGCCGGGGTGCTGTGCGCGCTGCTGGCCTACGTGGCGGTGTCCGGGCTGCTCGAACGCGCCTCCCGCCGCTTGGAGAAGGGGGCCGCCGCCCTGCTCACCGTCTACGCGGACGTGGCCGCCCTGGCGCTGGCCGCGATCGCCATCTTCATCCCGCCCGTGGCGCTGCTGGCGTTTGTGGCGTTCGGGCTGCTGCTGGTCCGCGGCCGCGGACAGGACGACCGCAAGTACGCCGGCCTGCGGATCCTGCGATGACCCCCCCCTTGAGCCGCAAGCGCAAGGTCGTCCTGGCGGTGATCGACGCGCTGGATCCCGAGGCCCTCCAGCGCGCCGTGGCCGCCGACAGCGCTCCCACGCTCAAGGCGATCATGGACCGCGGCAGCTACGTGGACGACTGCGTGTCCACGTTTCCCTCGGTCACCCCGGTGGCGGCTTCGGCCATCGCCACCGGCCTGGGCCCGGACGAGCACCTGATCCCGTCGATGAGCTGGTACCACCGTGGCGAGGAGCGCTACGTGGATTACGGCTCCTCGTTCCAGGCCACGCGCGCGCACGGCATCTTCCGGTCGCTCACCGACACGGTCTACAACCTGAACCTGTCCCACCTCACCCAGGAGCGCCGGACGGTGTTCGAGTACCTCGACGACGCCGGCCTGCGCACGGCGTGCACCACCTACCTGATCTACCGGGGCCGCCACCGCCAGGAGCCCTCGAGGGACTCGCCCTACATCAAGCTGGCCGAAGCCGCCCAGTTCCGCCACCCCACGTGGGCCGCCCGTGAGCTCTTCTACGCCGACATCTTCGACACCCAGAGCACGGGCTGCTTCTCGACGCTCGGGATGCCGGGCCAGCGCGACCGCCACGCCGGGTGCGTGGGCGCGCACCTGGTGGAGAACGACCTGTTCGACTTCCTGCTGTTCTCGTTGCCCGACAACGACACCTACTCCCACCGCGCGGGCCCGAGCGGCCAGCCGCACTCGATCGCCGAGGCCGACCGCGCGCTGAAGCGACTGATGCATCCGGCCGGCGGGGCCGACGCGTTCCTGGAGGAGCACGCGGTGGTCGTGATGTCCGACCACTCGCAGAACACCGTCTCGCAGAGCACCAACCTCGCCGATGCCCTCGACGACTGGCGCATCCTGACACCGGCCAACGTGGAGCCCGACGAGGCCCAGATCGCAGTCTGCCCGGGGTCGCGGTCCGCGCATGTCTATGCACTGCGGGACGCTGACCGCGCGGAGGTGGTGAGCGGTGTGATGCGCCGCCTCGGCGAGGTGGAGGGCGTGGACCTCGTGGCCCGCCGCGACGACGGCGGAGCGCTCGTGTCGAGCGAGCGCGGCGAGCTGCGCTTCTCGCCGGGCGGCGACTTGGTGGACGCCCGCGGCGGCTCGTGGACCGTGGAGGGCGACCTCGGGGCGCTCGACCTCGAGGCCGGCGACGGCGGGGTGCGCAGCCACCAGTACCCCGACGCCCTCGGCCGCCTGTGGTCCTCGCTCTGCTGCGCGCGGGCGGGGGAGGTGCAGGTGTCCGCGGAGCCCGGCCACGAGTTCACCGACTGGGGCGGCAGCGACCATGTGGGCGGCGGCAGCCACGGCTCGCTGCACCGCTGTGACTCGCTGGGTGTTCTGATCACGAGCGGGATCGGGCCCGACGATCCGGGCGAGCGCGAGCAGTGGTCGATCCGCGACGTGACGCCCATGGTGCTCGACCACTTCGGACTACCCTCCCGCTAATGGTCGCACCCGAGTCGACCGACGCCGTGGCAGCGCGCGAGGCTGCCCCCGCACGCGTGCGTGCGGGGATGCGGCGCCGGCACAACTGGGTGCAGCTGGTCAAGTTCTGCGCTGTCGGCGGGTCGGGCTACGTCGTGAACCTGGCCGTGTTCGCCCTGGTGTTCAGCGCGCTGGGCTGGCATCACCTCGTGGCCGCGACGCTGGCCTTCGCCGTGGCGGTGAGCAACAACTTCTACTGGAACCGCCACTGGACGTTCTCCGCCCGAGAGGGGCATGCCGGATTCCAGGCTGCGCGCTTCTTGACGGTGAGCGTGGTGGCGTTCCTGTTCGCTGCCACCGTGCTCGAGCTGCTGATCACGCAGGCGGACATGCCCGAGCTGCCGGCGCAGGCGCTCTCGGTGGTGGCCGCCACGCCGCTCAACTTCGTCGGGAACAAGATGTGGAGCTTCGGTCGCCGACCGCGCCCAGGCTGACCGGGCTCCGCGCCCTCCTGCCTGTGCCCCCTTGTGGGGTGCCTGTGCCCCCTTGTGGGGTGCCTGTGCTCCCTTGTGGGGTGCCTGTGCTCCCTTGTGGGGTGCTCGCCCTGGCGCTGTGTGCCCTCGCCGGGGCGCTGCCCCCGGGGGCTTCCGCAGAGCCCACGCTCAAGGCGCCCCGGAGCCAGACCGAGCCGCCGCGCGGCTACCGCCTGAGCGCCGGCCGGGCGGAGCGGATCGCGTCGCGGGCGCCCCGGATCCGCGCCGAGCGCCCCCGGCACCGCCGTTTCGCGCCCACCGCGTACACACGCGGGCCCGGGCGCTGGCAGGTGAGCTTCTTCGAGGGCGACGACGAGGTGGCCCAGGTGCGCGTGGACGACGGCACGGGCGCGGTGCTGGAGCAGTGGACCGGCGACCAGGTGGCGTGGACGATGGCCCGCGGCTACGAGGGCGCGTTCGGCCGCACGCTGAACTCGCCGTGGGTCTGGATCCCGCTGTGCGTGCTGTTTCTCGCGCCGTTCCTGGACCCGCGGCGCCCGCTGCGGATGCTCCACCTCGACCTGCTGGTGCTGCTGGGCTTCGGGATCTCGCACGTGTTCTTCAACCGCGGCGAGATCGCGTTGTCGGTGCCGCTGGTCTATCCGGTGCTGGGCTACCTGCTCGCCCGCCTGCTGTGGGTGGGCCGGCGCCCGCGGCGGGGGAGGGGGCCGCTGGTGCCACTCGCGCCCATCACCTGGGTGGCCGTGGGGCTGGCCCTGCTCGTGTGCTTCCGGGTGGGCCTCAACGTGGTCGACTCCAACGTGATCGACGTCGGGTACGCCGGCGTGATCGGCGCGGACCGCATCGCCGACGGCGACGATCTCTATGGCGCGGGCTTCCACGGCGACGTGGAACGCGGCGACACATACGGTCCGCTCGCCTACCTCTCCTACGTGCCCTTCGAGCAGGCGCTCCCGTGGAGCGGCTCGTGGGCCGACCTGCCCGCCGCCCACGGCGCCGCGCTCGCGTTCGACCTGCTCACCCTGGCCGGCCTGGTGCTGCTGGGTCGGCGGCTGCGCCCGGGCCCTGCCGGCCGCGAGCTGGGCCTGGCGCTGGGGTGGGCGTGGGCGAGCTATCCCTACGCGCTGTTCGCGCTCCAGACGAACTCCAACGACTCGCTGGTGGCGCTGGCCACCGTGCTCGCGATGCTGGGGCTCACGCTCGACCCCGCGCGCCGCGGCCTGTCCGCCGCCTCTCGCGGGGCCGCGGTCGGCCTCGGTGCGGCGGCCAAGTTCGCCCCCTTGGCCCTTGCGCCCCTGTTCGCCACGGCCGGGCCGGGGCCGGGCCGGGCGAGGCGAGCCGCCGTGTTCGGCGTGGCGCTGGCGGTGGTCCTGGTGGCCGCGGTCGCGCCGTTCGTCCCCGACGCCGGGCTGCGCGAGATCTACGACCGCACGCTGGGCTACCAGGCCGGGCGTGACTCGCCCTTCAGCGTGTGGGGCCAGGTGGACGCTCCCGGCTGGGCCCTTCACGTCGTGCAGGGCGCGGGCGTGGCGCTGGCGCTGGCCGTGGCGTTCGTCCCCGCGCGCCGCGATGCGATCCAGCTGGCCGCGCTCGGCGCCGCAGTGCTCATCGCCGTCCAGCTGGGCGCCGTGCACTGGTTCTACCTCTACATCGTCTGGTTCGCCCCGCTGGTGTTGGTGGCGCTGCTCGGCGTCTACTCGGGTGCCGGGCCGGGCTCGAGCAATTGGTCGATCGAGGTGGCGAGGCCGTCGTCTGAGGCCTCCACCAGCACCCCGTTGAGCCAGGGATCCTCGGTGGCGGTGTCGTAGCGCACGTTGGTCATCGTCGTGAACCGGCGCAGCGCCAGCTCCTTCTTCACCCCGATCACCCCGCCGTGTGGCCCGGTCATGCCCACGTCGGTGCAGTAGGCGGTACCGCCGGGCAGCACGCGGGCGTCGGCGGTGGGCACGTGCGTGTGCGTGCCGAGGCACGCGGTCACCCGGCCGTCGAGGTGCCAGCCCATCGCCACCTTCTCGCTGGTGGCCTCGGCGTGCATGTCCACGAGCACGTGCGTGGTCCGGCCGCGCAGGTCGGCCAGGGCAGCGTCAGCCTCCGCGAACGGCGACCGCGCGGCGTCCACGAACACCTGGCCCGAGAGGTTCACCACGCCGAGCCTGAGGCCGTTGCGCTCCACCACCGTCACGCCCTTGCCGGGGCTCGCCCGCGGGTAGTTTGCGGGCCGCACGATGCGCTCCTCGGTGTCGAGGAAGTCGTACACCTCGGTGTGGCGGTAGGCGTGGTTGCCGAGCGTGATCGCGTCCACGCCGAGGGCGAGGATCTCCTTTGCCGTCTTCTCCGTGATGCCCACGCCGCCGGCAGCGTTCTCGCCGTTGACCACCACGAAGTCGGGCGCGTGGCGCTCGCGCAGCACCGGCAGCAGCGCCGCCAGCGTGCGGCGGCCCACGCCGCCCACCACGTCGGCCACGAAGAGGAGCTTCACCGAGGGGAGTCTGCCAGCCGCTTGGCAGCGCTACCGTCCAGCCGGCAATGGCCGACCCCGTGACCGCCGAGCACTCCCCAGGGGAGCACAAGCGAGAGGCGCCTGCCGCGGCGGTGCTGCAGGCCGACGGCCTGACCAAGCGCTACGGCGACCGCGAGGCGCTGCGCGACGTCTCATTGAGCGCGGGCCGCGGCGAGCTGGTGGCTGTGATCGGGCCCAACGGCGCCGGCAAGACCACGCTGCTCTCGATTCTCGCGGGCATCCAGCGCCCCGACTCCGGCAGCGTGAGCCGCGCGCCGGAGGAGATCGGCTGGGTGCCCCAGCAGGCGGCCGTGTACGGCAAGCTCACCGTACGCGAGAACATCGAGCTGTTCGCGCGGCTGGAGAAGGTGGAGGACCCGGCGGCCACGGTGGACCGCATGCTCGACCTGACCGGCCTGCGCGACCGCGCCGACGATCAGGTGGGCGAGCTCTCCAGCGGCAACCGCCAACGGGTCAACATCGCTGTGGGCCTGCTCGGCCGCCAGCCCGTCCTGCTGCTCGACGAGCCGAGCGCCGCGCTGGACCCCCGCCAGCGCGAGCGCGTGTGGGAGTTCGTGCTGTCGCTGACCGAGGCGGGCACCACCGTCGTCTACTCCACCCACAACATCCAGGAGGCCGAGCGCCACGCCCAGCGCGTGCTCGTACTGGCCGACGGCGAGCTGCTGTTCAGCGGCTCGCCGCGCGAGCTGGAGCAGATCGTGGAGCGCGAGCGCGATCGCGCGCCCGTCGAGCGCGGCGACTTCGAGGAGGCCTTCGTGGCCTTCCTGCGCCAGAGGGGCCACTAGCCGATGCGCTGGTTGCTGCTCAAGGACCTGCGGATCCTGCGCCGCTCGCCGCTGCTGGTGGGCCTGCTCGTGCTCTACCCGGTGGTGATCGCCACGCTGATCGGGTTCGCGCTGTCGCGCGGGCCCGACAAGCCGCAGGTGGCCTTCGTGAGCCTCGTGCCCGAGTCCGCGGAGGAGATCGAGCTGGGCGGCGAGCGGATCGACGTCACCCGCCAGGCCGGCCCGCTGTTCCGCGCCATCGACCCCGTGCGCGTGAAGACCAGGGAGGAGGCGATCGCCAAGGTGCGCTCGGGCGACGTGCTGGGGGCGGTCGTGGTTCCCGAGGACACCACACGCAAGCTCCAGGCCGGGCTCGAGCCGGCCGAGATCGAGGTCTTCTACAACGCCGAGGACCCGGTGAAGGCGAGCTACGTGCGGGACACGATCAAGTCCCAGGTGGCCGACGCGAACAATGCGCTCACCGAGCGCTACGCGAAGGTGGCGCTCACGTTCCTCGACCTGATCGCCACGGGCGGCGAGTACAACTTCTTCGGCCGCGACTTCCAGGTGCTCGGGCTCCAGCGCTCCGAGCGGATCCTCACCGAGGCCCAGCGCGACCTCCCCGCCGGCTCGCCCGCCCGCGAGCAGGTGGCCTCGGTGATCGAGTTCGCCCGCCTCGCGCGCGAGAACCTCGACCTCTCCGACGACGTGCTCGCTTCCGTGGGCACGCCGATACGCGTGAAGCAGACCCAGCTCGACGGCGGCTCCACGCCGCTCAGCTCGTTCGCGGTGGCGATCGCCGTGTCGGTCTCGCTGATGTTCATCACGCTGCTGCTGGCGGCGGGCGCGCTCGCGCTGGAGCGCGAGGAGAACGCATTCCCGCGACTCGTGCGCGGGCTGGTGTCGCGCACGGGCCTGCTGGTGGAGAAGGCGGGCCTCGCGGCGGCGTGCTCGCTGGTGGTGGTGCTGATGATGCTCGCCGGGTTGGGGCTGTTCGTGGACCTGGACTGGGGGAGGTTCCCCCTCTGGGTCGCGGCGGCCAGCGCCGGGGCGCTCGCCTTCGCGGCGATGGGGCTGGCCGTGGGCACCCTCACGCGTGAGGTGCGGGCGGCGTCGCTGCTGTGCGTGATGGTGTCGCTGCCGCTCACATTCCTGGCGCTCGTGCCGTCGGGGTCGGTCGCCCCGGCGCTCTACGACGTGGTGCGCGCGATCTCGGCGATCTTCCCGTTCAGGCCCACGCTTGACGCGATGGACAGCGCCTTGAACGACTCCGGTGGGATCGTGGTGCCGTTGCTGCACCTCGCTGCGCTGTTCGTGGCCTTCGGCGCCGCCAGCCGCCTCGGGCTCCGGCGGTTCGCCGCGAGGTAGCCATGGGGAACGCCGCAAAGGTCACCACGGCGGTGCTGGCTCGCGGCCTCGCGTACTTCTTCTGGTGGGTGGCCACGATCTGGAGCATCATGGCGATCGTCGCCCTGACCATCATGGCCGTGGGCACCGACGTGATCGAGGTGGGTCCGCTCTGGATCCTGGCCTCGTGGCTGCCGGGGGCCGCCGTGCTGTTCCTGGCGGGGTGGGGCCTGCTGCGGCTGGCCGGCCGCCTGGACCCCGAGCATCCGCCGGAGCGGACGGCCCGCGGGGCCTAGACTGGATCGCCGATGGCCTTCCCCGCCACACGCATGCGCCGCCTGCGCCGCACCGGCCTGCTGCGCGACATGGTGCGCGAGACCGAGCTCTCGCCCTCCCACCTGGTGCAGCCGATGTTCGTCCAGCTGGGCACCGACAGCCGCACGGCGATCGAGGCGATGCCCGGGGTGGACCGCCTGTCGATCTCCCACGCGGTCGAGGAGGCGGGCCAGGCGCACGAGCTGGGCGTCCCCGCGGTGCTGCTGTTCGGCCTCCCGGCGGACAAGGACGACCGCGGATCGGGAGCGTACGACGACGAGGGCGTGGTCCAGCTCGCCGTCCGCGCGATCAAGGAGGCCCACCCCGAGCTGGTGGTGATCACCGACGTGTGCCTGTGCGGCTACACCACGCACGGCCACTGCGGCGTGGTCAGATCAGCAAGCGAAGCGAGCGAAGAGAGCGGTGCGAAGCCCCGCGAAGGCGAGATCGACAACGACGTGACGCTCGAGCTGCTGGCCAAGACGGCTATCTCCCACGCGGCGGCCGGGGCCGACGCCGTTGCCCCCAGCGACATGATGGACGGCCGCGTGGGCGCGCTGCGCTCGCAGCTGGACTCCGAGGGCCACAAGGACACGCCGATCGTGGCCTACTCCGCGAAGTTCGCCTCAGCCTTCTACGGCCCCTTCCGCGAGGCCGCCGACTCCACGCCGTCGTTCGGCGACCGCCGCAGCTACCAGATGGACCCGGCCAACGCCGACGAGGCCGTGCGCGAGGCGCTGCTCGACGTGGAGGAGGGGGCCGACGTGGTGATGGTCAAGCCCGCCCTGCCCTACCTCGACGTGATCCGCCGCGTGAAGGAAGCCACGCGCGTGCCGGTGGCTGCGTATAGCGTGAGCGGCGAGTACGCCATGATCGAGGCGGCCGCGGCGGCCGGATACCTCGACAGGCGGGCCGCGATCCTCGAGGCGCTCACCTCGATCCGCCGCGCCGGGGCAGACATCGTGATCACCTACCACGCGACAGAGGTAGCCGGATGGCTTCGATAGCCGCGCCCAAGGTTCGGAGCCGCAGGGACGGCGCCGCCGTGCCGCTCGACGAGCTCGACAAGCGGCTGCTCAACCTGATGCAGGGCAGTTTCGGGCTCGAGCCGCGCCCGTACGCGCGCGTGGGAGAGCTGGCAGAGGTGCCCGAGGACGAGGTGATGCGCCGCGTGCAGCGCCTGCTCGACGAGCGCATCATCCGTCAGGTCACGCCGATCTTCGACACGCGGGTGCTGGGCTACCAGTCGATGCTGGTGGCCGCCAAGGTCGACCCAGAGAACCCCCACCGTGCCGCGCGGATCATCAACTCCCACCCCGGCGTGTCGCACAACTACCTGCGCAACCACGACTTCAACCTGTGGTTCACGATCGCCACCGAGCCGGGCTCGAAGCTGGGCCTGCAGGGCACGCTGGACAAGCTCACGGACCTGACCGGCGCGGAGTCGGTGCGCCAGTTGCCCACGCTCAAGCTGTTCAAGATCCGGATGGACCTGGAGATGGAGAAGGGCACGCGCGACCTCGCCGCGGCCGGCATCGCCCAGGACCCGATGGAGCCCGACGCGATCGAGCTGTCCGACCGCGACTACGCCGTGATCCGAGCGCTCCAGGGCGACATGCCGGTGATCGCCGAGCCGTACGCTCCGGCCGCCGAGGAGATCGGCATCTCGCAGGACGAGCTGATCGAGCACTTGGAGTCCATGCGCGAGCGCAAAGCGCTGCGGCGCGTGGCCGCGATCCTGTTCCATCGCCGCGCGGGCTTCTCGGCCAACGGCATGGGCGTGTGGAACGTCCCCGGGGAGCGGATCATGGAGGTGGCCCCGCTGATGGCCTCCTTCCGCGGCATCTCCCACTGCTACCAGCGGCCCACCTACGAGGACTGGCCCTACTCGGTCTTCACGATGGCCCACGGCCGCTCGAAGGAGGAGTGCGACGCGATCCTCGACTCGATCGCCAGGGAGACCGGCATCGAGGACCGCCGCACGCTCTACTCCTCGACGGAGTTCAAGAAGATCCGCCTCCTCTACTTCACCGAGGCCCACAAGGAGTGGGAGGCCGAGCACTCGTGAGCCGGGGCCCCCGGGGAGGAGCGCAGCCCGATCGCAGGGGAGGAGCGCAGCCCGATCGCTGATCGGGCGAGCACCGCACCCGAACCGTCTCGGGCGAGCACCGGACCCGAGTCTCCCTCCTGGGCCCGTTCGGAAGAGCTGTACCGCAGGGCCGTTCAGCTGCTCCCGGGCGGCGTGAACTCGCCCGTGCGCGCCATGCACTCGATCGGCCGCGACCCCATCTTCGCCGCCGCCGGCGCCGGTGCCGAGCTGGTCGACGTGGATGGCAACCGCTACGTGGACTGGATGCTCTCGTGGGGGCCGCTGATCGCCGGCCACGCGCATCCCCGGGTGGTCGACGCCGTTACGGCCGTGGCGGTGGACGGCACGAGCTTCGGCGCTCCTACGGAGGCCGAGGTCGACCTGGCCGCCGAGGTGGTCGACCGGGTGCCGGGCGCGGAGATGGTGCGGATGGTCAACTCCGGCACCGAGGCCGCGATGAGCGCGATCCGCCTGGCGCGTGCCGCCACCGGCCGCGAGAAGCTGCTCAAGTTCGCCGGCGCCTATCACGGCCACGTGGACGGGCTGCTGGCCGACGCGGGGTCGGGGTTGGCGACTGCCGGGATCCCCGCGTCGCCGGGCGTGCCCGCCGCGCAGGCGGCCGCCACCGTGATCGTGCCGTGGAACGACCGCCAGGCGGTGGAGCAGGCGATGGCAGAGCACGAGTTCGCGGCGCTGCTGGCCGAGCCCTACCCGGCCAACATGGGCCTGATCCCTCCCGAGGAGGGATTTCTCGCCTTTCTGCGCGAGCAGGCCGACTCAAACGGTGCGCTGCTGGTCTTCGACGAGGTGATCTCGGGCTTCCGCGTGGCCCGCGGCGGCGCCCAGGAGCGGGAGGGGGTGACGCCCGACATCACGATGCTCGGCAAGGTGATCGGCGGCGGCCTGCCGGCGGCCGCCTACGCCGGCCCGCAACGGCTGATGGAGCGCGTGGCGCCCGCCGGCGACGTCTACCAGGCGGGCACGCTCTCTGGGAATCCGCTGGTTACCGCGGCCGGCCTGGCCACGCTGGGGCTGCTCGACGGCGCCGCCTACGAGCGACTGGAGTTCGTGGCGAGCGCGCTCGCCGACGGCCTCCGCCGCGCCGCCGCCGAGGCCGGAGTACCGGCGTATGTGACGCAGACCACAGGCCTGCTCACGCTTTTCTTCCACGATGGGCCGGTGGCCGGCTATGAGGACGCCAAGGCCTGCGACACGGAGGCCCACGCCGCCTTCTGCCGCGCGCTGCTGGAGCGGGGCGTGTACCTCCCGCCGTCGCAGTTCGAGGCGTGGTTTCCGTCGCTCGCGCACACCGACGAGCACGTTGAGCGAACGCTCCAGGCCGCCCGCGGGGCGTTCGCGGAGGTGGCCGCGCGGTGAGCGCACTGCGCGACGTGGTGCGGGCCGCCGACCCCTCCCTGCGCGAGTACGCCGCAGCGGACCCCGGGCCCGACCGCTTCGCGGGCACCGTGGACGACCCCGACCGGCTGTTCGTGATCGAGGCCGTCTACGAGGGCTACCTTCTGCACTACGGCCACCCGCGCGCGTTCGCCGGGATGGACCCCGAGCTGTGCCTGCTGGCCGGCGACTCGCTCTACGCGCTGGGGCTCTCGCGCCTCGCGGCCAACGGCGACCTGGAGGCCGTGGGCGAACTGGCCGACCTCATCTCGGACGCCGCGCGCGCCCAGGCAGAGGGCCGGACCGACGACGCCGACCGCCTGTGGCTGCGAACCGCCCGGGCGCTCGGATGAGGGTCTCCGCGCCCACCCTGGGTGGACTCGTGACACCCGTAGCCATGTTGACTCTATTCTTCCCGCGGCGTTGAATATCGATCGGTAGTTCGCCTTTTCGCACAGTGGCCCGATCCCCCTCCAAATCCCCCAGGCGCAAATCGCGCTACACCGCCGACCGCGGCGTGGCCGGCGCATTCGAGGGGGAGACCATGACCCGCCGGGGCGTCATGACCGGCGGGGCGCTGCTCTACGGAGGGATCGCCTCGGCGGCGTTCGGCCTGCCGGCACTTGGCTTTGCGCTCGGTCCGATGTTCGAGGACGGCACCCCGGACGTGTGGCAGGACGTCGGGGCGGAGGACGAATTCAACCCCGAGACCTACGTGCCGAAGGTGGCGAACATCGTGGCTGACCTCGGCGAGGCCGGGAAGACCACCGTCTACCTGCGCAGGCTCGACCCCGGCCGCGACAGCAAGAGCAAGTCCGACAAGGGCAAGGAGCCACTGCCCTACGTGGCGATCTCCACCCGGTGCGTGCACCTCGGCTGTCCCGTTCGCTACATCCAGGCCTCCCAGCGCTTCGTGTGCCCGTGCCACGGTGGCGTGTACGACTTCGAGGGCAAGGTTGAAGGCGGCCCGCCCGTGCGCCCGCTGGACCGCTTCTACACCCGCGTCACCACCGGCCGGGTGGAGATCGGCGAGCGCTTCTCGGTCAACTCCGAGCTCGAGCGCTTCTCCCCTCGTGACCCGTCGAACCACCTCGACGGGCTGTGGCAATACCTCTACCCGTCGAGGCCGAGCACATGAGCAAGCTGGTACCGCCGATCCCCAAGTTCCTGCGGCCCGCGCCTCCGCGCCCCGGTCGCAACGGCGCCGGGGGCGAGAACGGCGATGGCAACGACAAGCCGGGCACCGCCGTGAAGCTGCGCGACGGTGCGGCCGAGGGCGGCACGCAGGTGGTGGGGTGGCTGGACGAGCGCACGGGGATGAGCCCGTTCCTGCGTGGCGCTCTCTACCGCAAGGTGCCCAAGGGCACCAACTGGTTCTACACGCTGGGCTCGGCCACGATGTTCGCGTTTGTCTCGCAGGCCGTCACGGGGGTGTTTCTGGCGATGTACTACAACCCCGATCCGCTACGGGCCTATGACTCGGCGGCGTACATCACCAACGAGGTGTTCCTGGGTGAGCTGGTGCGCGGCATGCACCGGTGGGGCTCGACGGTGATGATCGTCTTGATCTTCTTGCACCTGGGGCGCACGTTCGTGTTCGGGGCCTACAAGTACCCGCGCGAGCTGAACTGGGTGATCGGCGTGCTGCTGCTGGTGCTCACGCTCGCGATGGGCTTCACCGGCTATCTGCTGCCGTTCGATCAGCGGTCGTTCTGGGCCACGGTGGTGGGAGTGAACATCAACGCCTCCGCTCCGGTAATGGGCCCCTATCTGGCTGACTTCCTGCGCGGCGGGGCGGAGTTCGGCGCCGTGTCGCTGTCGCGCTTCTACGCGATGCACATGCTGTTGATCCCCGGCTTGATCGCCGCGCTGATCGGCGCGCACCTGTACCTCGTGGCCAAGCTGGGCACCACCGCGCCGCCGTGGTTGAAGGCCGAAAAGAAGTCGCTCAGCCAGGAGAAGATCTAGGGCCGTGGACGCACGCGAGCGCGAGAAGTACCTGCGCGAGTACTCGATCCAGAAGGGCCAGGGGAAGCCGTTCTTCCCCTACGCCGTGGCCAAGGACGGCGCGATGGCGGCGATCACCCTCGGCGTGATCATTCTCATGGCAGTGCTGTTCGGCGCCGAGCTGGGCCCCAAGGCCGACCCCACGACCACCACGTATACGCCGCGGCCCGAGTGGTACTTCTTCTTCCTGTTCGAGCTGCTGCGGGTAGTCAAGCCGCCGTCGCTCACGTTCATGGCCACGATCGGGATCCCCACGATCGCGCTCATGCTCCTGCTCCTGCTCCCGTTCTACGACCGCAGCCCCGAGCGGCATCCGCTCAAGCGCCCGATAGCGATGATCGGCGCGGCAGCCACGGTGGCGGCCATGGCCTACCTCTCCACCCTCGGCGCCCTAGCCGGGCCGCCGACTGAGATTGAGGTGGAAGTGGCCTCCAAGTACGAGAACGGCAAGCTGGTCGTGGCCTCCGCGGGCTGCCTCGGCTGCCACAAGATCGGCGAGAACGGCAACACGCTGGGGCCGAACCTCACCGAGATCGGCGATCGTCTGGGCCGGGACGCGATCGAGCGCACACTGGTGAACCCCACCTCGCCGATGCCCTCCTATGCCAGCCTGCGCGAGGAGAAGCCCGAGCAGTTCGAGCAGATGGTGCAGTTCGTGGCCTCCCTCAAGAAGGACATGCCGAAGGAGGACACCACCCCGGAGCCCGCCGAGCAGACAGCGTCTCCGGGATCCACCGCGCAGGCGCCCGAGTAGCCTGCTCGCCGTGAGCGCCGTTCCCGGGAGCACCCCACAAGGGGGCACAGGCGGGACGCTGCCCGAGAGCCAGGTGCGGTCGATGTTCGACCGCATCGCCGGCGTATACGACCGCATGAACTCGGTCATGACGGCCGGGATGCACCACCGCTGGCGCGAGCGCGCCGCCGACCTCGCGCGGCTTCGGCCCGGAGACCGCGCCCTGGACGTGGCCACGGGTACCGGCGACCTGGCGATCGAGCTGGCGGGCCGCGTGGGCCCGACCGGCGACGTGGTGGGGATGGACTTCTCCGAGCAGATGCTGGCGATCGCCCGGCGCAAGGCCCCGGAGCTTCGCTTCGAGGCCGGCAACGCGCTCGCCCTCCCATATGCGGACGGCGAGTTCGCAGCCGCCACGGTCGGGTTCGGTGCGCGCAACTTCGACGACCTCGGCAAGGGCCTGTCCGAGATGGCGCGCGTGGTGCGTCCCGGGGGAAGGGTGGTGGTGCTGGAGATCACCACGCCGCAGCGCCCGCCGCTGTCGTGGTTCTTCCGCCTGTGGTTCGACCGCCTGGTGCCCGGGCTCGGGCGCCTCGCCGGGGACTCCGACGCGTACACCTACCTGCCGAGCTCGGTGCGCCGCTTCCCCGGCCCCGATGAGCTGGGAGGCGGGCTGGCCCGCGCCGGCCTCACCGACGTGCGCTGGGTGCTCACCGCCGGCGGCATCATCGCGATCCACTCCGGCACGGTGCCGCTTGTGCCTCCTTGTGGGGGGCCGCGGCCGTGAGCGCCGCCAACGCCCTCGAGACCGTGCTTTCGGCGGGCGGCGCCGAGCTCGCTCGCGGGCTGCAGGACACCGAGGCGCGCCTGGCCGAGGTGGCGGAGGGACACGGGGCCGATCTGGGCCGCCACGCGTCGGGCACCCTCGTCGCCGGCGGCAAGCGCCTGCGTCCCGTGCTCGTGTTCCTCTGCGGCGGGTCCGGCGACGGGCTGCTTCGGGCCGCCGCGGCGGTCGAGCTGCTGCACATGGCCTCGCTGGTGCACGACGACGTGCTCGATGGCGCCTCGCTGCGCCGCGGCGTCCCCACCGTGTTCGCGAGCGGGGGTCGCGCCGCGGCCGTGGCCACCGGCGATCTGCTCTTCTCGCGCGCGTTCGCCGAGCTGCGCCGTACGGGCTCCGAGCCGGCGGTGGCGGCGCTGTCGGAGGCCTCCTCGGCGCTGGCCCGCGGCGAGCTGGTCCAGCGCGCCGACGCGTGGTCGGACTCCGTGACCCCCGAGCGCTACCTGCAGCGGTGCGAGCTCAAGACCGCCAGCCTGTTCGCGGCGGCCGCGCGGCTGGGCGCCCTGCTCGGCGACGAGTCCGCGCCCGCGGACGCGGACGCGCTGGCGGGCTTCGGCCGGCGCATCGGCCTGGCCTTCCAGATCCTCGACGACGTGCTCGACGTGTCGGGCCCGGCGGAACGCACCGGCAAGCATCGCGGCACCGACCTGCTCGACGGCACGGTCACGCTTCCGTTGATCCTGGCCCGCGGGCGCGACCCCGAGCTGGCGGGGATGGACCTGCGCGCGCTTGTGTCCGGCCCCGCCCAGGCCGACGCGGTGTGCGACCGCATCGCGCGCACGGGTGCGCTGGGAGCGGCGCGCGAGGAGGCGCTTCACCACGTGGCGGAGGCCAAGGCCGCGCTCACCGGCCTGGAGTTGCCCGAGCCGCGACGCCGCGCCTTGCAGCTGGTGGCCGACGGCGTGGTGGAGCGGTACGCCTAGAAGTCTTCCGGCAGGATCGCGTCGGCCTCGATGGCCGCCACGAAGAGATCGATCTCGTCGGCCATGTTGGCTCGGCACAGACGCCGGTAGTCCGAGGTGAGGGCGTCGGTGCCCAGGTCCAGCTCCTCGTCGAACGCCTCGACGGTCTTCTGGTTGAAGATGCCGTCGCGGCGGGCCTCGCAGTCCGGGCAGCGCAGGCTCACGGCCCAGGCGTTCTCACCGGCCTCCTCCCAGCTCAGCGGGTACACGAGGTTCGAGCCGCAGGAGTTGCAGGACTGCAGCGCCTGGTCGGGCTGGACGGCGGGCGCGGCCGGCTTGGCCTCCCCGCAGGCGTCCTTGACGTAGACGACCTCGATCGTCCGCCCCGAGGGCAGCACCACGCGCTTGGTGTGCTGGCTGCTCTGGCCCTCTGACGCTTCCATACAGCCGATATCGGCACCCTGGGCGGCGACTTGAGACTGGGGTGGTATGGCGCGAGGAGGGGAATCCTGCGCGGCCGGCCGAGCCGGCCGCTTCGCCGTAGACTCCGCCGCCGTGGTTCTCAGCGATCGCACCATCCGTTCCGAGATCGAGTCCGGGCGCATCGTGATCGATCCCTTCGACGCCTCGCTCGTGCAGCCTTCCAGCGTGGACGTGCGCGTGGACCGCCGCTTCCGCGTCTTTCACAACGCGCGGTATCCCTACATCGACGTCCGCAAGCCGATGGACGACCTCACCGAGGCGGTTGAGGTGAAGGACGGGGAGCCGTTCATCCTGCACCCGGGCGAGTTCGTGCTGGGGCAGACGCTGGAGCGCGTGACGCTCCCGGACGACCTGGTGGCGCGGCTGGAGGGCAAGTCCTCGCTGGGCCGCCTCGGCCTGCTGATCCACTCCACCGCCGGCTTCGTGGACGCCGGCTTCTCCGGCAACCTCACGCTGGAGCTGTCCAACGTGGCCAACCTGCCGATCACGATCTACGAGGGGATGCCGATCGGGCAGATCTCCTTCATGCGCATGGACGGGCCGGTCGAGCGTCCGTACGGCTCGGCCACAACGCACAGCAAGTACCAGGGCCAGGCCGAGCCCACTCCCAGCCGTTTTTACGAGAACTTCAAGGACGAGGGCTGATCCGCACCGGCCCCCTGGTGCGAAGGAACTACAGCGCTACGATTCGATTGCAGAGCAACTGCTCTGCTGCGCAGCACACCCGACACGCTCAGGAGTCGCTTTATGCCGTTTGGTCCACTCGAGATAGGCATCGTGCTGTTGATCGTCCTGATCATCTTCGGCCCGAAGCGCCTGCCCGACCTCGGCCGCTCCCTCGGTGGTGGCATGCGCGAGTTCAAGGACTCGGTCACGGGCAACACCAGAGATTCGGATGACGAGCTGCCGGCCGGAGAGAAGAAGAGCGAGCCGGTGCAGGCCGAGAAGTCCGACACCACGCCCACCGGCGGCCAGAGCTCCTAGGCCCCCCTGGCCCACACGAGGTAGAAGAGGCGTCGTGGCGCGCGTACGCCCGATCGATCACGAGGAGCGCCTGACGCTCGTCGACCACCTCGACGAGCTCCGCACCCGCATCATCATCGCCCTGGCGGCGATCGGCGTCTCCTCCGCGCTCTGCTATTGGCAGAACGACAAGGTCCTGGAGATCGTCAACCGGCCGCTGCCCAAAAGCATCCCCGAGCCGATCACTTTCGGGGTCACCGAGCCCTTCACCACCACGCTCACCAACTCCGCCTACTTCGGCATCCTGATCGCGCTGCCGGTGGTGCTCTACCAGCTCTACGCGTTCGTGCTGCCGGCGTTCAGCCCTCATGAGCGCAGGGTGGCCACGCCGCTCGCGCTGATGGTCCCCGTCCTGTTCATCGCGGGCGTGGTCTTCTGCTACTTCGTGGTGCTCCCGCCCGCCACGGACTTCCTGCTCAGCTTCAACTCGGACGAGTTCCGAACCGAGGTCCGGGCGCGCGACTACTACAGCTTCGTGACGCTCACCATGCTCGCGATGGGGCTGGGCTTCCAGGTGCCGATCGCCATCCTGGCGCTGGTGCGCCTGGGAATCACGACGCCGGAGAAGCTGCGCAAGAACCGCCGCTACGCGATCCTCGCGATCGCCGTCCTGGCCGCCTTCCTACCCACGATCGACCCGGTCACGCTTCTGCTCGAGATGGTCCCCCTGATCATCCTCTACGAGCTGAGCATCGTGTTCGCGGCGGCCGTCGGGCGTAGGGAAAGCGCCGGCACCGATGTCGCCTCGGCCGAGAGCAGTTGAGCGGGGCGACATAGCTAGGCTTCCGCACCGCCATGTTGTTCGATCTCGGGGGCAAGCGCCGGCGGGCCGTCCAGGCCACCTATCTCACGCTCGCAGTCCTGATGGGCGGCGGGATGGTGCTGTTCGGCATCGGCGGCGACGTGTCGTTCAACGTCTTCGACGACGTCGGTGGGGGTGGCGACAACAACAGCGCCGGCAACGAGCTCGTCCAGAAGCGCGTGGACCGCAGCGAGAAGCAGCTCCAGGCCAACCCGAATGACGAGAAGGCCCGCAAGGACCTGGTCCGCGGCTACTACCAGCTCGCCACCAGCCAGACGACCGACAACTCCGCGGGCTTCCCCAAGGACGCCCAGGACGAGTTGCGAAAGTCCGCGGCCAACTGGCAGGCCTACCTGAAGTCAGAGCCCGCGAAGCCCGATGCCTCGCTGGCGCGGCTCGTGCTCCAGCTCTACGGGCCCGACGCGCTGAAGAAGCCCAAGGAGGCGCAGGAGGCCGCGGCGCTGATCGCGCGCGTGGACAACGACACGAACTCCTACCTCAACCTCGTCCAGTACGCCGCGCTGGCCAGCGACACCCGCACGGCCAACCTCGCCGCCACCAAGGCGGCGGACCTCGCGCCGAAGGGCGAGCGCAAGGCCGTGAAGGCACAGGCCGAGCAGCTCAAACAGCCCCCGCAGGCGGCCGGCGGCCAGGCACCCGCGGGCGGTGCGCAGGCCCCGTCCGGCGGCGGCTCGGCCACCGGCGAGTAAGGTTCCGCCGCGGAGAAGCTCCGACGAGCAGAGGAGACGCGTGAACTTCAAGATCAATGACGAGGAGATCGACGACCAGACGCACGTCATCTCCCTCGGCGGCGAGATCGACCTCTACACCGCGCCCGAGTTCAAGGAGCGCATGGTCGAGTTGATCGAGGCGGGAAAGAGGAACATCGTCGTGGACCTCTCCGAGGCCACCTTCATCGACTCCACCACGCTCGGCGTGCTGGTGGGCGGCGTAAAGCGCCTGCGTCCCTCCGGTGGCGGCCTGGCCCTGGTCTGCACCGACCAGAACATCAGCAAGATCTTCGAAATCACCGGCCTGGACCGCGTCTTCTCGATCCAGGACTCGCGCGAGGACGCGCTGGCCTCCTTCAGCGACTAGGGCAGTTCACCTACAATTCGCCGTTCGCGGCGGCTCCCCGGGCCGCCGCTCCCAGGGCCGTTAGCTCAGTTGGTAGAGCAGGAGACTCTTAATCTCAAGGTCGTAGGTTCGATCCCTACACGGCCCATCGGCCAGGAGCCCTGCAAGCGAGCGGGTTTCGGGCCTCCCCTCACCTTCCGTCCCGGCCACCCTCACGGCCGGATTGCAAACGGATTGCAAACAGGGAGGGCGCTAGTGGCCCAACACGAGGCGCGCGACCGTATCGGCGGCGTCCTGCTGCATCCCTGGCATCACGTGGCTGTAGGTGTCGAGGGTAAAAGACACCGAAGCGTGCCCTAGCCGCTCGCTCACGACCTTGGGATTGACGCCGGCCGCGAGCGCGAGCGTTGCCCATGTGTGGCGCAGGTCATGGAGCC
>DASROS010000090.1:0-28036 GCA_035646775.1 Thermoleophilaceae bacterium | reverse complement strand
GGGCGGGGGCCATCGCGGGGGCGGCGGCGAGCACCAGCAATAGGCCGATGAGGATCGCCGGACGCCGCATGGAGGCGAAACTGTACAGAGCCGCCCGGCGCGGGCGCAGCGTTCAGGCGGGCGCCGGCACGGGCGTACGCGGCAACCGCCTCGGCACGAGCGCGGCGGCCGCGAGCATGAGTGGACCCGCCACCAGGGACACCTGCCAGCCGTCGTCTGCCTGGACCCCGTACGCGAGCGCGTTGTTGAAGGCGTGCAGGCCGATCACCGGGAACAGCGAGCCCGTCTTCTCATAGACGAGGCAGTACACGAAGCCCAGCAGCATCAGCGGCGGCAGGATCAGCAGGCCGTCCGCGCCGTCGAACTGGAAGTGGATGGAGCCGAACACCACGCCGTCGATCGCGGCTGCCGACAGCACGCCCAGCCGGGTGCGCAGGGCGCGGTAGAAGAAGCCGCGGAAGAAGACCTCCTCCACCACGGGCGCGACCACGATCACCATCAGGCCCGCGATCACGAGGCCGAAGGTGCCCTTGTCGCCGCCCAGATCCTGCACCGTGGTCTGCTCGACGTTGGGATCGACCAGGGCCGCGTAGACGCCACTGATCACGAAGAACGTCAGCAGGCCGAGGGCGGCCCAGCCCACGGCAGGCCAGAACCTGGTGCTCCTCAGGCCGAAGTGCCACGGCCGCGGGGGCGCCACCCGGGAGGCGAAGAAGTACGCGCTGCCCAGCAGCCCCACCCCCAGCGCCAGCGTGCCGAGCACCACGAGCCCCGGCGAGGTGGTGTCGGGCGGGTCGCCTGCGCTGAGCACCGCTATCGGGACCGCGATCAGGATCTGGGAGCCCACGAAGCCCACCAGGAACCCCAGCAGTGAGTACCACCAGGGCCACGCCGGGAAGCGCAGCCCGGCCGCCGGCCTCTCCGGGGGATCGGGCGGCGGCTGGGTCTGAAGGAACTGCTCCATCGCCAGGCTCAGAGTAGGGAGGGCAGCTCCTCCAGCGAGCTCACCGACTCCACGCCGCCGGGCGCGTCGCCCGCGCGGCTCAGCAGCACGGCGCGGATGCCGGCCGCCCGCGCGCCCTCGATGTCGGCCTCCGGCGAGTCGCCCACGTGCAGCGCCTCCCCGGGCTCCACGCCCGCCAGCTCGAGACCCGCCCGGAACGCCGCCGGGCCGGGCTTGGCCTCGCCGGCCGCCGCGGAGGACACCGTGCCGTCCAGCAGGCTCGCGAGGCCCGCACCCTCCAGCCACTCCGGCAGCGAGCAGTCCCAGTTGCTCACCACCACCAGCCGCACGCCGCGTTCTCGCAGCTCTCGCAGCGCGGGCACCACGTCGGGGAACGCGACAAACGAGAGCGCCGCCAGCATGGCCTGCCTTACCACCGCGTGCTCCGGCGCGGGCTGGGGCAGCGCGGCGCGCATCACCTCCGCGCAGTCGTCGCGCAGGCGATCAAGCCCGGGCCCGTCGCCGCCCTCGGTGTGGTGGGCCAGGTAGTGGCCTATCTCCGCGTGGAAGGCGCGCTCGGCCTCGTCGAGGGTCACCTCCACCCCGGCGAGCTCCCGCAGCGCGTCCCGCAGGCGCGGGCCGGGGGGCTCCAGGTACACGAGCGTGCCGAGGGCGTCGAGCAGCACAGCCCGCACCCCGATGTCACCGGCCGCCCGGGCCGGGTTAGCCTGCCGTGTCATGTCCGGCGCCGATGCAATCACCTTCGCGTCCTTCGTGGACGACCACGACAGCGAGATCAACGCCGCGATCATCGTGCTGGCGGCCCTTGTGGTCGCCAAGCTGGTGGACAAGGCACTGCAGAAGCGCGGCAAGCTCGTGTCCGACGCGATGGGCGGGCGGGCGCTCTCCGCGGCCGCCAGCACCCGCCTGCGCCTGGTGCGCCGCCTGGTGCTGGCGCTGATCGTGCTGATCGGGATCGCGGGCGCGCTGGCGCAGTTCCCGGCCGTGGCCTCGCTGGCCAAGGGCGTGTTGGCCTCCTCCGCGGTACTCGGGCTCGTCGTGGGCTTCGCGGCACGGCAGACCCTGGCCAATGCGATTGCCGGCATCCAGCTGGCGATCAGCCAGCCCGTCCGGGTCGAGGACCTGGTGACCTTCGAGGAGGAGACGGGCGTCGTGGAGGACGTGCGGCTGTCCTACACCGTCATCCGCCTCGACGACGGCCGGCGCCTGATCGTGCCCAACGAGCGGCTCGTGCAAAGCCCGATCTTCAACCACACCGTGGTCGATCCCGCAGTGCAGGTCGAGATCTCGGTGTGGCTTCCTCCCGGTGGGGACGCCACGCGCGCCCTGGAGCTGCTGTCGGACCGCGACGGCGTGGACGCCCGCGTGGCCGAGGTGACCCATGAAGGGATCCGCATCGCGGTGACCGAATGGGCCCCTAGCGCGCGCGAACGTGGTCCGCTCGCGTCGCGCCTGCGTAAGGAAAGCCTGCAATGTCTCCGCGACGCTTCTCTATCCTCCGACGTGGCCGGCTGATCCGCCTCGCGCGGGACACGCGCGCTCCGCGCCCCTCTGGCGCGCCCTCCGGGACCTCCGCATGACCTACAGGCAGCGAAAAGCACGTCGCAGGCGGGGCCGCGGAAGCGGCAGTCGCGTCGTGGCGCTCTCCCTCGGTGTGCTGGTCACGGTGCTGGCGATCGTGGTCATGTCGGCGGTGGGATACGTGATCGCCGTCGCGGCCACCGCGCCCGCCCTGTCCGAGCTCAAGGCGGCGGACAAGGGCGAGAGCTCGGTGATCATCGCCGCGGACGGGTCGCGCCTGGGATACGTGCAGTCCGACGAGATTCGCACGCCGGTGCCGTGGGGGGACATGCCGCGCGTGGCGCGCCAGGCGGTGGTGGCGATCGAGGACGAGCGCTTCTACGAGCACGAGGGCGTGGACTACTCGGCGATCATCCGCGCAGGGGTGAAGAACCTCGAATCCGGCAAGAACGTGCAGGGCGGCTCCACGATCACCCAGCAGCTGGTGCGCGCGCTGTACATCAAGGATCCCGAGCGCAACGTGGAGCGCAAGATCCGCGAGGCCAAGCTGGCCTCCGAGCTCGAGCAGGAGCGCTCTAAGAAGTGGATCCTTCAGAACTACCTCAACGACGTGCCTTTCGGCACCGTCGGGGGCCGCACCGCGATCGGCATCGAGGGCGCGGCCGAGACGTTCTTCGACAAGCACGCCAAGGACCTCACGCTGTCCGAGGCCGCCATGCTGGCCGGCCTGCCGCAGGCGCCGTCGCAGTACAACCCCTTCCGCAACCCGCGGGCGGCCCTCGGGCGGCGCAACGAGGTGCTCGACCAGATGGCCGAGAACGACTTCATCACCCGCGCCAGGGCCATCACCGCGTCGGGCCAGCCGATCGGCCTGCGCAAGGGCACCCGCTACACGACCCGCCGCGAGCCGTACTTCTTCGACTACGTCCAGGAGCAGCTGATCGAGCGCTACGGCGTGGGGGTGTACCGCCGCGGCGGCCTAAAGGTGCACACCACGATCGACCCCAAGACGCAGGATCTGGCGCGTGACGCGATCAACTCCTATTACGGCGACCCCGCCGGGCCCAGTTCGGCGATCGTTTCGATCGACCCCACCAACGGCAAGATCAAGGCGATGGCCTCGAGCGGGACCTACCAGGACCGGCGGTTCAACCTCGCCGCCCAAGGATCGCGCCAGCCGGGGTCGGCCTTCAAGACCTTCGTGCTCACCGCCGCGGTACGACAGGGAATCGATCCCGACAGCACCTACTACACGTCCAAGCCACTTTCGATCAACGATCCCAAGTACGGGCCGTGGACGGTGAAGACCTTCGGCAACAGCTACTCCGGGTCGATGAGCCTCACGCGCGCGACGCTGTCCTCGGACAACACCGTGTACGCGCAGCTGATCCTCGACGTCGGTCCCGACAAGGTGTGTGAGACCGCGAAGCTGCTCGGGATCACCACCAAGCTGGACTGCTACCCGGCCGAGGGGCTGGGCGGTCTCACCCGCGGCGTCACGCCGCTGGAGATGTCCAGCGCCTACGCCACGCTGGCCTCCGGCGGCATCCGCCGCAAGCCCACGTCGATCGAGCGGGTCGAGTTCCCCGACGGCAAGAGCGAGAACCTTGGCGAGGCCAAGGGCAAGCGGGTGATCACCGACGGCGAGGCGTACGAGGTCACCCAGATCCTCGAGCAGAACGTGCAGTCGGGCACGGGCACGCGCGCCAACTACGGCTGCCCGGCCGCCGGCAAGACGGGCACCACCGACGAGAGCAAGGACGCCTGGTTCGTGGGCTACACGCCCAAGCTCTCCACGTCGGTCTGGGTCGGGTACCCGGACGCCGGCGTGGCGATCCCCGGCGCGCAGGGCGGCACGCTGGCGGCCCCGGTGTGGAACGCCTTCATGTCAGTGGCGCACGGCGACGACTGCTCGCCGTTCCCGCAGCCCAAGACGCCCGCCGAGGTGTCCAAGTACTACGGCGAGTCCACGTCGAGCTCCGGCACCTACACCGACCCCGGCACCGCCCCGTACACCCCGCCCCCAACGACCGACGGCACCGATCCCTCCACGGGCGGCGGCCAGCCCGACCAGGGCTATGACCCGCGCCTGTACGAGGCGCCGCCCCAGCCGGCACCCAAGCCTGTGCCCAGCCCGCCGCCCGGTGGCGGCGGACAGGGCGACGGTGGCGGGGGACAGGGCGGCCAGGGCGGCGGCGCCACTCCCGGCGACGGCTGACGCGTCTCGCCCGCGGGTGAGACCCTTCACCGCGTGGCCGAGCTCGAGCTGATCGAAGCGATCCAGTCCGTGCTGGGCGCTCCTGGCGAGCGCGTGGTGCGCTGGACGGGCGACGACGCCGCCGTGGTGCGCGCACGGCCGCTGGCGGTCACGTCGATCGACACGCTGGCCGAGGACGTGCACTTTCGCCTCGACACCCACTCGCCCGCCGACGTGGGGCACAAGGCGCTGGGAGCCGCGCTGTCGGACCTGGCCGCGATGGGAGCCGAGGCCGGCGAGGCCTACGTGTCGCTCGCGCTCCCGGACGCGATGGGCGAGGGCCGGGCGCTGGAGCTGGTGGAGGGCATGGCAGCGCTGGCGGCCGAGACCCACACCACGATCGCAGGCGGCGACGTCGTGCGCTCCCCCGCACTGGTGATCACCGTGGCGGTGACCGGCTGGGCCGAGCACGAGTCAGATCTCGTGGGCCGCGACGGCGCTCGCCCCGGCCAGGTGGTGGGCGTGACCGGCGAGCTGGGGGCGTCGGCGGCCGGCCTGCTGGTGCTCGGCGGATACGCCCCCGGCGTCGATCCCGCGGTCGCGCGCACGCTGGCCGAGCGTCATCGCCGCCCGGTCCCCCGCCTCGCGGCCGGTCGTGCGCTCGCCGCGGCCGGCGCCACGGCGATAATCGACCTCAGCGACGGCCTGGCCACCGACGCCCGGCATCTCGCGGTACGCAGCGGCGTGATGCTCGAGCTGGACCTCGGTGCGCTACCGGTCGCGACCGGGGTGGCCGAGGCGTCCCTGGCAGCCGGACGCGACCCGGTGGAGCTGGCGGCCGCCGGGGGCGAGGATCACGAGCTGCTGTTCACGCTGAACGAGGCCCGCTGGGAGGCAGCGGAGCGAGGCGCGGGAGTGGCGCTGACGCGCCTAGGCGGCGTCGTGGCCGGCGAGGGGCTCACGCTCGCGGGAGCCCCCGCGGGCGGCCTGCGGGGCTACGAGCATCTCTGAGCACAGGCGCTGCAGGCCGCCGCGCGCGCCGTGCCGGGCGATGATCGCGTCGGCCACAGCACCCGGGTCCACCCGGTAGCTGCCGTCGGCTATCCGCCCTCTCAGGGTGGCGGCCTGGTGGGAGACCGGCCGTGCGGCGAGGTGCCTCTGACTCATCGAACGCGACACTAGCGCTCTCCCAGGACGGTCGCCAGTCGAACGGTTGGCCCACTAAGCCGTCAGCGCCGCGGCAGGGCCGACTCGGTGCCCCCCAGCGAGCCCGGGCCGGCGTAGCTCGACGGCCCCCGCACCGATGGCGGGGCCGGCTTGGCCGGGTCGGGCGCGGGCGGTGAGCCGGCCCGCACGATCGACACCACCGACACCAGCACTGACACCAGCGCGGCGCCCACGAGCGCGGTGAGCGTTCCCACGTGGCCTCCCGCGACGAGCAGCAGCAGGTACCAGGCGCCTGCCAGCGGGTCGAGCGAGAGCACCGCCAGCTGGTAGAAGGCCAGCAGGACCGGCAGCAGCAGGCCGCCGAGCAACATCGCCACGCGCGCCCGCTTCGGGGGCAGCGGGTCCACCAGCGTGCCCAGCAGCCACAGGTGCAGCGCCGGCACGCACATCAGCGCCGCGAAGGGGTTCAGCAGCCAGAGCAACAGCACGGTGACCGACAGCACCAGGACCACGGCCACGGCCGCTCCCGGCGCCTCGGGGTCGGCCAGTCTGGGATCGGCCGCGAGCACGAGCTGGCGCAGCCCCAGCCAGGACAGGACCACCACGAGGGCGATCCCGGCCAGCACCGCCCCGGCCGCCAGGTCCAGCGGGAAGCGCGCGGGGTCCACGGGGGCCGCCGGCGGCCCGGGTATCGCGCCGGTGACCGCGAGCACGTGCACCAGGGCCACCCCCAGCAGGAGCGCCACGAAGCCCGACCCGACCCAGGTGAGCCACGAGCGCACCGGCAGGCGCCGGCGGCGCGCCCGCGCGAACGCGTCCACGCCCGCCACCAGCGCGGGCAGGATCAGCGTGAGCGACAGCAGCGAGAGCACCCAGCCCGGCACCACCTGGCTCACGGCCGTCACGTAGGTCCCGGGGCCGTGCTCGGGCCGCGGCCCGGCGTCCAAAGCGGTGAGGGAGCGCAGGGTCGCGCGGCCGAGGCCCTCGAGGCGCTCGCGGTCCACCCGCTCGGGCTCGATGCCACTGCCGTCCGGCAGCTCGCCGTCGCCGGAGATCCGCACGGCGTCGTACCCCCGCTCCAGCAGCACGCCCTGGGC
This sequence comes from Thermoleophilaceae bacterium, assembly GCA_035646775.1. Lineage (GTDB taxonomy): Bacteria > Actinomycetota > Thermoleophilia > Solirubrobacterales > Thermoleophilaceae > JAAYBF01. Next base: position 21,090 of record DASROS010000090.1, on the reverse strand, counting down.
GCCCACCCCCAGCGGGAAGGCCAGCCGCGCCAGCTGGCCGGCCGGGCCGGCGCCGCCGGCCACCTCGCCCACCTCCTCGCGCAGCGACTCCACCACCGTGCGCTGGAGGCCGAGCCCCGCACGCGTGGTGTCGCCCGACCACGAGACCACCTCCGGGCGCTCGCGCGTGGGCACTCCGAGGCCGGAGAGCACGAGCACGGCGTCCACCTGCTCCGGACCGGCGAGCTGGCCGGCCAGCCGCGCGGTGCCCTCCTCGCCGAGGCCCGACCCGTCCACGGACGCCAGCACGACCGTCTTGTTGGAGGGTCTCCCGGCGTACACGCGCGCTATCTCCAGCAGGGCCGCCGTGTCGGCGCCGCTCACGCCCGCGTCCGGCACACCCGCCGCGTCGCGCGCCGCGACCACCACCACCTCACGCCGGGACCGGCCGGCGCGCCGGCCCACCACGTTCACCAGCTGCTTGTCCTCCACGTCGAAGCGATCGCGCGAGACGCTGAACCCGCGGTCACGCAGGCCGCGCGCCATCTGGGCGCCGGCGGCCCGGTCGCCTACCGTGCCCGGGCGGCGGTCGCGCCCGGCCCGGTCGAGGGAGCGCAGCGTGGTGAGCGCCTGGTCGCCGTCGAACACGACGTCCGCCGCCAGGCCCTGCGGGAGGGGGCGTGGCCGGCTCTCGAGCGAGAACATCACCAGGATCACGGCGAGCACGGCGGGCACCAGCGCCGCCCGGTAGACGCGCGGCTCGATCACCTTGGAATCCCGGGCCCGGGGCCCGGACTAGGAGTACTTCGCCGAATCCCCACGTCCCCAACCTACAATCTCGGGAAGGCGCCGCAGGATTGAGGGAGAGGCGCCGCCCAATGGCATCGCAGGCCCCCCGCATCCTCCTCGTGGACGACGAGCAGTCGGTTCAGAAGCTGCTCTCTTTTCCCCTGCGCAAGGAAGGCTACGAGGTGGTGGCCGCGCTGGACGGGCGACAGGCGCTGGACCGCCTGCGCGAGACCAACTTCGACCTCGTGGTGCTCGACCTGATGCTGCCGCTCCTCGACGGCTTCGAGGTGTGCCGCCAGGTGCGGGCGCGCAGCTCCGTGCCGATCATCATGCTCACCGCCCGCGCTGACGAGATAGACAAGGTGCTGGGCCTGGAGCTGGGCGCCGACGACTACATCACCAAGCCGTTCTCGGTGCGGGAGTTCCGCAGCCGGGTGAAAGCGGTGCTGCGCCGCGCCGAGCTGGCGCGGGCGGGCGACCCGGGCGAGGAGCCGCTCGAGGACGGCGGCCTGGTGATCGACTTCGAGAAGCGCACCGTGACCTGCGCCGGGGAGCTTGTGCGGCTCACCTACGTGGAGTTTGAGATCCTGGCCGCGCTCGCGCGCCACCCGGGCCGGGTCTACAACCGCATGGTGCTGCTCGAGCGCGTGTGGGGCGACGCCTCCTACCGCGACCCCCGCACCGTAGACGTGCACATCCGCCACCTGCGCGAGAAGCTCGAGCCGGACCCCAAGACCCCGGAGATGATCCTCACGGTGCGGGGCGTGGGCTACCGCTTCAGGGACAGGTGAGCCGAGTGCGCCGCCCGCGCCTGAAGTCGCTGCGCAACAAGCTCGCGCTGCTCTTCTTCGCGATCACGGCGGCGGCGTTCTCGGTGATCTACTTCTACGTCGTCCCGCAGTCGGAGTCCAACCTGCGCCGCGAGCGCCTGGACGACCTGGAGCGCGTGGCGGCGCGCTCGAAGAGCACCCTCGAGAGCCTCATGGGCCGCCGCGACGTGACGGCCCGCGAGCTGGACCGGCGCGTGCGCGCGCTCGGCGACGCCACCGGCGCGCGCGTAACCCTCCAGGGCGTTCAGCGCTCGGGCGACGACCCGCGGCCGCAGGACCTGCGCTTCTTCACCATCACCGACTCGCGCGAGGAGGCCCGGGTGCCGGAGAACCGCGGCCTGGCCGCGATGGCGGTGCTCTCCGGCGAGTCCACCCGCGGCAGCGGCCGCCTCCCCGACGGGGAGCTGCTCGGCGAGCTGGCCCAGCCGCTCTCCTACCGCGGACGGATCGACTGGGTGGCGCTCTACTCGCGCAGCTTCGAGGACGTGGGCGAGACGGTGGCCTTCATCCGCGCCCGCCTGCTGGCCGCCACGGCGGCCGCCCTGCTGCTGGCGTTGATCGGCGGCTACCTGGTGGCCCAGGCCGTGGCGCGGCGCGTGAAGCACCTCGAAGAGGGCGCCCGCGAGGTGGCCGCCGGGCGGTTCATCGAGCCGCTGTCGGTGGAGTCCAGCGACGAGCTGGGCCAGCTCACCCGCACATTCAACGAGATGCAGGCCCAGCTACGCCAGGTGGATGTGGCGCGCAAGGAGTTCGTGGCCACGGCGTCGCACGAGCTGCGCACGCCGATCTTCTCGCTGGGCGGGTTCGTGGAGCTGCTGCGCGACGAGGAGCTGGACGAGGAGACGCGGCGCGAGTTCCTGGACACGATGGCCGAGCAGGTGGAGCGGCTGCAGAAGCTGGCCGTGAACCTGCTCGACCTGTCGCGGCTCGACGCCGGCTCGGTGGAGCTGCAGCCCGAGCCGGTGGACCTCTCGGCGCTGGCTCGGACGATCCTGCAGGAATTCCAGCCCGCGGTGGCCCGCCACGAGACCGAGCTCGAGCTGCGCCTGCCCTCGCGGGTGACCGCCCGGTGTGACCGGGAGAGGATGGCCCAGATCATGCGTATCCTGCTCGACAATGCCCTCCGCCACACTCCGGAGGGAACCCACGTGACCGTGACCGCAGAACGAAACAACGGTGCGGCCGAGCTCACGGTCGCCGACGACGGGCCCGGCCTGGTCGACGAGCACCAGGTGTTCGACCGCTTCTACACCGGCGACGCCCAGCGCGGCGCCGGCCTCGGCCTGGCGATAGCCCGCGAGCTCGCCGAGCGCATGGACGGCTCGATCCGCACCGCCCACCGCCCCGCGGGCGCGGCCTTCACCGTGAAGCTCCCCGGCGACCGCGGCCGGCCCTCCTCGTGAGGGCGCTCCGCAACCGCAGGGCCGCCGCGGCTCTGTTCGCCGCGCTGACGCTCGGGCTGGGCGCCTGCAACAGCGGCGGCGACGAGGGTGGCGAGGATCAGGGCTCGGGCAAGGCCAAGGAGGTCCGGACGGTCGAGGTGGTCCAGTCCCAGGGCACGCGCCAGGGCGGGCTGAACGCCGCCGCCCTGTACGACCGGGTTTCCCCGGGCGTCGTCACGATCCTCTCGATCTTCAACGGGGGCGCGGCCTCCCTGCTCGGCGAGGAGGGAGGCGAGGGCGGCCAGGGGTCGGGCTTCGTGCTCGACGGCGAGGGCTACATCGCCACCAACGCCCACGTGGTCACGAGCGGCGACCCGCCCGACCGCAAGCGCGCCAAGGAGGTCTACGTCGAGTTCTCCGACGGCAACCGCGTGAAGGCCAAGATCATCGGGGAGGACCCCAACGCCGACGTTGCGCTGCTCAAGATCGACCCGTCCGGGCTGTCGCTCACACCGGTGAAGCTCGGCCGCTCGCGCGACATCACCGTGGGCGAGCCGGTGGCTGCGATCGGCAGCCCGTTCGGGGAGCGCCAGTCGCTCTCGATCGGCGTGATCTCGGCGATCGACCGCGCCATCGAATCGCTCACCCGCTTCCAGATCGGCAACTCGATCCAGACCGACGCCGCGATCAACCCCGGCAACTCCGGCGGCCCTCTGCTCAGCGCGGGCGGCGCGGTGCTCGGCATCAACTCCCAGATCAAGTCCACCAGCGGCGGTGGCGAGGGCGTGGGCTTCGCGATCCCGGTGGACACGGTGCGCCGGTCGCTGTCCGAGCTGCGCGAGAAGGGCCGGGTGGACTACGGCTACCTCGGCGTGGAGTCGGTGACCCTGTGGCCGCAGGCGGCCGACCGGCTGAACGTGGACACCGACAACGGCGCGGTCCTGGGCGAGATCCAAGCCGGCAGCCCCGCGGAGGATGCTGACCTCAAGGGCGGGCGGCCGCAGGAGTTCCAGGGCGGCCAGCTGCCGGTGGGCGGGGACGTGATCGTGGCCGTGGACGGCCGCAAGCTCACCCGCCGTGTCGACCTCGCCGACCTCGTGAGCAGCCACAGCGCGGGCGACAAGATCGAGCTGGAGGTGATCCGTGAGGGCGACCGCCGCACGGTGGACGTCACGCTGGGCAAGCGGCCCGACAGCCCGCCCGACCCCCAGCCCTAGCCCGCCGCGTGCGCGACCTCGTCCGTGACCTGGCGCTGGCGCTACGCGAGCACGTGCTGCCCTCGCTGGGCTCGCATGCGGCGCGCGGCCACGACGACGGGGCGGAGGGGGCCGGCGGTGACGTGACGTTCGCCATCGACGCGGGCGCGGAGGCCAGGCTCGAGGAGTTCCTGGCCGAGCGAGCGCCGGACGTGGCGTTCTACTCCGAGGACCGCGGGCTGGTGGTGCCGCCGGATGCCGATGCCGCCGTGGTGCTGGTGGTGGATCCAATCGACGGCACGCGCCCCGCGCTGGCCGGCCTGGAGTCGTGCTGCGTGTCCGTGGCGCTGGCGCCGCTTCACGGCGAGCCCACGATGGCCGACGTGAGCCACGGCTGCGTGGTGGAGATCCCCTCCGGCCGGGTGTTCCTCGCCGAGCGCGGGGCCGGGATTCTGGAGGGACCGCCCGTGCGGCTGTCCGCCAACGAGCAGCTGGACCGCATGTTCTGGACGTACGGCTTCCGCGGCCGCCCGGCGCGAGCCCTCACCGAGGTGCTGGCCGAGCTGATCGACGTGTCGTCGGTGGGCGGCGGCACGTTCGAGCTGGGCTCGGCGGCGTTCGACTCCGTGTGCGTTCTGGACGGCCGCCTGGACGCCTACGTGGAGCCGGGTCCGCGGATGGTGGCCGACGTGCCCGGCATGCGGGAGGAGTTCGAGCGCGTGGGCGGCGGCGCGGTGCTGAACAACTCGCCGTACGACCTCGCGGCCTCGGTGCTGCTGCTCGAGGAGGCCGGCGCGGTCGTGACCGACGCCTACGGGGCCCCGCTGGGCGACCGCCCGCTGCTGGGGTCGGGCGCCGAGTACCAGATGTCGATCGTGGCCAGCGCCAACGCCGCGCTGCACGAGCGCATCCTCACGGCGGTCGAGGCAGGCATCGGGCGCCTGAACGGATAGGTTGCCACCCGTGGATGAGAATGATCGTGCGCAGCCGGCCGAGCCGGCTGCTTCGCAGGAGGAGAGCCGCAACGTCTCTCTCACCGTTCCCGGCAAGCCGGACTATCTCGTGCTCGCCCGACTCGCCCTCTCAGCCGTGTGCCGCCTGACGACACTCGAGGCGCTGGAGGTGGCCGACCTGAAGCTCGCCGTGACCGAGGCGGCGAGCGAGTTCGTGCACGACGGCGACGATCGCGACGAGGACACGATCGCGTTCGAGTTCCGGCTCGGCGGCGACCGCCTGGAGCTCGAGCTGGTGGGCCCGGCGGACGTGACGTCGAATTTCGACCGCGAGCTGAGCCACGTGATCATCGAGGCCACGGTCGACGAATCGGACTTCTCACCCGGGCGCACCCTGCTGGTCAAGCAACTGCCGTGATCCCCAAGGAAGAGGACTGATGCTGCAGCCGATCGCGGCGGGGCACAAGAGCCTGGCCGACTACACACACGTGGCGGGCAAGCCGCTGATCTCAGAGATCCGCGAGCAGGCCGCCGAGCTGGAGGGCCTGAAGGTCCTGCACCTCTCGGCCACCGCCTTCGGCGGGGGCGTGTCGGAGATCCTCTACACGCTCGTGCCGCTGATGAACGACGTGGGCGTCGAGGCCGAGTGGCAGGTGATGCTCGGGCGCGAGGAGTTCTACAACGCGACCAAGCTGCTGCACAACGCGCTCCAGGGCAACCCGCAGGGCCTCACCCCCGAGGAGTGGGAGGTGTTCGACCGCTACAACGAGATGAACGCCCGCGAGCTCACCGACGGATGGGACGTGGTGATCGTCCACGACCCCCAGCCGGCCGGGATCCTCCAGCACGTGCCCGAGAAGGGCAACGCGTGGATCTGGCGCTGCCACATCGACCTGTCCACGCCCAACCCGGACGCGGTCGAGCGCATGGTGCCGCTGGTGCGCAACTACCACGGCGCGGTCTTCCACCGACAGGAGTACGTACCCCGGGGGATGGACGGCACGCCGACCCACATCGTCCCGCCGGCCATCGACCCCCTGTCGCCGAAGAACATGGCCTTCTCGCCCGAGGACGCCGCGTACGTGTGCGATCAGTTCGGCATCGACGTGGACCGGCCGCTCATGTGCCAGGTCTCGCGCTTCGACCCGTGGAAGGACCCTATGGGCGTGATCGACGCCTACCGGAAGGTGAACGAGGAGATGCCCGACGTCCAGCTCGCGCTGGTGGGGTCGATGGCCACCGACGACCCCGAGGGATGGGACTTCTTCAACCAGACGATGGCCTACGCCGACGGGGATCCGGACATCCACATCCTCAACAACCTCAACAACGTGGGCGCGATCGAGGTGAACGCCTTCCAGTCCCAGGCGGACGTGGTGATCCAGAAGTCCACCCGCGAGGGCTTCGGCCTCACGGTGTCCGAGGCGCTCTGGAAGGCGCGCCCGTTCATCGGCGGCGACGTGGGTGGCATCCCCCTCCAGGTTAAGGACGGCGAGACGGGGTATCTGGTCTCCTCTCCCGAAGAGTGCGCCAAGCGCTCCCTGGCCATCCTGCGCGAGCCGGACCTCGGCAAGCGGCTGGGCCGGGCGGGCAAGGAGCACGTGCGAAAGAACTTCCTCACCCCCCGCCTCCTCCGCGATTGGCTGCGTATCTTCAAGGAGAACGCCTGAACCCCTGACCCCATGAGCCCAGAGCCCCAACTCGTCCTAGTCTCGAACCGCGGGCCAGCCACGTTCGAGAGGGCCGACGACGGCTCGCTGCAGCCGCGGCGGGGCGGGGGAGGGCTCGTAACCGCCCTCAAGGGGCTAGTGCACCACCGCGAAGCCCTCTGGGTGGCATCGGCCATGTCCGCGGAGGACGCCGAGATGGCGCGCGAGCACGGCGGCGGAGCATTCGACTGCGAGTTGGAGGGCGTGACCTACCGGATCCGCCTGGTGGAGTCCGATCCGGAGGCCTACGAGGCCTTCTACGGCGTGGTGGCGAACCCGCTGCTGTGGTTCATCCAGCACTACCTGTGGGATCTCTCCAACGCCCCTGACATCCGCCAGGCGGACGTGGACGCCTACGAGAACGGCTACTGCGCGGTGAACCGCGATCTGGCCGACGCCGTGCTGGAGGAGATCGACGGCGTCGACGGGGCCGTGGTGATGCTCCACGACTACCACCTCTACACGGCGCCCAAGTACATCCGCGAGGCGCGGCCGGACGTGTTCCTGCACCACTTCGTCCACATCCCGTGGACCCAGCCAGACGCCTGGCGCGTGCTGCCCCGCGACATGCGCGAGGACCTCTTCGAGGGAATCCTGTCCAACGACATCGTCGCGTTCCACACCCATTCCTACCGGCGCAACTTCCTGCTCTGCTGCCGCGAGCTGTTCGACCTGGAGGTGGACGAGCGCGCCGGCGTGGTCCGAATGGACGGTCGCGAGGTGTGGGTGCGCACCTACCCGCTCCCGATCTCGGCCGAGACGTTCCGCAAGAACGCCCAGAGCGCCGCCGTGCACCAGTACGAGCGCCGGATGCTGCGCCGCCGGCGCGAGCACCTGATCCTGCGCGTGGACAGGGCCGACCTGTCGAAGAACGTGCTCCGCGGCTTCACCGCCTTCGACCTGTTCCTCGAGCAGCACCCCGAGTTCCTCGAGCGGGTCACCTTCATCGCCCACCTGATCCCGTCGCGCCAGGACGTGCCCGAGTACGCCGAGTACCTGGAGCGCATCGAGGCGCTGGTGGCCGTGGTCAACCACGGCCACGGCACCACCGACTGGATGCCGATCGAACTGCGGCTGCGCGAGAACCTCGAGGAGGCGATCGCCGCCTACAAGCACTACGACCTGCTGATGGTCAACGCGATGTTCGACGGCATGAACCTGATCGCCAAGGAGGGGCCGCTGGTGAACGAGCAGCACGGCGTCTCCCTGCTGTCGGAGAACACCGGCGCCCACGAGGAGCTGGCCGAGTTCGCCCTGTCGGTCAACCCGTTCGACGTGCAGGAGCAAGCCGACGCCATCTACCGCGCGCTCACCATGTCCGCCGACGAGCGCTCGTGGCGCTCGGAGGGGCTCAAGCGCGTGATCGAGTCCCGCGACCCCGGCGACTGGATCGACGACCAGCTGGCCGACATCGAGGCAAAGCGCCGCGGGCGCGCGCCGGTGGGAACTTGAGCTTCAGGAACGAGGCGATAGAAGCGATCGACCAGCTACACGACGCGCAGGCGTGCTTGTACTCCGACGGAGATCGGGGTGGTCGATCCTGGCGCTCGGCGCGGTCGGCGTCGCGGCCATGCCCAGGTCAGGATTCTGGGGTGCATTGCCAGTCGCTTCGTGGATGATCCGGTCCGGCCGGCGACTGCGCCCCAAAGGTCAGTGAAGCGGGTCGGGGGTGAACTCACCCATGCGGACACGCGGTCCGGGTGGTGGCGGCGACGTCGGAACCGGCGCCGGCGAGACGGGATCGTCGGACACCGGGGGCGGCCCAGGCACCGGCGGCTGGCCACGCGGCCGCGGCGCCGCCCTCGGGGACGCCGCCGAGCCGGGTCGCGGACGGGCGGGCGAGCCTCGGATCCTCATCCCCCGCCGCCGCGGTGCCTCCTCCGCCTCGCGCCGTCTCGGCGAACCCCGTCCCCCAGGGGGCACGTCCTCCTCCTCATTGCGCCGATCCGGCGCACGCGGAACGGCAACCGGGCGCTCCATTGCGCTCGGCGGCGGCTTACGCTCGCACCCCCGCGGCCCCACGAAGGCCAAGACCGCCGCTACGAGCACGACCGCCAGCCGGCCCACGTTGAACCACCGCACCCGCCCGAGCAAGCCGGGCGCCTCGGCTGTCCGCCTCCGCGACACGCACTGACAAGGGACACGTACCCCACTCTTCGCCCCCTCGAAGCCCGGCGGAGAGCGGTCCTCCGCTATCGTGGCCCGCTTCATGGCCCACCTGTACGACCTCATGCTGCTCATCGACGCGAGCGTCCCTGACGACCGTCGCCAGGCGATCGTGGGCGAGGTCGAGTCCATGCTCAGCTCGGGAGGGGAGATCGTGGGCCACCACGACTGGGGCAGCCGGCGGATCGCCTACGAGATCGACCACCGCCCGGAGGCCGCGTACCACCTGTTCCAGTTCGAGGGCGAGCCGGACCTTCTCGAACGGCTCAACCACAGCCTGCGCATCACGGACGGGGTCCTGCGTCACCGGATCATCCGGCAGCTGCCTGGCGCGCCGCCCCCTCCGCCCAGCCCCGAGCCCCCTCAGCCCTCGCGCGAGGAGGAGCCCGAGGGTCGGGTGGCCGCCCGCGCGGCGGCCGACGCTCCGCCCGAGCCCTCCGCCCCGGACGACGACGCGGCCGAGTAGACGCACGCCGGCCGCACCTACGTAACGGCCTGGCCACAACTCGCCCAAAGAGCAGCTTCATCTCGCAACGATCCGCCCATGCGCGCCGGATCCGGGAGTACCCTCGGTCGTCAAGTCAATTTCAAGCTTTCCGAGAGCCAGAGAAGGAGCTTTCCATGGCAGGCACCAACATCAATCGCGTGATCCTCACGGGCAACCTCACGCGCGACCCCGAGCTCAGCTCGCTGCCCAGCGGCACCTCGGTGTGCTCGCTGCGCGTGGCCTGCAACTCCCGCCGCAAGGACGCCTCCGGCGAGTGGGTCGAGCAGCCCAACTACTTCGACGTCACGGTCTGGGGCGCGCAGGGCGAGAACTGCGCTCAGTACCTGTCCAAGGGCCGCCCCGTGGCGATCGACGGACGGCTGCGCTGGCGCGAGTGGGAGGCCAAGGACGGATCGGGCAAGCGCCAGGGCGTGGACATCGTGGCCGACTCCGTCCAGTTCCTGGGCGGGCGCCCGGATGGCGAGAACGGCGGCGGGCGCTTCACCCCGCAGTCGGACGTCCCGGCCGACACCGCGGACTTCGATCGCGCGCCGGCCGGCGCTGGTGCCGGCGCAGGGTCGGACGACGACATCCCGTTCTAACGGCTCTCGTTAGCATTGCCGCCTCCAGATGGGACACGGGGCTCCCGCACGCGCGGGGGCTCGGGTTCCTGCCCCAATTCCGTGAAAGAGGCCAGTAGTGGCGCAGGCCATTCTGCTGCAGCCAGTCGAGACGCTGGGCGAGCGCGGCGAGGTCGTCGACGTGGCCGACGGCTACCTGCGCAACTACCTGGTGCCGCGCAAGCTGGCCCAGCCCGCCACGGGGGCTTCGATCGCGGCTGCGCGACAGCGCCAGGAGGCGGCGGACCGCGCCGCCAGCCAGCAGGCCGAGAAGGCCGAGGAGACGGCCGGGCTGCTGCGCAAGACCGTCCTCACCATCTCGCACCAAGCGGGGGACGACGGGCGGCTGTACGGATCGGTCACCTCGCAGGAGATCGTGGACGCGGTGCGCCAGGCGCGCGGCGTGAAGCTGGACAAGCGCAAGGTCCAGATGCCCGAGCCGATCAGGTCCACGGGCACCCACACGGTCTCGGTGGAAGTCGCGGAAGGTGTCACCGCCTCCATCAAGACCATCATTACGGCCGAATAGGCTTCGCCTGCCGGCGTCATCGCCTCTCGCCTTGCCCCAGCAAGGCTTCGAGGCTGCTTCCTTGGCAGCCTCGCCTCTTCGGCCGTAATCCGTTCACGGAGGCTCTGTGATGGCTGTCTCCGCCGCCGGAGCAAACGGCGCCAGCACGCCGCCTCAGAACGAGGAGGCCGAGGTCGCCGTGCTCGGCACGATCCTGATGACCGAGCAGGCGCTCGATCAAATCTTCGTGGACCTGCGGCTGGCCCCGGACGACTTCTACCGCCCGCGCCACCAGCTGATCTTCCGGGCGATGCTGGGGTTGAAGGAGAAGGCCGAGCCCGAGGCCGTGGACGCGATCACGGTCTGCGACGACCTCCGGCGGGAGGGCAAGCTCGAGGAGGCCGGTGGCGACGGCTACGTCCACTCCCTCCCCGCCATGGTGCCCGCCGCCGGCGCCGTGCGCGACTACGCCCGGATCGTGCGCGAGCACTCGATGCTGCGCCGGCTGCTGGGAGCCGCGCGCGACATCCAGGAGAAGGTGGCCACCGAGCCGGGCGACCCGCGCGCACTGATCGAGCAGGCCGAGCAGGCCATCTTCCGTGCCGGCCACCACGAGGACGGCAGCCAGCTACGGGCGATCGAGGACATCCTGCACGACGAGCTGGACAAGCTCGAGCGGCTCTCCAAGGAGGGGCAGTCGCTCACCGGCACCCCCTCGGGCTACCGCGACCTCGACGACATCACCGGCGGCTTCCAGCCCGGCAACCTGATCGTGCTTGCAGCGAGGCCGGCGATGGGAAAATCCGCGTTGGCCACCAACATCGCCGAGAACGCCGCGGTGGACCACGGCAAGGCCGTGGCGATGTTCTCGCTGGAGATGTCGGAGGGCGAGCTGGCCCAGCGCTTCATCGCGTCGCGGGCGCGGATCAACGGCGAGTCGCTGCGCAAGGGCAGGGTGAGCGCGGAGCAGTGGCCGAAGGTGCTCAAGGCCACCGAGAAGCTGGGCCGTGCGCCGCTGTTCGTGGACGACTCCTCGGACATCGGCGTGCTCGAGCTGCGGGCCAAGGCGCGCCGCCTGCACCAGCGCCACCCGCTGGGCCTGCTGATCGTGGACTACCTCCAGCTGATCCGGCCCGAGGATCACCGCGATGGCCGCGTGGAGCAGGTGGGCAAGATGAGCCGCGGGCTGAAGATCCTCGCCCGCGAGCTGCACATCCCGGTGATCGCGATCTCCCAACTCTCGCGAGCGGTGGAGGCGCGGCCGGACAAAAAGCCCCTGATGGCCGACCTGCGTGAGTCGGGCAACATCGAGCAGGACGCCGACCTCGTGATGTTCGTGTACCGCGACGAGTACTACAACGCCGACTCCGAGAAGGCGGGCCTCGCCGACATCATCATCGGCAAGCACCGCAACGGCCCCGTCGGCTCGGTCGAGCTCACCTTCGTCGAGCGCTACCCGGCCTTCCGGACCAAGGCCCGCGAGCAGGACGCCGGGCGCGTGCCGGCGGGCATCGGATGAGCCCGCTGCGCCCCGTCGCCAGCGGCGGGGCGGGCGAGCAGTCGCGCTGCCCCGTGGGCGTGTGCGACGGGTCTGGCTGGATCGAGCTCGAGGACAACACCGCCGCTCCGTGCGAGTGTCGCCAGTCGAAGATCGCGCGCGCGGCCAGCCACGGGATGGGCACGGGCGTGCCCAAGCGCTTCCGCGGCGTGTCCTTCGAGCGCAAGCCGGTGAGCGACATAGACCCCTTCCTGCTGCGGCCGGTGCGCGACTACGTACGCGACATCGACGCGAGCCTGGACGCGGGCCGCGGCCTGTGGCTGGCCGGCGACGTGGGCACGGGCAAGACCTCGCTCGCCATGCTGGTGTCGCTCGCGGCCGAGAAGGCCGGGCGGTCGGTGGCGATCTACCCGGTCACCCGCCTGCTGGCCGAGATCAAGGACACCTACGACAGCCACAGCGGGGGCTCCTACATGAGCCTGTTCCGCAAGCTGTGCGCGGTCGACCTGCTGCATTTGGACGACCTCGGAGCCGAGCGGCGCACCGACTGGGTGCTCGAGCAGCTGTACTCGGTGGTCAACGAGCGCTGGCAGGACGAGCGCTCGATCGTGATCACCACGAACACGCTCGACCTCGATGAGCTGCGCGAGCAGATCGGCGCCCGCACCGTCTCTCGTCTGCTCGAAATCTGCGGCGAGCCGCTTCCCATCATGGGCGAGGACCTCCGCCTGAAGTCCGCGGGCTGAGCGCCCCACCTACACTCGTCAGGCCATGCCAGGACTGGTCATAGTCGGCGCGCAGTGGGGCGACGAGGGGAAGGGAAAGGTCGTGGACCTGCTCGCCGAGCAGGCCGGCGCCGTGATCCGCTTCCAGGGCGGCAACAACGCCGGCCACACGATCGTCCGCGACGGCGAGACCTTCAAGTTCCACCTCGTCCCCTCGGGCATCCTCTACGCCGGACGCCCGTGCGTGGTGGGCAACGGCGTGGTGGTGGACCCGCGCGTGCTCACCGAGGAGATCGACGGGCTGCGGCGCCGCGGCGTGGACCTCTCAGGGCTGCGCATCTCGGCCAACGCGCACCTGATCATGCCCTACCACCTGCTGCTCGACCACGCGGGCGAGGCCAAGCTGGGCAAGCTCGAGATCGGCACCACCAAGCGCGGCATCGGCCCCTGCTACGCCGACAAGGCCGCGCGGCTGGGCATCCGCGTCCAGGACGTGCTCGACGAGAAGATCCTCAAGCAGAAGATCGCCGCGGCGCTGGAGCCCAAGCGCCTGTCGTTGCGCGAGTTCGACAAGGACCCGCGGCTGGACCTGCACGCGATGACCGAGGAGTACCTCGCCTTCGGGCACCGCCTCGAGCCCTACATCGCCGACACCCCGCCGATCGCCTGGAACCTGCTCGACAAGGGCGAGCTGGTGGTGTTCGAGGGCGCGCAGGGCACGCTCCTGGACATCGACCACGGCACGTATCCGTTCGTCACGTCCTCCAACCCGGTGGCGGGCGCCGCGTGCGTGGGCGCCGGCGTGGGGCCCAAGCAGATCGACGACGTGTGGGGCGTCTCCAAGGCCTACTGCACCCGCGTGGGCGCGGGACCGTTCCCCTCAGAGCTGCACGACGAGGTCGGCGAGCGGATCCAGAAGGCCGGCGGCGAGTTCGGCACCACCACCGGCCGCGCGCGGCGGTGTGGCTGGCTCGACCTCGTGGCGCTGCGCTACGCCGTCCGCGTGAACGGCCTCACCGGCCTGGTGATCACCAAGCTCGACGTGCTCACCGGCATCGACCCGATCTGCGTGGCCACGCGCTACACCGGGCCCGAGGGCGCGAGCTTCGAGAACTTTCCCTACCACCAGTCGGTGCTGCACCGCGCCCGCGGGCAGTACGAGGCGCTGCCCGGCTGGCACGAGGACATCAGCGGCGCGCGCGACGTGTCTGAGCTGCCCGCGAACGCCAGGGCCTACCTCGACTACATCGAGGAGCGGCTGGGCATCCCGGTGGTGATGATCGGCGTGGGCCCCGCCCGCGACGAGATCATCTGGACCGAGGCCGCCGAGCGGCTCATGGCCGCGGCCTGAAACGCCCTCCGGGCGTCCCTCCTAGGCCTGGACGACGTGGGTGGAGGCAGCCATGTCGTGCAGCGCGCGGTTCTGGTCGTCCCAGAGGGGCCAGAAGAAGTTCAAGAACCAGGGGAGGATCGGGATGATCGATGAGGCGATGCCCACCGCCAGACCCTTGAGCACGACCTCGCGCAGTGCGGCCGGACCGAAGCTGAATGGCTGCCCGTTGTCGCGAACCACGCGGATCCCAAGGGCCTGCTTGCCCCAGGTCTGACCGTTGCACGGGCCCTCGCGCCTCATCAGCAGCGGGGCGTAGAGCAGGGCGATGGCCGCGAACACGACCACGCTGAGCAGGGTCGCGACGATGAAGCCGCCCGCGGCCACATCTTCGTTGTCGGTGCCCGTGATGCCGACCGCGCCCGCGATCAGCACGAAGAAGACGATCAGGAACGGCACCAGCAGGACCAACGTGTCGATGATGTAGGCGCCGAGCCGCGCTCCCCAGCCGGCCAGCGGGCCGGGGGCGAACCCACCCGCTTCGGGGCCTTGGGGCATCGGCTGCTGCCAGCCACCCGGGGGCACCGGGCCGCCGTAGCCCGGACCCGACGGCGACTGCGGCCCTGCCGGGCTCTCGGGACTCGACGGGACGGGAGGCGCCACGGGTGGCGCCTGCGGCGGCCCAGCCGGGGACTGGGGATCGTTCGACGAGGGGTCTCTGGGGCCTGAACCGGATTCCATGACCGGCACCTTAGACGCTGCGCTCCACGGCGGCTAGGCCGGGTGCGGCGCGTCCTCGAGCACCGCCTGCTCGCCCCGGCGCAGGAAGCGCGAGGCGATCGCAACCGCACCCAGCAGGGCGGTCACGGCGAGGGCGATCTGCACGCTCACGATGCCCTCCTCGGACCAGTAGACGTCGTCGAGGTCGAGCAGCAGGGCGGACTCGTCCATCGTGAGCCCCATGCCGGCGCCGAAGGGCAACGCGAGCCACGGGTCGAGGCGCTCGCTGCGGCTCACGATCGCCGCGGCGCCGGCGCCGAACGCCAGCAGGATGCCCGGCACGTAGTGGTGGATGTGGCGGCGGCCGAGGGTGAGGTCCTGAAACGGCCCCACCCGCGACCGTCCGTGCAGCAGCGTGGTGATCGCGCGGGCGAGGATGAACGAGGTGACGAACGAGGTGAGCAGCACGAACACCGCGTTCTCGCGCGTGGAGGCCTCCTGAAAGCCGGTGCGGGCCACCTCCGCGGTCTCGACCACCGCCTCGGCGGCGGCGGCGAGCGGATCCTCGGCCTCGGTGAGCGCGGGCGCCGACCCCCGGCGCCACACGCGCCCGAGCTCCACGACCATGGCGCCGCCGAACGCCGACGTGGCGAGCAGCCCGAGCACCACCGTGCGCCGATCGGCCAGCAGCGCCCGGCTGCGCCCGCGGCGCCTCATCGGAAGCGTTCGAGCAGGTCGTCGTCCGGGACCTCGCGCACCTGACGCGCGGGCACGCCCATCACCACGGCCCGGGCCGGGACGTCCTTGGTGACCACGGCGCCCGCGGCCACGAACGCCTCCTCCCCCACCTCCACGCCGGGCACGAGCACCACGCCGCCGCCCACGCGGCAGGCGCGCCGCAGCGTGGCGCCGCGCAGCTCGTGGTCGGGACCGTGCCGACCCATGGTGTCGTCGTTTAAGAGCGTCACGCCGGGGGCCAGGAACACGTCGTCCTCGATCACCGAGAAGGCAGTGAGGTAGCACCCGGTCTGGATGCGCACACGCGCGCCCACGGTCACGTCGTTGTCCACAGCCGAGCCGCGCCCCACCACGCTCTGCTCGCCGATCACCGCGCGCTCGCGCACATGGGACTGGTCGCCGATCACGGCGCCCTCGCCCACCACGGCACCGGCCACGACCACCGCGCCCGCGCAAACCTTCGCGCCTGCGCCGATCTCCGCGGGCGGCAGCGGGTCGCGCGAGGCCACCGACCGCGCGCCCAGCGCCAGCGGCTTACCGATGATCGCACCGTCCTGGATCGTGGCCTCGCCGCCGATCACGGTGCCCTCGTGGATCACGACGTTGCCGCCGATCGTGACGGTCGGCGGCAACGCCACTCCCTCGCCGAGCAGCAGCCCCGGTGCGCGGTCAGACGGCCTGAGCACGCCGGCTTTCGTCGAGCGAGCGCTGCAGCTCCTCCAGCACCCGCACCACGCGCAGGCCGCTGGCGCCATCCGAGCGGGGAGCCCGCCCGTCGCGCACGCAGTCGAGGAAGTGGCGGCACTCGATCCGAAGCGGCTCCTCGTTGGACACGCGCGGGCTGGTGATGTCGCCGGACCTGGCGATGTACTCGCCGTAGGAGGAGAAGTCCTCGTCGAAGCCCTTGTCGTAGACGGTGAGCTTGCGCTCGACCTCCATGTCGTCGAACGTGGCCATCTTCTTCGAGCCCACCACCGTGAAGCGGCGCTCCTTGTGCGGGTCGAGCCAGGAGAGGTGCAGGTGTGCCGCCAGCCCGGAGGGGAAGCGCATGAAGCAGAAGACCACGTCCTCCACACCCTCACGCATGTAGGACTCGCCCATCGCCGTGCACTCATACGGCTCCTCGCCCGCCAGCCGCAGCAGCACCGACACGTCGTGCGCGCCCAGGCTCCAGAGCGCGTTCTCCTCGGCGCGCAGCTTGCCAAGGTTGAGGCGGTTGCCGTACAGGTAGTGGATGTCGCCCAGCTCGCCGGCGGCGGCGATGTCGCCGAGCATCTCGAGCCCCGGGTGGTATTCCAGGAGGTGGCCCACCATCAACACGCGGTCGGCGGCGTCGGCCGCCTCCACCAGCCGCTCCGCGTCGGTGCTGTTCTGCGCCAGCGGCTTCTCCACGAAGCAGTGCTTGCCCGCCGCGAGCACTCGCTCGGCCAGCTCGGCGTGGGTGGGCACGGGCGTGGCGATCGTCACGGCGTCCAGCTCGGGGTCGGCCAGCAGCTCGTCGAGGTCGCCCGTGACCCGCGTGTCGGGAAACGACGCCGCGGCGCGCTCCCGGGCGGCGTCGGCGCCGTCGCACAGCCAGCGCAGCTCGGCGCCGGGGAGGCGGTCGAAGTTGCGCGCGAGGTTCGGGCCCCAGTAGCCGAGCCCGGCAACTCCCACCCGCACGGGCTCGGAGGAGGACGTCATCGGGCCGGAGTGTAGGTCGAGAGCACCTCGCAGACGCGCTCAGCCGCGCGCCCGCCGCCGTAGAGCTCGGGACGCTCGCCGGCCGGCGGCGGGTGGTCGAGCGCCGCCAGTGCCGCTTCGGAGTCGAGCCCCACGAGCGTGTTCCAGCCCGTCTGAACGGTCTCCACCCACTCGGTGTTCTCGCGCAGCGTCACGCACGGCACGCCCAGCAGGTAGGCCTCCTTCTGGACGCCGCCGGAGTCGGTGAGGATCGCGCGGGCGTGCATGGCGAGCGCCATGAAGTCCAGGTAGCCCAGCGGCGGCGTGAGTCGCACGTGCTCGGCGCGCTCGAGCCGCTCGCGCAGGCCGCTCGAGTCCAGCCGTGCCGCCGTGCGGGGGTGCAGCGGCAGCACGCAGCTGCGCGGCAGGGACTCCAGCAACGTCACCAGCCGCTCCAGCCGGTCGGGATCGTCCACGTTGCCGGCGCGGTGCGCCGTGGCCAGCAGGTACTCCCCCGGCTCGAGGCCGAGGTCCGCCAGCGCTGTCGAGCGCTCCTGCGCGATCGAGCGGAATGCAAGCGACACGTCTGCCATCACGTCGCCCACCAGGTGAACCTCGCCGGCCACGTTCTCGCGGCGGAGGTTCTCCACGGCCGTCTCGGTCGAGCACAGCAGCAGCCCGCTGGCGTGGTCGGTGAGCACGCGGTTCAGCTCCTCGGGCATGGTGCGGTCGAACGAGCGCATTCCGGCCTCCACGTGCCCCGCGGGCAACCCCGCCTGGGCGGCCGCCAGCGACCCGGCCAGGGTCGAGTTGGTGTCGCCGTAGACCAGCACGAGGTCGGGCTCGACCTCCGCCAGCACGCTCTCCAGCAGTCCGAGGATGCGGGCCGTCTGCTCGGTGTTCGAGCCGCCGCCCGCGTGCAGCTCGCGCGCCGGGGCGGGTACGCCCAGCTCCTCGAAGAACACCTTCGAGAGCTCGTCGTCGTAGTGCTGGCCGGTGTGCACGATCAGCTCGTCGTGGCGCTCTCGGAGCAGCCGCGAGACGGCAGCCGCTTTCACGAACTGGGGGCGGTTGCCGATGACGGTGAGGATGCGCATAGTGGTGGTCAATACAGTCCCGGCTCGGCGATGATCGTCACGGAGGCAGGGAAGACGCTATTGGGCGGGGCCGTCGTAGTGCTCAAGACGGCACGAGACGTTGCCGGTCACGCGACCTGGTGGCTGCGCTACCAGGCCGAGGGCACCGCGCACGAGGGCGAGGACTCGCCGCCCACCCCCAAGCGTTCCGGCGCCGACGCCTGAGCCGTCACGGCTCAGGCGTCCGAGATGATCTGGTCGCGGTGCGCCGCGAACGCCGCGGCCACCTTGCGCGTGACCTCGCCGGCCTCGGGGAACTCGCGGTCGTCGATCGCGGACACCGACTGCCCCTCGCGGGTCGTGGACGCCATGAACGCCTCCTGCGCGCGCTTGATCTCGTCCAGGTCCACGGAGCGCTCCCTCACTTCCACGAGATCCATGATGTGGGCCCGGGTGATCGAGGCCAGCACGTGGTCGGACAGCGGCGGCGTGCACAGCACGCCCGACTCGTCCACCCAGAAGATCGACGACGTGGGCCCCTCGAGCACGCGGCCGTGAGGCGTGACGAGCAGCGCCTCGTCGAACCCGTTCTCCCTGGCGATCCGCGCGCAGAGCATGTTGGCCGCGTACGACAGCGACTTCACCCCGTCGAGCACGCGCGTGGGCGCGTAGGTGACCGTGCCCAGCCGCAGGCGCTCCGGCGACGGAGGCAGCGGCTCGGTGACCAGCAGGCGCCGCCCTCCGCGCGTGAGGATCATTCGCAGCAGGCCGTCGAACTGCGCTCCGCCGCGCGCCTCGAGCAGCGCGGCGGCCTCCTCCTCGAGCTTCGCGCGCGGGACCCCGCCCTCCAGCCGCAGGTTGGCGGCCGAGCGCTGCATGCGATCGAGATGCTCGTCCAGCAGGAACGGCTTGCCGTCGTAGACGCGTACGACCTCAAAGGCGCCGTCGCCGCGGATGAAGCCCTCGTCCACGATCGGGATCACGGTCTCCGCCACCGGGGCGGTCACGCCATCGAGGCACGCAAGATCCTGGCCCACGCCCGGGTTCATAGCAGCCCGTTTGCAAGGCAGGGCAAGCCGGGCTTGTCGGAGGACCCGCCGCGGGCGGACTAGACTGGGCCATGCCCAGACGATTGGTCATTTGCTGTGACGGGACGTGGAACCGGCCCGACCAGCACAGCGACGGGGTGCCGGCGCCGACCAACGTGACCAAGGTGGCGCTGGGAGTGGACCGCAAGGACGAAGCCGGCGCCGATCAGCTGCTGTTCTACCAACCGGGGGTGGGGACACGGCGCTTCGAGCGCCTCCGCGGCGGCGCCTTCGGGATCGGGTTGTCACGCAACGTGCGCGACTGCTACCGGTTCCTGGTCGAGAACTACCGCCCCGGGGATGAGCTCTACTTCTTCGGCTTCAGCCGTGGCGCGTTCACGGCGCGCAGCACCGTGGGGCTCGTGCGCAACTCCGGCATCCTGCGCGCGGAGCACGTCGGCCGCATCAAGGACGCCTATCGCCTGTACCGCGACCGGGCGAAGCCGTCCGCCCCCAACGGCATCGAGGCCGAGATCTTCCGCCGGATGTACTCCCACGACGACAGGCCGATCCGGTTCGTCGGCGTGTGGGACACCGTCGGTGCCCTCGGGATACCCAGCGACGCGGTGCGGCTGCCGCTGCTGACCAGACGCTGGACCTTTCACGACACCACGCTCAGCAGTCGCGTCCAAGCGGCCTTCCACGCGGTCGCCATCGACGAGCGGCGCAAGCCGTTCAAACCCACGCTCTGGGTCCAGCAGCCCCACGCCGGCGATCAGACCCTCGAACAGGTGTGGTTCGCCGGCGTGCACTGCGATGTGGGCGGCGGTTACCGCGAGCAGGCGCTGGCCGAGATCCCCCTGCTGTGGATGGTCAAGCGCGCACGCGAGTGCGGCTTGGCCTTCAAGCCGGACCACTTCCTGACGCCGGACGGCCAGCCGGATGAGGAGAGCAGGCGCTTGGGCAAGCACACGGCCCCGGACCCGCTCGGGGAGATCCACGAGTCCTACAAGAGCTTCTACCGCCTGCTTCCGCCACGCTGGCGTCCGCTGACCGGCGCGGAGAACATGCCGGGGGACTCGCCACCCGGCTCGGCGCTCCACCTGGCTGTGGCCTCCACTGCCGTAGCCAGAGCCGAGGGGCTGCCGGGTTACGCGCCGCCTGAGCTCGCCGACTACCTGGCTGCCGGAGAGCCCGTCACGGAGGTGGCTGCGCCAGCGTGACGCTCGCCACGCTGCTCCGCTGGCGTGCGCGGTTGAAGGTGCTCGCCAGCACGACCGCGGGGCCGGGCGGGGCGGCCAGGTCGACCTCCGCCACTCCTTGCTTCGGCGGTTTGCGCATCGAGGTGCGGCCGAGCAGGTCTCCGCGCTCGTCAGGCGCGTTGACGGACACGAGCAGGTGGCGCGGCTTGCGGAGGAACCGGCCCTTGATCCGGTAGCGCACGGTCACGCGCGTGGGGGCGGACAGGCGGGCCTCCAAAATCTCGGGCTCGAGCGGGTAGGTCTTGGTACCGCGCTTCCAGAGCCAGCGCTGCTCCTTGCCGGTGTTGTCCTTCGCCTCACGTTCGAACGCGACGGGATCTCCCCATTTGGCGCCCTGGTGTCCGGGGCTCTTCGGGCTGTTGCCCGCGGGCGGGTTCTTGACGAACGGCACCCACGCAAAGACCCCCTTGGAGTTGCCCCACCGCCCCCGCC
>DASROS010000089.1:0-11706 GCA_035646775.1 Thermoleophilaceae bacterium | reverse complement strand
GGGGACATGCGCAGGCTGCGGGCGATCAGCGTTTCGTCGATGGAGGACGCGTGGGCGGTGGCCGTAAGAGAGAGGCGCGCGCCGGTGGCCCGGAGAACCTCGTCCAGGCGGGCGACGGTGGGATTGGAGCCGGGCCGCTCCATGTGGGCCACGGCACCCTGGGTGATCCCGAGCCGCCCCGCGAGGTCTTGTTGGGTGAGACCCGCGGTTCGGCGGGCCTCTCGGATGAGAACGGCAGGGCTCACGGTCGATTCATATTAGCTACTAATCATATTTACATCAGCTAATGATGGTGAGGAGCGAGCCGGGACCAGCCGTCTACAGCCAGGCTGACAGACTGTTTGCCCGTGCCCACCGACCGCCTAAAGGCCCTCTCCGACCGCACCCGCTACGACCCGTCCGAGGTCGAGTCGAGGGTGTTCGCCCGCTGGGAGGAGGCCGGGGTGTTCAGCCCCGAGCCCGAGGGCAGCGTGGACGAGAACTACTCGATCGCCGTGCCGCCGCCCAACGTGACCGGCGCGCTGCACATGGGCCACGCCCTGAACTCCGCGATCCAGGACCTCCTGATCCGGATGGCCCGCATGCGCGGTCGGCGGGCCAAGTGGATCTACGGCACCGATCACGCCGGCATCGGCACGCAGGTGAAGGTCGAGGAGGCACTCGCGGCCGAGGGCAAGACCAAGGAGGACCTCGGGCGCGAGGAGTTCGAGAAGCGGGTGTGGGAGTGGCGGGAGCGCTACGGCGGCGAGATCACCTCCCAGTACAAGGCGCTGGGCTGCTCGCTGGACTACGCCGACGAGCGCTTCACGATGGACGACGAGTACGTGAAGGCCGTGCTGCACGTGTTCACGAGCCTCTACGAGAAGGGCCTGGTCTACCGCGACAACTACATGGTCAACTGGGACCCGGGCACTCAGTCGGCGATCTCCGACCTCGAGGTGGTTCAGCGCCAGGTGGAGGACACGCTGTACCTGATCGACTACCCGCTGGCGTCTGGTTCCGGCTCGGTCACGGTGGCCACCGTGCGACCGGAGACGATGCTGGCCGACACCGCGATCGCGGTGAATCCGGCCGACGAGCGCTACACCCGCCTGGTCGGCGAGGACGCGGTGCTGCCGCTGGTGGGCCGGCGGCTGCCGATCGTGGCCGACGAGTACGTGAAGACCGACTTCGGCACCGGCGCCCTGAAGATCACGCCGGGCCACGACCCCAACGACTTCGAGATCGGGCGCCGCCACGGGCTCGACGAGATCACCGTGATCGGCGAGGACGGCCGCATGAGCGCCGACGCGGGCGAGCGCTTCGCCGGGCTCACCGCCGAGGAGGCCCGCCGCGAGGTGGTGGCGGCTTTGCGCGAGGACGGGCTCGTGTCGGGCACCCAGCCCTACAGCCACGACGTTCCCCACTCCCAGCGCTCCGGCGAGCGCATCGAGCCGCTCATATCGCTGCAGTGGTTCTGCGACATGAAGGCGCTGGCCGAGCCCGCCATCGCCGCCGCCAGGGACGGCCGGCTGCGCTTTCACCCCGAGGTGCCGCACACCAAGGTCTACCTCGACTGGCTGGAGAACATCCGCCCCTGGTGCATATCGCGCCAGCTGTGGTGGGGCCACCAGATACCCGCGTGGTACCGAGGTGGAGAGGTCCACGTCGGCGCCGAGCCGCCGGAGGGCGAGGGCTGGGAGCGCGACCCCGACGTGCTGGATACCTGGTTCTCCTCGGCGCTGTGGCCCTTCGCGACCCTCGGCTGGCCCGAGGACACGCCCAAGCTGCGTGCCTTCTATCCCACCGACGCGCTGGTCACCGGCCGGGACATCATCTTCCTGTGGGTGGCCCGGATGGTGATGATGGGCGTGGAGTTCACCGGCGAGGTGCCGTTCCGAGACGTCCCGATCAACTCGATCATCCAGGCGCCCGACGGGCGCCGGATGTCCAAGTCGCTGGGCACCGGCATCGACCCGCTCGAGGAGGTGCAGGCCCACGGCGCCGACGCCCTGCGCTTCGGGCTGCTGGCGATGTCCTCCACGCAGGACGTGCGCTACTCCGCCGAGCGCGTCAAGCAGGGGCGCGACCTGGCCAACAAGCTGTGGAACGCCTCGCGGCTGATCCTGCTGGGGGTGCAGGAGGGGGCCGAGCCCTCGCCTGACCGCGCGGAGACCGTGGAGGACCGCTGGATCCTGTCCCGCCTGGACCGCGTCACCGCCCGGGTGGACGAGCTGGTGGGCTCGTTCGAGCTCTCGGCCGCGGCGCTGGAGCTCTACGACTTCTTCTGGTCAGAGCTGTGCGACTGGTACCTGGAGCTGGTCAAGCCGCGCCTCTACGACGAGGGCTCCGACCGCACCGGCGTGTCGGCCACGCTGCTGTTCGCGCTGGACCGCGTGCTGCGGCTGCTGCATCCGCTGATGCCGCACGTGACCGAGGAGGTGTGGTCCTACATGCCGGGGCCGCCCGAGTCGCTGCTGGCGGTGTCCAAGTGGCCCGAGGCCGGGGGCTCGCGGGTGGACGAGCAGGCCGAGGCCGCCGTCGGCCGCGTGATCGCCGCCGTCACCGAACTGCGCCGCTACCGCGAGGAGGCCGGCGCCAAGCCGTCGGCGATCCTGCCCGCGCGCCTGGCCGCCGGCGGCTACGAGTACACCAGCTCCCACGTGGCCCGGCTGGCGCGGCTGGAGCTGGCCGGCCCCGACTCCGACGGCGCGGCGGCGGTGGCCGAGGTGCCCGTGCCCGGCGGCGCCGTGGAGCTGCTGGCGGGCGGCGAGTTCGACCCCGACGAGGCTGACAGGCGGATCGCGGAGCGGCGCGAGCGGCTGGGTGAGGAGGTCGCCCGCCTGGAGGGCAAGCTGGCCAACGAGCGGTTCGTGGAGCGCGCGCCGGCCGCGGTTGTGGACGGCGAGCGCTTAAAGCTCGACGAGTACCGCCAGGAGCTGGCAAGGCTGGGCTGATGACCCTACGCGAGGCCGAGGACTACCTGCTGGGCCTCGAGCTGTTCGGCATGCGCTTCGGCCTGGACCGGATGCACAAGCTGATGACCGCGCTCGGGATCCCCCAGCGCCGCTACGCCTCGATCCATGTGGTGGGCTCCAACGGCAAGACCTCCACGGTGCGCTTCATCGCCGCGCTGCTGGAGCGCCACGGCCTGCGCACCGGCAGCTACACCTCGCCCCATCTCGCTTCGTTCCGCGAGCGGATCGAGGTCGGCGGGGCGCCGGTGAGTGGCAAGGAGTTCGCCGCCGCAGTGGCCCGCGCCAAGCACGCCGCGGAGATGGTGGAGCGCACGCTGGCCGACGACGACGGCGTGACCCAGTTCGAGGCGCTCACAGCGGCCGCCTACCACGAGCTGGCCGCCCGCGGGGTGGAGGTGGCGGTGATCGAGGCCGGCCTCGGAGGCCGCTACGACGCCACGAACGTAATCCCGTCGCGGGTCCAGGTGCTCACCGGCGTGGGACTCGAGCACACCCGCTGGCTGGGCCCGACCGTGTCGCACATCGCCGAGGAGAAGCTGGCAGTGGTGCGCCGCAACGGCACGCTGGTGGTGGGAGAGCTGCCGGGGGAGGTCAGAGCCCTGGCGCAGCGCACCGCGCGCGAGCAGGGCGCCGCGCTGGTCCAGGCGCCTGGGGCCCCCACCTACGGTGGGACAGGCGAGTCGGTGCCGCCGCTGCGCGCGGCGGGCGCCTTCCAGCGGCGCAACTTCGCGCTGGCGTGCGCGGCGGCCGAGGCATTCCTCGGCCGTCCGCTCGACCGGAAGGCGGTGCGCTCGGCCGCCGTCGAGACGCTGGTGCCCGGGCGCCTGGAGGCGGTGGACTCCGATCCGCTCACGCTCTACGACGGGGCCCACAACCCCGCGGGGGCGGAGGCGCTCGCGGGGGCCGTCCCGGAAGTGATCGGCGACCGGCGCCCGCTGGTGCTGGTGCTGAGCGTGCTGGAGGACAAGGACGCCGCGGGGATGCTCGAGGCGCTGCTGCCACTGGCCGACGGCGTGGTGTTCACGCGCTGCGAGAACCCGCGCTCGCTGTCGCCGGCCACGCTGGCGTCGCTGGCCGCGAAGGTGGCCGACGTGCAAGGGGAGACCGTCGCCCGGCCGCGGGCGGCCGTCGCCCGCGCACGCGAGCTGGCCGGCCCGGGCGGCGCGGTGCTGGCCACGGGCTCGATCTACCTCATCGCCGACCTCGTGCGCGAGCAGAGCGCCGCGCGGGCCTCGGCGCTCTGAGGCGCCCTCCCCAGCGAGGCCCCATCCGCGCTGGGCCGCATTTGGGCTGAAGTGCGACCCAAATGCGGCCCACTCGGCCGCCAGAGCCCCGCTGGGCCCCGCGCATGGGGGCGCGGCATGGGAGGATCCCGTCCCAATGGACGGGGGCGACGGACCTGGATTCGGGCAGATGATCGGGTTGGTGGCGATCGTGGTCGCCACCGTGATCCTCGTGTTCTTCGGCATCGGCTACTTCCTGGGCCGCATATTCCTGTGACGATGCGCCCTGGCACCGGCTGCGTACGCCGCCGGGCGCGCCGTTAGACTTCCCGGCTCCCATGGGCCTCTTCGCCGTCTTCGGGATCACCAACGACGGGTTGAACCTCGCGGTCAATCTGTTGCTGCTCTTCCTCGTTGTGTTCTGGCTCGCGCTGGTCTACTGGACCTACGCGGATGCCCGGCGGCGGATCGGCGACCCGCTGCTCGTGGGCTGCGCCACCGCCGCGTCGCTGTTCCCGTTCGTGGGGACCGTGGTGTACGTGATCGTGCGGCCCCCCGAGTACATGGAGGACGTGCGCGAGCGCGAGCTGGAGATCGCCGCCGCCGAGGCGCGCCTGGCCAGCGTCGAGCACCACGTGTGCCCCTACTGCTCGTATGAGGTGGAGAAGGCCTTCCTGCGCTGCCCCAGCTGCCTGCGCCGGCTCAAGGAGCCGTGCAGCACATGCGGCAAGCCGCTGGACCCGCGCTGGACCGTCTGCCCCTACTGCGAGGCCGAGGTGGGCCAGGTGCCCCAGCCCTCCCGCCGCGAGCGCCCCCGGCGCCGCGAGCGCCAACCCGTGACCGCGGGCCCGCGTGCCGCGGTCACCGAGCGCGCCGCCGCGCAGGGCGATCGCACCGAGCGCACGGATCGCGCCGAGCGCACCGAGGGCGACCGCGCGCGCCCGGCCGCGTCAGCTGACACGCCCGACGGCGCTGCCCCCGCCGATCAGCGCCAGGCCCGCAGGGCTCGCCCCACGAGCTGATTCCCCCACCGAAAGGACCCCCATGGACAGGACGCTGATCCTGATAAAGCCAGACGCCTTCGAGCGCCGGCTCACGGGCGAGCTGATCGCCCGCTTCGAGCACAAGGGGCTCACGATCGCCGCGCTGAAGCACATGACCGTGCCGCGCGAGACCGCCGAGCAGCACTACGCCGAACACAGCGAGAAGCCGTTCTTCGGCGAGCTCGTGGACTTCATCACCGGCGGCCCGCTGGTGGCGATGGTGCTGGAGGGCCACGAGGCCGTGGCCGCCGCCCGCCAGGTGATCGGCGCCACCAACCCGCTCGAGGCCGCGCCCGGCTCGATCCGTGGCGACCACGGGCTGGAGGTGCAGACCAACCTCGTACACGGCTCGGACTCCGCCGAGTCCGCCCAGCGCGAGGTCGCGCTCTTCTTCCCCGAGCTCTAGGTCAGGCAACCGGAGCCGGCAGCGGGGTGAAGAGGGCTCGTGAGCCTCGTGGCGCGCTGATCAGCGCGCGACGACGCCCCAGCAGGCCGCCGGGACGACGAGTTCGCCGTCCTGCCGGTACTGCGCCAGGCCCTCCTCGATCGCGGCCCGGGTCTCCTTCTTCTCTTCTCCGGACAGCCCCTTTATCACCGCGGCCAGGGGCCCGGCCAGGCGCATGAGCGTGTCCCAGAGGTCATCGGCGCCGTAGCGCCACTCGAATGTCAGCTCCTCGATCCGAGGCTCGCCGAAGCCGGCGCCGGTGACGAGCTCCACCACGCGGTCGGCCTCGCCCATGGCAAAGATCCCGGGCGCTCCCGGCTCAGGCGGCGGCATGTGCCCGCGCTGGACCAGCGTCATCCCAGGAATCGCCGCCCACGGGTTGCGGTCCGGCGTCTGCCACACGGCGAAGGCGAGCGTGCCGCCATCGCGCAGAACCCGGCGAGTCTCGCTCAGAGCGGCGGCGGGATCGGCCATGAGCATGTAGCCCCAACGGCACAGCACGCCGTCGACGCCGTCGTCTTCGAGGTCCATCCGCTCGGCGTCCAAGACGCGGTACTCCACGTTGGACAGGCCGCGCCGCTCACCGTTGCGGCGCGCGGCCTCCATCATCTCGGCGGAGAAGTCGGTGCACAGCACCTTCCCGTCCTCGCCCACGCGCTCCGCGGCGACGAACCCGAGATCGCCTGTTCCCGCCGCCACGTCGAGGATGGACTGGCCCGGCTGCGGATCGACCCGGCCTGCCAGCCACTCATTGATTGCTCCTGTGAACCCCAGGAGCCATTCACGCCGGTCCTCCCAGCCCGGGGCCATCTCGTCCCAGGTCTGCAAGCTTGTCTCCCGGTACGTCTTCAGGTCCATCCCGTTCTCCTCATGATCGGTCTGGACGCGACGCTACAGCGTCCGCGACGTGAGCACCACCCGCACGCGCGGTGGCTTACATGGGTGATCGCGGCGGCCGCGAGGGCGACCGACGGCCACGCGCCGGCGGCAGGCCGACCAGAGGGCGCCACGGCCCTTGACGGTCGGGCGTCCGATGCGTAGCGTCGCCGGGATGCTTGCCAAAGGCCACGACCGAGACGGCGGCGCGCGCATCGCCGGGCGGTGGGTCGCTGAGGACCCGCGGCTTCAAGTGTGACACTCGTAGTTCGAGACCGGCTTCGGCAGGGAAGCAAGGGCCGGAGGCCATATGCAGATCGGTAAGGCCGGGGCCGCTGTCAGCCACATCAGCCAGGCCTATCCCGACAGGGTCGAAGTGCGGGGACGCGACCTCTGCGGCGACCTGATGGGCAGGTTGAGCTTCACCGAGTACTTCCACCTGTTGCTCACCGGCCGTGAGCCGAGCGACGACCAGCGCTTCTTCCTCGACGTGCTGCTCGTCGCGATCGCCGAGCACGGGATGATGCCCACCAACGTCACCGCGCGCATGACGCTGGCGGCCGACCCCGGATCGCTGCAGGGGGCCGTCGCGGCGGGGATCCTCGGCTGCGGCCCGGTCATCCTCGGCACGTCCGAGTCCTGCGCGCGGCTTCTCGAAGAGGCGCAGGAAAAGGTGGTCTCCGGTGGCGCGCCCGCGGCGGTCGCCGGGGACATTGCGCGTGCGGTCCACGCTTCCGGCGGCAAGGTGCCGGGGTTCGGCCATCCGGTTCATCGGCCGCTCGACCCGCGCGCCGAACGGATCCTGGAGCTCGCGGATGCCCGCGGGGTGAGCGGGCCCCACGTCCTGCTCGCGCGCCAGCTCCGCGATGGCGTGGCCAAGGCCTGGGGCAAGCCCCTCACGATGAACGTCGCCATGCCCATCGCGGCGGTGATGCTCGACCTCGGCTTTTCGTCCGCCACCGTGAAGGCCGTTCCGATTCTCGCGCGCACGGCCGGCCTGCTCGCTCATCTGGCCGAGGAGCAACAGCGTCCCCTCGGCTTCCTTATGGCGGGGAGGGCGGAGGAGGCGATCGAGTACGAGCGCCCGCCGGAGGACGGGCTCCACTGATGCTCGCGTCCGAGGTCGAAACCCGCCCGTGGGCAGACCAGCTCGCCGTTGACGATGCGTGCTATCGCACCCAGCTCGCCTACCTCTTCGACCGCTCGAACTTCTATCGCGAGAAATTGGCAGCGGCAGGGTTCGCCTCCGACCGGGCGGCGGGCGGGCTCGCGGACATCGCGCAGCTGCCCCTCACCGAAAAACGCGAGATCAGGGCGACGTGCACGCCTGACAATCCGATCGGCGCGCATCTCTGCGCGACGCCGTCAGAGATCGTTCGGATCTACTCGACGAGCGGCACCACCGGCGCGCCCAGCTACGTCCCGCTGACGGGGAGCGATCTCGATAACTGGGTGACCGCGTCGGCACGCAGCTACGCAGCCTCCGGCATCGCCGCCGGCCAGCGCATCGTCACCACCTACAACGCCGGGCCGTTCGTGGCGGGCGCGGCGCTGGCCGCCTTCGACCGCGTCGGCCTATGTCACATTCCGGTCGGCACCGGGAATACCGAGCGTCTGATGCTCGCGGTCCAGCTCCTCGGCCCCGAGGCTGCGGTGCTGACGCCCTCCTATGCCGCCTATCTCGTCGAATGGGCGGCGGAGCGGAAGGTCGATCTCCGGGAGTCGAGCGTCGAGCGCGTCCTCGTGGCGGGTGAGCCCGGCGGCGGCGAGCCGGCCTTCCGTGCGAAGCTCGAAGAAGGCTGGGGCGCGAGGGTCACCGAGGCGATGGGCATCGGCGACATCGGCGTGTCGCTCTGGGGGGAGTGCGAAGAGCAGGACGGAATGCACCTGGGCGCGCGCGGCTTCGTCTACGCCGAGCTGATCGAACCCGAAACAGGAGTCGCGCTCGAGATGGACGACGGCGCCACCGGCGAGCTCGTGTTGACGCATCTCCAGCATCGCGCGGCCCCGCTCCTGCGATTCCGCACGCGCGATCACGTCCAGGTCCGGACGAGCCCGTGCAAATGTGGCCGCACGAGCCCGCGCGTGCGGTGCGTCGGGCGAACCGACGACATGCTCATCGTCCGCGG
This sequence comes from Thermoleophilaceae bacterium, assembly GCA_035646775.1. Lineage (GTDB taxonomy): Bacteria > Actinomycetota > Thermoleophilia > Solirubrobacterales > Thermoleophilaceae > JAAYBF01. The sequence goes on along the minus strand of DASROS010000089.1, from coordinate 3,033 downwards.
GGTCAACGTCCTCCCCTCGGCCGTCCGCGAGGTGGTGAGCGCGTTCGCACCCGAGGTCAGCGGCCACATCCTCGTCAAGCCGCAGGCGGCGGGCGTGAAGCAGGAGCCGCCGCTTCCCGTAAGCGTCGAGCTGGCGCGAGGCGCAACGGCCGATGGCGCGCTCGCGGAAGCGATCCGCGACAGACTGCGCAACGTACTCGTCGTCCAGACACGCGTGGATCTCGTGCCGTGGGGGAGCCTGCGGCGCAGCGAATACAAGTCGAAACTCGTCGAGCACTGATGCGGAAACTTCAGAGCCAGGGTGTCCACCACATCACGATCGTCGGGGCCGACCGGCAGACCTCGATCGACTTCTGGGAAGGCGTGCTCGGCATGCCCTTCGTCTTCGAGCAGCCCAACCTCGACAACGCGTCGGAGAGCCATCTCTACTTCGATCCGGGTGACGGGCGCCTCATCACCATCTTCGCCAACGAGGATCGCGAGCCCGATCCGCGCCGCACTCCGACGGACCCCGGCTGCGTTCACCACATCGCGTTCTCGCTCTCGCAGGCCACCTTCCGGCAGGCGGTGGAGCGACTCGACGAGCGCAAGATCCGGCACAGCGGTGTCAAGGACCGCGGCTTCATGGACTCGATCTACTTCGAGGATCCGCTCGGCCTCCTGATCGAGCTCGCGTCCTACCGCTTCGAGCCGCCGTCCGGCCACACGCACGCCGACGTGCTGCTCGAGGCGCACAAGATCCGGGTGGAGCGCGGCGACTACAACATCGCCCAGGTTCACCTTGCGGATGCCATCGAGACGCTCGTCAGGCGATCACGGGCGTCCCTGTCGGACGACAGATCGCCGAAGGACCCCTACCACTAGGAGGAGCGCATGGCTGCAAACACACTGAGCATCCTGACGCCGAGCGTCAACAACCTGACTGCCCGGATCTTCGTGCGAGCTGCCGGGCTCGACTTCGAGGAGCTGGACGTCTGGGGGAAGACGACGACCCCGGAGTTCCTGGCGAAGGACCCGGCCCATCTCACGCCGATGCTCGAAGAGGAGGCGCTGCCGAAGGGTTCGCTCTGGGAGAGCTGCGCGATCATGCAGTACCTCTGCAACAAGCACGATCTCGACCAGTTCTACCCGAAGGACGCTGGCGAGCGGGCGATGGTCGACAGCGCGATGTTCTATCTGATCGGCACGCTCTATCCGCTCCTCGCGCGCGCCACCTACCCGACGCTTGGCTTCCCCCAGTACCCGGGCGAAGTCGCTACGTCCGACGCCGATGACCGCATGAAGGCGCAGGCGCAGAAGGACGCCGAGGCCGCGCTCGCAGAGCCGCTCGACGCCTACCGAGCGTTCTTCCTCGACGGGAAGACGTTCATCGGCGGCGACGCCCCGTCGATCGCCGACATCCGCCTGGCCGCGACGCTCGAGTTCCTGCGCGCGATCGACTACGAGTTCCCGGCCTGGGCCGAGGAGTACATGACGGCGATCGAGACGACCCTCGGCGACGCCTACTCGGAGCCCGCGGCGGACGTGCGCGGCTTCGTTGCCCAAGCGAAGTCGCAGAATGTGTGAATCCCGACGAGGCTGCCGCCCCTAGGCCCCGACGGGGGTCGCGAGCCGAGTCTCGGCTTCGCGGCCGCGCAGGGCCACGGTGTCGCCGAGGGTCCAATGGCCGGATTCGTCGGAGCCCGCCTGCTCGACCAGGTTGGCGGAGGCCAGCACGCCGCAGTCCTCCTGCTTTGCCAGCTCCGACAAGCGCGCGGCCGCGTTCACGGGGTCGCCGATCACCGTGTACTCGAAGCGCTTCTCGGCACCCACGTTGCCGGCCACGGCCCGACCCCCGGACACGCCGATCCCGGCGCGTAGGTCGGGCACCTCCGACGCCAGGCGTTCCGCCAGGTGGCGGGCCGCGGCAAGCGCAGGGCCGGCGATGTCGTCACGAGGGATGGGGGCGCCGAAGATCGCCAGCGCGGCGTCGCCCTCGAACTTGTTCACGAAGCCGCCGTGCTCGTCCACCACGTCCACCACCACGCCGAAGAACGAGTTGAGCAGCTCCACCACCTCGTCCGGCGGGCGCTCGCCCGCGAGCTTGGTGGAGCCCACGATGTCCACGAACAGCACCGCCACCTCGCGCACCTCACCGCCCAGCTCGATGTCCTGCTCGAGCGCCGCGTGGGCCACGTCCTCGCCCACGTGGCGGCCGAACAGGTCGCGCATCCGCTCACGCTCGCTCAGCCCGGCCACCATGCGGTTGAAGCCGGCCTGGAGCAGCCCCAGCTCGCTGCCGTCGTAGACCGGCACCTCCACGTCCAGCTCGCCCTGCTCGACCTTGGCGAGGGCGCGGCGCACCGACAGGACCGGGTCGGCCACGGCGCGCGTGGTGAGCCAGGTGATGTAGAGCCCAACCGTGAGCGCAAGTCCTCCCAGGGCGAAGATCACGATCGCCAGCTCGTCGTCGGTCACCTCGTCGCCAGACACCGTGGCCACCGCCACGAGACCCAGGCCCACGAGCGGCACGCCGCTGCCCAGCGCCCATCCGAGCATGCCCCGCGTGCGCACACCCGGCAGCACCGGGCGCGACGGAGCCCCGTAGCTCAGCGCACGGGCCGTGGTGGCGCGCAGGATGCGCTCCGACAGCAGGTAGGCCACCGCGCAGGTGGTGACCCCGCCCAGCAGGGCGGTCACCCCCACCGTGGCGGCGAGCACCGGCGAGTAGATGAAGTTCAGGGCGCCGAAGACGAGCACGCCCACCAGCCAGAGGACAGCGTTCACGAGCGAGATGCGCAGTGGCCCCCGCAGGGCTACGCGCAACTCCTCCTTGTCGGGTGCGCGTTCCTCGTTGATCCACTTCCGTGTGGGGTTCACGCGCCTGAAGCCCCATACCGTGCCTACCACCAGGGCGATCAGCAGGTAGATCGCGCTCGTGACCAGGTTCACCACGAGCGCCTCGGTCTCCTGATCGAGCTCGGGGGGCGAGGGGATCACAAAGAACGCCAGTACGTAGACGATCGAGGCCCCGATGCCGTTCGCCAGCGCGAT
>DASROS010000088.1:0-3895 GCA_035646775.1 Thermoleophilaceae bacterium | reverse complement strand
CTCTTCGCAGCGCTCGGCGGCCTCCCGCAGCCGGCGCGGATCGCGGCCGCGGGCCGCGCTGCTCAGCGCTGCGCTGCGCTCGGCGTCGAACGCCGCGCTGAAACGCTCGGTCAGCGGCGTCACCTTGTCGTCTTGCGGGGTCACTTGACCGTATGGTCGCGCAGCGTCCCGCGAGGCTGACGACGCAGCTCGGGTCGATGTTGGTGGAAATGTTGGCGGATCACCATGGGTCGAAACCAGCAGAACACCAGAAACCAGAAACCTCCCATTTCCAGGTCTTCTACCGAAGCCGACGCCCGGATTCGAACCGGGGACCCCATCTTTACGAGAGATGTGCTCTACCAGCTGAGCTACGTCGGCGCGTGGTCGGAGTGTAGCCCCGGCCGGGGGGCGAATCGTGCCGCGATCCGGCCTCTACGGGGCATGGTGCCCAAGCGGCTGCGGCGTCTCGAGGAGCTGGCCTGGCCGGATGGCCCGAGGGTGTTCGTGGCGCACTCTTTCAGGGCGCGGCTGCTTGGGCTCGCCTTCCTGACCGACCTGCCCCGGGACTGCGGGCTGCTGATCCCGCGGTGCTCCACGGTGCATACCTTCGGCATGGGCTTTGCCCTGAATCTCGTGTTCCTGAACGAGCACGGGGAGGTGCTCCGGGTTCGATCGCGCGTGCCGCCCGGACGGGTGGTGCGGGAGAAGGGCGCCCGCGGCGTCCTGGAGGTCCGGTCGGGGCCGGGACGCGCGTTCGAGTACGGCTAGGCCGAGCCCACCAGCGTGCTGAGCCGGTAGCCCAGCGCCTCCAGCGCCAGGTCCTCGGTCACGTTCACCTCGAGCGACATGCGCGCCTCTTCGCAGCGCTCGGCGGCCTCCCGCAGCCGGCGCGGATCGCGGCCGCGGGCCGCGCTGCTCAGCGCTGCGCTGCGCTCGGCGTCGAACGCCGCTCCCTCGGCGCCCTCGGCCACGCACACGAGGTCACGGAAGCCGAGCGCCGCCAGCGTCAGACCCAGCTCGAGCAGCTCTGTGCGGGCGCGGCGGCCGTCGCGCTTGGCGGTCTCGTCGAAACGGCGCTCCAGCGCCCCACGCTCGCGGCCCTTGGGCTCGGACTCCAGCCGCGCGGCGCGGGCCTCGCCCACTCGCGCCTCGGCGTCCTCGCGGCGCTCCTCCGCGCGCGCGAGCAGGCCCCGCCACGGCTCGGGCTCGTCGGCGGCGCGCGAACCTCCGGACAGGGCGGCGGCCAGCATCCGGTCCACGTCGGCGCGCAGCGCCTCGCCCTCATCCGAGGCAAGGAAGCGCGCCCGCTCGCCGCTGCCCAGCGCCAGCCGCGCGCACGCGGCGGCGCGCTCGGCGGGCACTCCCTCCTCGGTCAGCGACGCCGCGATGCGCTCGGCAGGCAACGGGTCGAAGCGAACCAGCTGGCAGCGCGAGATCACGGTGGGGATCACCTGGGACAGCGCATCGGTCAGCAGGATCAGGTGCACGAACGCGGCCGGCTCCTCCAGCGTCTTGAGCAGCCGGTTGGCCACCTCGTCGTTCATGGTGTCCACGCGCTCGAGCACGAACACGCGGCGCTTGGACTCGAACGGGGTGCGGGTGGCGGCGGCCACCACGGGCTCGTCCACGTCCTCGGTGCGCATCACGTGCGCGCCGGTGGGCCGCACCCAGGTGAGGTCGGGATGGGCACCGGACAGGGCACGGCGGCGGGCGTTGTCGGGGTCGGGCGAGCCCGCGGCCAGCAGCTCGGCGGCGAAGGCGCGCGCGGCCGTGCGCTTGCCCACGCCGGCGGGGCCGTGGAAGAGGTAGGCGTGCGAGGGAGCGCCGGCCAGGTCGGCGGACAGCGTCATCCGCGCCTGCGGGTGGTCCTCGGTGCCGGGGATGGCGTTCACGGGGCGCCCGCGCTCACGTGACCCCCGGTCGAGGACAGCGCGCTCTGCACGGCGGCGAGCACGTCGGCGTGCACGGCGTCGGGATCGCGCCCCGCGTCGATTCGCCGCCAGCGCTGCGGGTTGGCCACCGCCAGGTCCACGTAGGCGCCGGCCACGCTGCGCTGCAGCTCGGCACCCTCGCGCTCGAAGCGGTCGTCCTCCGCGCCGCGCGCCGCGGCGGTGGCCAGGTCCAGCTCGAGCAGCAGCGTGAGGTCGGGCTGCAGGCCCCGGGTGGCGAAGCCGTTCACGCGCTCCACCTCCTGGACCCCCAACCCGCGGGCGGCGCCCTGGTAGGCGAGCGAGGAGTCGAGGTAGCGGTCGGACACGACCACCACGCCGTCGGCGAGCGCCGGGCGGATCACCTCGTTCACCAGCTCCGCGCGCGCGGCGGCGAACAGCAGCGCCTCGGCCTCCGCAGACACCGTGACATCCGGGTCCTTGAGCAGCTCGCGCACCCGCTCTCCCACCGCGGTGCCGCCGGGCTCGCGTACTCCGATCGCCACGTCGCCGAGCGCCTCGAGCAGCATGGCCGTCTGGGTGCTCTTGCCCGAGCGGTCGATTCCCTCCAATGTGACGAATAGGCCGCCCACCGGAGCGAAGCTACCAGCGCCTCAGGCCGTCCCCTAGCATGCCCGCCGTCATGCGCGCGCTCGTGACCGGCGGAGCCGGCTTCATCGGATCCAACCTCGTGGACGCACTGGTCGAGCGGGGCGACGAGGTGACCGTCGTGGACGACCTCTCCACCGGCAAGCGGGAGAACCTCACCGACGCCCTCGCCAACGGCGCGGAGCTGCGCGACGTGGACATCCGCGACGCCGCCGCGCTGGCCGAGGCGGTGGCCCACGCCAAGCCCGAGGTGGTCTTCCACCTGGCGGCCCAGATCGACGTGCGCCGCTCAGCGGCCGACCCGGCCGCCGACGCGCGCATCAACGTGGAGGGCACCGTGAACGTGCTCGAGGCCGCCCGCCAGGCAGGCGTACGGCGCGTGGTCAACACCTCCACCGGCGGGGCGATCTACGGCGAGGGGCGCACGATCCCCGCCCCCGAGGACCATCCGGTGGCCCCCGAAGCGCCCTACGGGCTGTCGAAGTTCTGCGCCGAGAACTACTGCGAGCTGTTCACCCGCTTCCACGGCCTGTCCACCGTCTCGCTGCGCTACGGCAACGTCTATGGGCCGCGCCAGGACCCCCTCGGCGAGGCGGGCGTGGTGGCGATCTTCTGCGGCAAGCTGCTGGAGGGCGGGCAGCCCACCGTGTTCGGCGACGGCCTGCAGACCCGCGACTACGTCTACGTGGGCGACGTGGTCTCGGCCAACCTGCTGGCCGCAGACTCGGAGACCACCGGTGCGATCAACATCGGCACCGGCGTGGAGACCACCGTGCTCGACATCGTCGAGGCGCTGGCCGGCCAGGCCGACGGCTCGGGCTTCGAGGCCGAGATGGCCCCGGAGCGCCCGGGCGAGGTGCGCCACATCGCACTCGACGCGGGCCGCGCCCAGGCCGACCTGGGCTGGCAGGCCGAGGTGGGCATCAGCGACGGGCTCGAGCGCACGCTGGCCTCGCTGCGCTGAGGCCTCCTACTGCTCGTAGCCCTCGACGGTGTCGGCGCCGCGCTCCGATGCGCCGTCCGGATCGAGCCCGAACTCCTCGAGGCCGCGCCGCTGGCGCAGGAGGTCCCAGAGGCGGTCGAGCTCGATGCGCACGGCCTCCAGCCGCTCGTGGCGCTCGGGGTCGAGCCCGCCGCCCTCGCCGGCCTTCTGGAGCCGGTGCTCCTCGGCCACCAGCTCCTCGATGTGGTTCTGAACGCTCTGGTCGTCCATCAGCTCCTCCTCGTTCGTCGAGTCATGCTCTCGCTCAGCCTTCCAGCCGGAACGGCTCGCCCTCGTCCTGCTGCGGCGGGGGCGAGCCGTTCCGGCTGGAAGGCTGAGCGAGAGCATGACTCGACGAACGAGGAGGAGCTGATGGACGACCAGAGCGTTCAGA
>DASROS010000087.1:0-4134 GCA_035646775.1 Thermoleophilaceae bacterium | reverse complement strand
CGCGATCAACCTCAAACGCCTCCTGGCCGCCCAGGACCGCGCCTCGGGCGAGCAGGCCGGCGACCCAGGCGCCCGCGCCGCACAGATCATCTGGCTGACCGCCCTCCTCGTCCTCGTCCTCACCGAGATCAGTCGCCTCACAGCGACCGATAGTTCAACAGGCTCCTAGTCCGGCAAGAGGTGGAGCGCCTCCTCGTGGCGCGGCCGGATCGCGGCGAAGTGACGGCGGTCGAGGGTGACGACCGTCGGCGTGTCCAGCCGCTCGGCCAGAGCCACTACGGACGCGTCCGTGCCGCCGAGCGGGAAGTCGGCATACTCCTCCACGAGCGCGGCGATGCGGGGCCAGTCCTCCACCGCGGGGGCTTCCACGTCGAACTCTGCCAGCGCAGCGAGAAAGCGCGCCTCGGCCCGGGCCCCGAGGCGCCGGCCGACCATAAAGGTGACCTCCGCCACCGCGAGCGCCGGGAGCACAAGGCGCAGGTCCGGGCGCTCGAGCACCGCGCGGCAGCGCTCGTGGTCGGCATCGTCGGCGTCAGCGACCGCGTACAGAGGGCCCGCGTCAACGACCGCCAGCACGGTCCCACTCGGCCGCCAACTCGTCCTCGAGATCCCGCGCCGTGTGACGCCTGCCGCTGCGCCCAAGCGCGGCGAGGGGAAGCTTTCGGGGACCCCCGCCCGTCAGCCCAAACTGCTCGGCGAGGGCGTCACGGGCTACCTGCGACACCGAGGTGCCCCGCCGTCGCGCCTCCCGCTCGAGGGCAAGGGCGGTGTCGTCGTCCAGCGACAGACTGGTGCGCTTCATACGTGCATAATAGCGTACGCTTGCTCGGAAGCGCTGCCGCTAGCGGGCCGCGCTAGCGGCGGGGGCGTCGCAGCGGGCGCGCTCGGCGCACACGCGCACCACGGCCACCCGCGGCCGGCCCAGTCCCGAGCGCCGTACGACGATCGCCACCGAGGCCGCGTTGTTGTCCTCGTCGCTCTCCCGCAGCCGGTGGAGCGGGTCGGCGCGGTGAACCAGCTGGTAGCGGCCCGCGGGAAGCCGGGTGATGTCCAGTTCCTGGCCTTCCACCGTGGGCGGGTAGGGATCGGCGTATCCCGGGCTGATGCCCTGCTCCAGGGCTTTCAGGCCAGGGCGGTTACGCCCGCACGCGCTGGTGAACACGGGCTCGCCCCTCGGCCGGGGCTCGCCCCGGTCGGCGGGCTCGCGGTCGCCGAAGCACAGGCCCTGCTTGGCCACCCGGGCCCGGAGGGGCCTGCCCTTCGCGGTGAGCAGCCGGAAGCGCTGCGCGCCCAGGAGGTGCCAGTGCTGGTGCCCGCCCAGGCGCACGTAGCGGACCGAACCCACGCCCCGTCGCACGCGGGTGCCTCCGCCTGCGAGCGAGATCGCCTGGTCGGCACGCATGGTGGCGCCGCGCTCCCGCACCGAGCGGATCTCCAGTGGGCCGCGGCCGGAGTTGTTCACTGTGGAGGTGAAGCCCAGGCGATAGCGGGGTCGGCGGGGCGGTCCCGATGCCCGCACCACCAGGCTCCTCGGATGGCCCTGGTCGAGGTCGGGCAGCAGCTCGGCGTGCGGCTGCGCGGTCCCCGATCCGGTGGCGATCGCAGTCAGGCAGGCGGCGAGTGCCGCCGACACCGCACCCACCCGCAGGACCGCTGCCCGGGCGGGTGACTGGACGCCGCTGAAGATCCGCACCGCCGGCAGTCTAGGCGCGGCCCAGCGCGCCCGGTGGCGCTCCGCCCGGCGCGGCTGCGCTAGAAGCCGCCGGCGTTCAGCCGGCCGCCCGTGACCGTCTTTGCGTTCAGCGAGGGAGTGGGCGTAGTCGAGGACAGAATTGCCCCCTTGACGTCCGCCGCCGTCGTCGTCGGGTGGCTCGCCTTGTACAGCGCGGAAGCACCCGTCACGTGCGGCGTGGCCATCGAGGTGCCGTTGAACGAGCTGTATCTGTTGAACGCCGTCGTCGACCACACGCCCACACCCGGCGCCCCGAGGTCGACGGTCGTCGGACCGTACTGCGAGAAGCTCGCCAGCGCGCCCGTCTTGTCGATCGCCGCCACGGCGATCACCGAGTCGTAGCCGGCGCCCGCCTTCGTGTTGTAGTTCGACGGGTAGCTCGCGGTGGTGTCGTTGTTGGTGCCGCTGTTGCCCGCGGCGGCGACGAACAGGATGTCCTTTTTCGCCGCCCGTACGATCGCGTCGAGCACGCCCTGCGAGAAGCCTCCGCCGCCCCAGGAGTTGTTGGAGGCGACGATGTTGAGCCCGTGACGCGTCTTCAGATCGGTCAGGTAGTCGAGCGCCTTGATCGCGTTGGCGGTGGTGCCGCCGTTGGTTCCGAGGAACTTCGTCGAGATGTAGGTGACGCTCCAGTTCACGCCGACCACGTTCCTCTGCGCGTCTGGGTTGTTGCCCTCGGCGCCGATCGTGCCCGTCACGTGGGTGCCGTGATCGTCGCGATTGCCCTTCGTGCCACCGTCATAGAGCGTGTTGTTGTTCCCGGCGAAGTCCCAGCCATTCTTGTCGTCCTTGTAGCCGTTCCCGTCGTCGTCGATGCCGTTCTTCGGATCGAACGGGTTCGTCCAGGCGTTGGCGTTCAGGTCGCCGTGTGTGTACTGGACCCCCTCGTCGATCACCCCGACGTAGACGTTGCGGCTGCCGGTGTTGTCGGCCGCCCACGCCTCGGCCGCCTGGCTTCCGTACTGGTTGGCGGGCGAGCTGGCGTCGCCGTACATCCCCCACAGCGAGCCGTTGGTGAAGTAGGGGTCGGTGCTCAGGACCGCCTTGCGCACGATCCAGTTGGGCTCGGCACAGGCGACGGCGGGTTCGAGCTCGAGGGCGGCGATCGCGTCGGAGTTCGAGACCCCGCCCGGCAGCTCCAGCAGCTCCACCGGCCCGCCGCGGCCCCGTCCGCGCGTGACCTGGTCCACGTCGACCGGCGCCACCCGGTCCGCCGCCCGGTCGCGCGCGCCCTCGAGGCGAGGCGGGCGCGGAGCATGCTTGTTCTTCCCCTGTCTGTGGCTGCCGGGTCCGAAGGAAGTCCGAGCATAGACGCGCTTGGCGTTTTGCGCCAATCGATTCTTGAGTTTTTTGCCGCCGTCGTCTAGACGGCGCCGGTGGCGCCGGCCGGATTCTCCGCGGCCTTGTCCGGGTCGCCCGGGTTCTCCCCGGCTCCCTGGCGCACAACCGGCCGCTTGGCGGCACCCGCCTCGTCCAGCCGTCGCACAGGCGTGGTGTAGGGCGCGTTGCGGGCGATCTCGGGATCCTCGGCGGCCTCGGCCAGGATCGAGCGCACCACGTCGGCGAAGTGGTCCAGCCGCTCCTTGGGCTCGGTCTCGGTGGGCTCGATCATCAGCGCCTCCTCCACCAGCAGCGGGAAGTACACCGTGGGCGGGTGCACGCCGTGGTCGAGCATCCGCTTGGCGATGTCGAGCGTCTTGATCCCGAGCTTGTCGCGGGCGCCCTTGCCCGAGAGCACGAACTCGTGCATGCAGATGCGGTCGAAGGCGATCGGGAGGTACTCGCCAACGCCCTCCTCGGCCAGACGGGCGCGCAGGTAGTTGGCGTTCAGCACCGCTGTCTCGGATGCCTCGCGCAGGCCCTCGGCGCCCAGCGAGCAGATGTAGGCGTAGGAGCGCACGAACACGCCGAAGTTGCCGGTGAAGCCGCGCAGCTTGCCGATCGACTTGGGCCGGTCGTTGTCGAGCGCGAAGTAAGCCTCGTTCGGTGCTCGCCCGTTCGACGAACGGGCTGCGCTCCTCCCGCTGAGCGGACGCGAGCCGTTGCCTGTCTCCGAGCGCACCACCTGGGGCCGCGGCAGGAACGGCTCCATGCGGTCGGACACCGCGATCGGGCCGGCGCCCGGGCCGCCGCCGCCGTGGGGCTGGGTGAAGGTCTTGTGCAGGTTGTAGTGGACGATGTCGAAGCCCATGTCGCCGGGGCGCGAGATGCCCATCACCGCGTTCAGGTTGGCGCCGTCGTAGTACAGCGTGGCCCCCACGTCGTGCACGATCGACGCGATCTCCTCGATGTTGCGGTCGAACAGGCCGAGCGTGTTCGGGTTGGTGAGCATCAGGCAGGCGACGTCGTCCGAGGCCTTGGCGCGCAGGTCGTCGATGTCCACGCCGCCGTGCTCGTCGGTG
>DASROS010000086.1:0-8838 GCA_035646775.1 Thermoleophilaceae bacterium | reverse complement strand
GGCGGGTGCACATCAAGATGTCCGGCTGCCCCAACGGCTGCAGCCAGCACCACATCGCCAACATCGGCTTCTACGGAGCGTCGATCAAGGTGGGCGACAAGACGATCCCCGCCTACATCCCGCACCTGGGGGGCCGCTATGAGGGCGGCGAGGTGGTCTACGGCACGCGGCTGAAGACCCGCCTGCCCTCAAAGCGCGTGCCCGACGCGGTGGAGCGGTGGCTGAACCTCTACGCCGCGGAGCGCCAGGAGGAGGAGGAGTTCAACGCCTTTGTCGAGCGCGTGGGCGTCGAGCGGTTCAGCGAGCTCGTGAAGGACCTGTCGATGCCCGTGGACTTCTCCGTCGAGAACATGGACATGTTCATCGACTGGACCAAGAAGGAGCTCTACCAGGTGATCCGCGGCGAGGGCGAGTGCGCGGTATGACGACCGCTGTTGCCGCTCCAGAGTCGGTCCCCGACCTCGAGCACCTCACCGCGCAGGAGGTGCTGGCCTACGCGGTCGAGCGCTTCCACCCGAGCATGAAGGTGGCCTGCTCGTTCCAGAAGAGCGCCTCGGTGATCATGCACATGCTGCTGGAGATCGAGCCCGGCGCGCGCTTCTTCACGCTCGACACCGGCGTGCTGTTCCCCGAGACCTACGCCATCTGGCGGGCGCTCGAGGAGCGCTTCGGCATCGAGGTGGAGACCTCCCAGGGCCTGTCCCTGGCACGCCAGGCCGAGCTCTACCGGCCGGCGCTGTGGGACTCCGACCCGGACCAATGCTGCGAGCTGCGCAAGGTCAAGCCGCTGCGCGAGACCCTGGCCCCGCTGGACGCCTGGGTGAGCGGCGTGCGCCGCGGCGACTTCAACGGCCGCGCCGGTACCGAGAAGCTCACGTGGGACCGAAAGCACGGCCTCTGGAAGATCAACCCCCTGGCGGACTGGAGCGAGGACGACGTGTGGGAATACCTCACCCTTCACGACATCCCCTACCATCCGCTCCACGACCGCGGTTACGCCTCTATCGGATGCACTCACTGCACCGAGCCGGGCACCGGTCGCGAAGGCCGTTGGGCCAGCCGCGACAAGGTCGACTGCGGCCTGCATTGACGGGCCCGTCCGTCACCGCAACCCTTTCCCCGGAGCAAAACGTGAGCTACGAAGTCCCCCACCTGCGCGCGCTCGAATCCGAGGCGATCCACGTGATGCGCGAGGTGGCCGCCGAGGTGGAGCGCGCGGTGCTGCTGTTCTCCGGCGGCAAGGACTCCGTGGTGCTGCTGCGCCTGGCCGAGAAGGCGTTCTGGCCGGCCAAGTTCCCGTTCGCGGTGATGCACGTGGACACGGGTCACAACTTCGATGAGGTGATCGAGTTCCGTGACCGCCGGATCGAGGAACTGGGCGCGCGGCTGATCGTGGCCTCGGTGCAGGACTCGATCGACTCCGGCCGAGTGGTGGAAGAGACTGGCCCGCGCGCGTCACGCAACCGCCTCCAGACCGTGACGCTGCTCGACGCCATCACCGAGCACGACTTCAAGGCAGCCTTCGGCGGCGCTCGCCGCGACGAGGAGCGCGCCCGCGCCAAGGAGCGGATCCTGTCGTTCCGCGACGACTTCGGCGGCTGGGACCCCAAGTCCCAGCGACCGGAGCTGTGGAACCTCTACAACGCCCACATCCGGCCCGGTGAGCACATGCGCGTGTTCCCGCTGTCCAACTGGACCGAGCTGGACGTGTGGCAGTACATCCGCGAGGAGGAGCTGGAGGTCCCGGGCATCTACTTCGCCCACGAGCGCGACGTGTTCGAGCGCGACGGGATGCTCTACGCGGTCTCACCTCACGTGGAGCTGCTGCCCGACGAGACCGGCTTCCCGGCGTCGGTCCGCTACCGCACGGTCGGCGACATGAGCTGCACCGGCGCCGTGCGCTCTGAGGCCGCGACGCTCGACCAGGTGGTCACCGAGATCGCCGCCACCCGCATCACCGAGCGCGGCGAGACCCGCGCGGACGACCGTGTGACCGAGGCGGCCATGGAGGACCGCAAGCGCGAGGGCTACTTCTGATGGAGGCGTCGAGCAACGGCCAAGTGGACCTGGGCTCCGACAGGCACGCCGTGCCGGCGCGGGGCCTCGACGGCCGCCCCTCCCAGCTCGTGCGCCTGGCCACCGCGGGCTCGGTGGACGACGGCAAGTCCACCCTCATCGGCCGCCTGCTGTTCGACTCCAAGCAGATCTTCGAGGACCAGCTCGAGCACGTGGAGCGGGTGTCCAGCGAGCGCGGGGACGGCCACCTCAACCTGGCGCTGCTCACCGACGGCCTGCGCGCAGAGCGCGAGCAGGGCATCACGATCGACGTGGCCTACCGCTACTTCCACACGCCCAAGCGCAAGTTCATCATCGCCGACACGCCGGGGCATCCGCAGTACACGCGCAACATGGTCACCGGCGCCTCCACCGCCGACCTCGCGCTGGTGCTGGTGGACGCGCGCAACGGCGTGGTCGAGCAGTCGCGCCGCCACGCCTTCATCGCCTCGCTGCTGCGCATCCCCCACCTCGTGGTGGGCATCAACAAGATGGACCTCGTGGACTGGGACGAGGACGTCTACGAACGCATCGCCAGCGACTTCTCGCAGTGGGCCGCGCGCCTGGACATCACCGACATCACCTTCATCCCGATGTCGGCGCTGCACGGCGACAACGTGGTGAACCGCTCAGACAACATGCCGTGGTACGCCGGGCCCTCGCTGCTCTACCACCTCGAGCACGTGCACGTGGCCTCGGACCGCAACCTGATCGACTGCCGCTTCCCGATTCAGTGGGTCGTGCGTCCGATGACCGACGAGCACCACGACTACCGCGGCTACGCCGGCCAGGTGGCCTCGGGCGTCTTCAAGGTGGGCGACGAGGTGAGCGTGCAGCCCTCGGGCAAGACCACCCGGATCGAGGGCATCGACACCTACGACGGGCCGCTCAAGGAGGCCTACCCGCCGCTGTCGGTCACGATCCGGCTCGAGGACGACGTGGACGCCTCGCGCGGCGACATGATCTGCCGCGTGCAGAACCATGCGAACCCCACGCGCGAGATGGAGGCGATGGTGTGCTGGATGTCCGACCGCCCGCTCAAGCCGGGTAGCCGCTACCGGATCAAGCACACCACTCGCACGGCGCTGGCCAAGGTCGACGCGCTGCGCTATCGCTTCAACGTCAACACGATGCACCGCGACGAGGAAGCCGCGGAGCTGGAGCTCAACGAGATCGGCCGCGTGGGCCTGCGGCTGTCCGCCCCCGTGCTGACCGACGAGTACCGGCGCAACCGGGCCACCGGCAGCTTCATCCTGATCGAGGAGAGCACCAACGACACCGTCGGCGCGGGCATGATCCTCGGCGGCTCCGAGGAGTAGCCCACCCCTGCCGGGGTGACGCCGTGGAAGCGCGCAGCGAGAACGTGACCTGGCACTCCGGTGCCGTCGAGCGCGCACGGCGCGCCGACGCCACCGGCGGCGCCGGGGCCACGGTATGGCTCACCGGCCTGCCGGCCTCGGGCAAGTCCACGATCGCCGTGGCGCTGGAGGCCGCGCTGCTGGACCGCAAGCGGGCGGCGTATGTGCTCGACGGCGACAACCTGCGCCACGGGCTGAACGGCAACCTGGGCTTCTCCGCCGAGGACCGCGCGGAGAACGTACGCCGCACCGGCGAGGTGGCGCGGCTGTTCGCGGACGCCGGGGTGGTGGCGCTGGTGTCGCTGGTCTCCCCCTACGAGGTCGACCGCGCGCGCGTGCGCGAGCTCCACGAGGCACAGGGGCTCCCGTTCCTCGAGGTGTTCGTGGACACGCCGCTGGAGGAATGCGAGCGGCGCGACCCGAAAGGTCTCTTTGCCCGTGCCCGCGCGGGCGAGCTGAAGGGCATGACCGGAATCGACGACCCATATGAGGCTCCCCGGAGCCCGGAGCTGCACCTCAAACCGCTCGAGCAGAGCGTGGATGAGTCCGTGGCCGCGCTGCTCGCCCGGCTCGGGGGCTGAGCGCCGTGGACCCGGCGATCGCGGCCTTCGGGCTCGGAGTGGGCGTGCTCGTGGGGATGACCGGCATCGGCGGCGGCTCGCTGATGACCCCGCTTCTGATCCTCGTGTTCGGCGTCAAGCCCGTGACGGCGGTGGGCACCGACCTCGCCTACGGGGCGGTGACCAAGACGGTGGGCGGGCTGAGGCACCTCAAGCAGGGCACCGTGGACATGCCGCTGTCCTCTTGGATGGCGGTCGGCTCGGTGCCGTCGGCCATCGGGGGCGTGTACGTGCTGGAGGTGCTCGAGCGCCGCTATGGCGAGGACTTCGACGAGCTGCTGATCTCGATCCTGGCGGTCACGCTGCTGTTCACCGGGGTGATGACCCTGGCGCGAGCGCTGTTCCTCAAGCGCCTGCACGACAAGGAGCGCGACTCCGTGGAGATGACGCGCCGCAACAAGGCCGGAGCCGCCTTCCTGGGTGCAGTCGTCGGCTTTGTGCTGGGTGTTACCTCGGCCGGCAGCGGCGCCCTGATCGCGGTCGGACTCATCCTGCTCTTCCGCCTCGTCCCGACACGCGTGGTGGGCACCGACGTCTTCCACGCCGCGATCCTCCTCTGGGCCGCCGCCGCGGCCCACCTCGTGGCGGGCAACGTGGACTTCGGCCTCGCCGGGAACATCCTGCTCGGGTCGCTGCCCGGAGTGTGGGTCGGCACCAACCTGTCGGTGAAGGTGCCCACCGCCGCGCTGCGCACCACCCTTGCCCTGGTACTGATCGGCTCCGGCCTCGGGCTGTTGAGCAAGGCGGGCGTCGGTGTGCCCGGAGCGGCGCTGGCAGCGTTTCCGGTCGGAGTGGCCGCGCTGATCCTGTACGTGACCGCCCGCGACAAGCGCAAGGCTCGCTCAGCGCTGCAGGTCTAGCGGGAGTCGCTGTGAGGCCGCCACGCGGCTTGGTGAGGCGGACAGCAGGCCGAGCCGCCAGCTCACCCGACGGCCGCCGATGCGGCCGGAGAAGCGCGCGCCACGGATGCGCAGCCGCCCTCGCGCGCCCTTGGGCCCGGCGATCCGCACCGCCCCGCGCTGCGTGCGCGCGCCGAAGCGCCGGATGCGCCCGCTGATTCGCACGCCGGGCACGTAGGAGACCTTCGACAGCCTTAGCGTCCCTGTGTCGGTGAGGCGGTACCGGCCGCCCCGCAGGCCGCCGCCCGGAAGGATGCTCAGGGCATCGTCGGCCACGTCGGCCAGCGTCAGAGCCACCGCGCCGGCGGCGCGCGCACGACGGCCGGGCACGCCCCGAACGCGGGGAGTGTCGGCGAGGGAGCTTGGAGCGGGAGCAGTGGGCCGCAGGCGCCTGCCGCGGCAGCGCGACCGCGTGGGCCGATTGCCCAGGAAGCGCGAGAACACACGTGCCGCGCAACCGGTCACGTCCGCCGACAGCGGCGAGTGGCCCACTCCCGCGACCACCAGCAGGCGAGCCCGCGGGAGCTGGGCGTCCACGCTGCGCGCCGCCTCGATCGGGGTCCGCAGGTCGTCCTCGCCCTCCACAAGCAGCGTGGGCACGTCGGGCAGCGGCCCGGGACCGGGCGTGGGAGCCACCGGCGACTCCGGCCACCGCGAGCAGAGGTCGATGACGTCACTCAGGAGCGCCGTCTGGCGATCGAAGGGGGCAAAGGCCGTGTCCGGCTGGGACCCGGCCGACTCCTCGGCCTGCCGGCGCCGGTCGGAGAAGGGCGCGCCCCGTGACCAGGGCAGCTTGGCCTCCTCGCATGTGGTGGCCGCGTAGAGCGCCGTGCTGAGGAGTCGCGGCTCGATCGGGCCGCCCTCCAGCGCGAGCGAGCGGCGCTTGAGGCGCAGCAGCGGCGCCGTGTCGCCGCGCAGGGCGGACCGCAGCGCGCCGGGCAGCGCGATGCGCAGTCCCGGGTCGAAGTCGCCCGAGAGCAGCACCGAGAACAGCCCGAAGCGGTCGATCCGGCGCTTCAGGCGCCTCCCCCTCGCGTCCACGACCCGCCCGCTGAGCGGTCCACGGGCGAAGCGCTGGATAAGGGCGTGTATGTCAGCCGAGGGGTCCAGTCCGAGGCGGGCACACGTGCGCCCACACAACTCCGACAGCACGCGCGGGACGCCCGCGAACGTGCTGCGGTAGAGCGCGTCGGGGCCGTCGGTCTCCACGACCGAGTCCAGCACCAAGCGATCCACCCGCGTGGGGTGGCGCAGCGCATAGGCGGTGGCCGTGCGGGTGCCGTAGGAGACGCCGAACAGGGCGAGCTTGCGGGCGCCCAGCTCCAGGCGGACGGCGTCGAGGTCGTCGGCGGTGTCGCGGCTGGTGTAGAAGGCGCGCCGCCGGCCGAGGCGCTTGGCGCAGTCCGCCGCAGCCGCGCTGGCGCGCAGGATGTTCGACCGCTCCAGGCGGGGGCAGCGCAGCAGCCCCGAGCGACCGCTGCCGCGCTGGTCGACGACGATCAGGTCGCGGCGGTCCAGCGCGTTGCCGAAGAGCGCGAGGGAGTCGAAGGTGAACGCGGCCGAGGCGGATTGCCCGGGTCCGCCGGCAAGGGCCACCAGCGGGGGCTTGGTTGCGCGCCGCTGGGCGGGTAGGCGCTTGACGAACAGCGAGACGCGTCCCTTCACTGCGCCTGTGCGGTCCAGCGGTACGCTCATCCGCGCGCACCCGAAGCCCAGGCCGCAGCGCTCGAAGCGCAGCTCGGCCCCGACCGGCGCAGCGTCGGCAGCGCCTGCGATCAGCGCCGCCGCGAGAATCATCGCCAGACGCCTCACGCGGCCATTATGGGCCGTGCCCTAGCGGAGCGCTCCACCCCGCCCCCGGCGGGAGATCGCGCTCGACCGCGGGGGGTTTGGCCTCGTTCGGACCATATACGTCCGTTCTGGGCCAAACCCCCCCTCGACGCAGGCCCCGGTACCCTCCAGCGCCGCATGTTCTCGAAGGTTCTGGTCGCCAACCGCGGAGAGATCGCGATCCGCGTGATGCGCACGCTCGAGGAGCTCGGGGTGGCGTCCGTGGCCGTCTACTCCGAGCCCGACCGCGACGCGCCCCACGTCCGTCGCGCCGACGAGGCCTACCTGCTGGGCCCCGGCCCGGCCGCGAAGAGCTACCTCAACGTGGACAAGATCCTCGAGGTGGCCAAGGAGTCCGGCGCCGATGCCGTGCACCCTGGCTACGGCTTCCTGGCCGAGAACGCCGCCTTCGCCCGTGCCTGTGACGAGGCCGGCGTGGTCTGGATCGGCCCGCCCGCGGACGCGATCGACGCGATGGGCTCCAAGACCAAGGCGCGCGAGCTGATGGCCGACGCCGGAGTGCCGATCGTGCCGGGCACCACCGAGCCCGTGAAGACGGTGAAGGCCGCGAAGAAGGTCATCGACGCCGACATCGGCTATCCGGTGGCCATCAAGGCCGCGGGGGGCGGTGGCGGCAAGGGCCTCCGCGTGGCGGAGACCGAGGACAAGCTGGAGGACGCATTCGAGGGCGCGTCGCGCGAGGGTGAGAAGTTCTTCTCGGATCCCACCGTGTACGTGGAGCGCTATCTGCCCGACCCCCGCCACGTGGAGGTGCAGATCCTGGCCGACTCCCACGGCAACGTGGTGCACCTCTTCGAGCGGGACTGCTCGGTGCAGCGGCGCCACCAGAAGCTGATCGAGGAGAGCCCGGCGCCCGCCGTGGACCCCGACCTGCGCGAGCGCATCGGCAAGATCGGCACCGAGGCCGCGCGCGCCGTGGGCTACCGCTCGGCCGGCACGATCGAGGGCCTGCTCTCCGACGACGGCGAGTACTTCTTCCTGGAGATGAACACCCGCGTGCAGGTGGAGCACTGCGTGACCGAGATGGTCACCGGGATCGACATCGTGCGCGAGCAGATCCGGGTGGCCGCCGGGGAGGCGCTGCCCTTCACCCAGGACGAGATCGAGCTGCGCGGGCACGCGATCGAGTGCCGCATCAACGCCGAGGACGCGTCGAAGAAGTTCGCCCCCGCGCCGGGGAAGATCGGTTCCTACATCGAGCCGTCAGGCCCGGGCGTGCGCGTGGACTCCGGTGTCGAGGAGGGCTACGAGGTGCTGCCGCTCTACGACCCGATGATCGCCAAGCTGATCGTGTGGGACGTGGACCGTGAGGCCTCGACCCGGCGCATGATCCGCGCGCTGGGTGAGTACGAGATCGAGGGCCTGAAGACGCTCATCCCCTTCCACAAGGCCCTGATGGCCACCGACCAGTGGAAGGCGGGCGAGACCTGCCGCGACCTGGTGGAGGACAAGGACTGGCTCAAGCAGCTGGCGTTCCCCAAGCCCGAGGGTGGTGGCGCCTCCGACGAGGAGGAGCCCAAGGTCGAGCGCGACTACGCCGTGGAGGTTTCCGGCCGGCGCTTCGACGTGAAGGTGATCGGCGAGGCGGGTGCGTTCCGCGGGAACGGCGCCGCGCCCGCGGCCGGGCGCAAGCCGCCCAAGCGAGCCGAGCGCAAGAGCTCGGCCGGCGGCGGGCCCGACGAGATCACCTCACCTCTGCAGGGGAACATGTGGAAGGTGAACGTCAAACAGGGCGACTCCGTCGAGGAGGGCCAGGTGATCTGCATCATCGAGGCGATGAAGATGGAGAACGAGATCACCGCGCACAAGGCCGGCACCGTCGAAGCGCTGCCGATCGAGGAGGGCAAGCCGATCGGCACCGGCGACCCGATCGCCACGATCAAGTCGGCGGACGAAGACGCCTCCTAGGAGGGACTTAGGCGGAAGCCGCCTCCGGGTCTGGGCGGATGAGGACCGTGTCCGCGACCGGAATGATCTCGTCAATGGGCAAGTCGGCCCGCGAGGCGTGGTCCCGAATCGCCTCAGGGCTGCTCGCCTGATAGACGCAGACCGTTC
>DASROS010000085.1:0-41902 GCA_035646775.1 Thermoleophilaceae bacterium | reverse complement strand
GAACAGGGGGTGAGCGTCCCAGCGATCGGCACGAAGTCCTCGACTCGGGTGGAGTTCGAGGGATCCCACTGGTACCCGGAGCCGGAGGTGGTCACGTAGTAGCGCGGGTCGAACACATCGGAGGCGTGAGCGGGCAGGGTCGCGGTGGCGACGGCCGCGTAGTTCATAGATACGACCCGCTCGAGCTCCTGCTCGCCGACGTGAGTGGCCACCTCGATCTGCTCGGCCTTGGTGATGAGGTTGCGCGAGCTGTCGAACACGCTGATCACGGCCAGCAGCGCGATCACTCCCACCGTGGCGGCCACCACCAGCTCGATCAGCGAGAAACCGGACTCAGAGCCGAGGCTCTCGCGCAGCTCGCTAAGCCGCCTAGCCATTGTCGAGGTTCCGCATGTAGAAGCCGTCGTCCAGGAAGACCTTGTGCGTGTAGCCGTCGGTGCGCTCCCCCGTGGCCGGGACCTTGAGGGTGAGGCGCACGAACTTCGGCGGAGTCACCCCGACGGGCTCATAGGTGAAGGCCGCCGAGGACACCCTGGGCACGATCGTGATCTTCGGACCAGGGACCCCGCCGGTGATCAGGTACCTGACGCACTGCTTGAGCCCGGCCACGCTCGGGTGCGGCTCATTGCAGTCGAACACCACGCGACGGTCGACCCCTCTGATCCGCACGCTCACGTCCATTCCCGTCGCGGTCGTGGAGTTCAGCGTGTAGGCCTGGCGCAGCTCTTCGGTCATCCCGGAGAGCGCCACCTGGGAGTCGTGCAGGGTGAGCGCCCGCTCCTCGTCCTTGGGGACGACCCGCTGCGCCCCCTCGGTCAACGACAGGATCGCGCCGAGCACCACCACCAGCAGCACGGCGGTGTACATCGTCTCGATGAGCGTGAACCCATCCTGATCGGCAGCCCGTAGGCGGCCCTTGAAGCTACGCCCCATGTGGTCCCTATTCGGCTCCGCAGGGGAAGTCTTGACCCCGCTGGACGCACGACTTCGGTCCGCCCCTTCATATGCGAACATACGTTCGCCTGTGATCGTCTGTGTCCTGATCCCCCGATTCGCCCTGCTCGCCGCGCTAGATGACCCAAGGTGCGGTGCTCGCCTGAGACCGGTCCGTGCGGTGCTCGACCGATCGCCGATCGGCCTGCGCTCCTCCGGTGACGATCAGGCTGCGCTCCTCCCCGGTCGGCGGCCGCCACTCGAGGAGCCGGTGGCGCTGGCCCCCGAGGCGGGGCGTGAGCAGATGGTGGGGGAGGCCTCCGCCCCGGCCGAGGCGTTCGGCGTGGTGGCGGGCATGCGGCTGGGCGAGGCGCTGTCGCGCTGTCCCGAGCTGCGGCTCGTGCCGCCCGACCCCGAGGCGGTGCGGGGCCTCTGGCACGAGGTGCTCGACCGAATCGAGCGGATCGGCGGCGCGCCGGAGTCCGAGTGCGCCGGCGCAGCCTTCTTCGAGGCCGACGGCCTGCGCGGCATCCACGGCGGCGACCTCGCCGGCGTTCTGGCCGCCACCCGGCGCTCGCTGGGCCGTGGCAGCCGGATCGGCGCCGCGCCGAGCCGCTTTGCTTCCTATTGCGCGGCGCGCGAGGCGCGCCCGCGGCGGGCGCCCGTGGTGGTCGAGCAGCGTGAGGCGGCCGGCTTCCTCGCCGGGCTGCCCACGGCGCTGCTGCGCTCGCGCCCCGAGTTCGGGCCCCTGCCCGAGGTGCTCGACCGCTTGGGGGTGCGCACCCTCGGCGAGCTGGCGGCGCTGCCCTCGCGCTCGGTGGCCGAGCGCTTCGGCCACCCGGGCCTGCTGGCGCTCGACCTCGCGCGCGGGCGCGACACCCCGCTCGAGCCGCGCCGGCCGCCGGAGCCGGTGTCCGAGCGGATCGAGCTCCCCGAGGCGGCCTCCGGCCAGCAGCTCGAGCGCGCGCTGGAGATGCTGATCGCCCGCGTGCTGGCGCGCCGCGAGCGGCGCGGGCGGGCGCTGCGGGCGCTGGCGGTGTCGGCGCGCTTCGTGGCCGGCGGCACCTGGCGTGAGACGGCGACGCTGCGGATCGCCAGCGCCGATCCGGAGCGGATCAGGCTGGCGCTCGGCCCCAAGCTGGCCGAGCTGCCCTCGCCCGCCGAGTCGGTGGCGCTGGAGGTGGAGGCGTTCGGGCCGCCCGCCCAGGACCAGGGCCGGCTGCTCGACGAGGAGGGCGCCGCCCGCCACGCCCGCCTCGGCGAGGCCGTGCGCCAGGCGCGCCAGGCGGCGGGCGAGTCGGCCGCGATGCGCGTGCTGGACGTGGACCCCGACTCGCGGCTGCCCGAACGGCGGTCGGTGCTCGCCCCGTTCGTGGACTCCACGCCCAAGGGCAGGCATCGGTGAACGCCCGTTCGTCCAAGCGGCTGGCCACGCCGTGCGCCGCCCGAGTGCGCGTTGGGGAGTGCGGCGTTCCGGTGGCGCTGGGCGGCGCCGCGGTGGACTCGGTGCGCGAGGACTGGGTGGTGGAGGACCGCTGGTGGACCGGCCGCCCGGTGCGCAGGCGCTACTTCGAGCTGGTGCTGGAGGACGGGCGCAACGTGGTCGTGTTCCGCAACCTGTCCGGAGGGGGGTGGTTCACGCAGCGGGGTTGAAGGAAATGCTACCTGTGACCGGACCGGCGCGGGCGGGCCGGATTGCCCGAGCCGCCCTTCTTCTCCAGGTTGAAGATCGTCTGGGGCAGCTTGGGCACTGAGCCCGGCGCCGGAACGCTTCCCGGCTTAGCGGGGGGCGGATTACTCTCTTTCCGCGGGCCGGACATGCTTACGAGGCTAGCGCAGCCGCCGTCGATAAACCAGCCGTTTGGACGACGAGCGAGGCAAGTGCCAGCGACAGCCAGAACACCAGTCGCTTCACGCCATTGGCGTTGTCTTCTCGGCGTTCCTCGAACGCCTCAGCGAGCGCGATATCCACCATGGGCTGCTCGGTGATGCCCTGTTCCCAGAGCGCACGATAGGTGGCGCCGGCCCTGACGCTGAAGCCGAACTCATAGGGACGTAACAGCAACACCACGAAAAGCAAGACGCCGCTAGAGCCCAGCAGTCCAATCACCGTCGCTACGACCTCCCAGCCGCCGTTCGGGTGGGCTCCCGCGAAGACGGGTCTCGCGAGCAGTGGCGTTCCTGCTCGGCGAGCGCTTCGGCCCCCAGCTCATAGATGCGCTCTTCGAAGTTCGCCACACCACCAGCGTGCCGGGGGCACCGGACGCAGAAGGAGGCCTACCGGCAGAGGGACGAGGTCACACGCGGCCCCGGCTTCGCAACCGGTCTGAAAAGGTGCCCCGATGGACCAGGGGGAACGTCGAAGCCGGCGTGAGGCGCAGCGTGCCCAAGCGGTGCGCCAGCGGCGCCTCATCGCGGTCGCCGGAGTGGCGGGCGTGGCGTTGGTGGTGGGAGTCGCCGTAGGGGCCGGCGAAGGTGACGGCGAGGACTCCCGCCCTGACGCCGATCGCCCGGCCGAGCTGCCCGGCGGCGGACGGCGGCTGTTCCCAGACCGCCGCGTGGTCGCCTTCTACGGCGCTCCTCAGGACGAGGGGCTGGGCACGCTGGGGATAGGCACGCCGGCGGCGGCCGCCAAGCGGCTGGCCAAGCAGGCGCGCCCCTACGCCACCCGCGAGCGGCCGGTCCTGCCCGCGTTCGAGCTGCTGGCCGTGGTGGCCGCAGCCGCTCCCGGCGACGACGGCGTCTACCGCATGCGCCAGGGCGACGATGTGATCCGCCGCTACCTGCGCGCCGCCCGCCGCTCGAACTCGATGCTGCTGCTCGACATCCAGCCCGGCCGCGCCGACTTCCTCACCGAGGCCAAGGCGCTGGAGCGCTGGCTGCGCGAGCCCGACGTGGGACTGGCGCTCGATCCCGAGTGGCGCATGGACGCGGGAGAGGTGCCCGGCGAGACGATCGGGGAGGTGGACGCGACCGAGGTCAACGCCGTCTCCATCTGGCTGTCGGGCATCGTGCGCGATGACGACCTGCCGGAGAAGCTGCTGCTGGTGCACCGCTTCACGGAGGGCATGATCGAGCGGCCCGAGATCCTGGAGCGCCCGGCCAACGTGGCGGTCACGCTCAACGTGGATGGCTTCGGCACGAAGGCCCAGAAGCTCTCGAAGTACCGCGCGCTGGTGCCCCGGGGCTATCACGCGGGCTTCAAGCTCTTCTACCGCGAGGACACCGGCCTGATGAGCCCCCGCGAGGTGAACGCCGTGCGGCCCCAGCCCGACGTGGTGGTCTACGAGTGAGCGCCCGGCTCGCGTAGCCGCGCGAGCGCCGGCTCCCAGAAGCGCTCCTTGGCGTCGTTGTAGTCGGGCTGGTGGACGAGGCAGAGGCATCCCAGCTCCACACAGGATGTGAGGAACTCGGGCCGGTCCACGCGTACCGCGAGGTCCACGTCGCCCTTGGTGAGCGCGCCCGGCACGGCGGTGGCGCCCACGTGGTTGATCTCCGCGCCGGGGAGGCGCTCGAGGATGCGGCGGCTGTGCTCGGCGGCGGCGGAGTCGGCGGCCTGGCGGATCTCGGCCTGTGGGATGAAGTGCACAGCGGTCATCGCGGTCAGGGAGTGCCTCGACGCAGATCCTCGATAGGGCGGTTACGGGTCGGGCTCACCGCAGTCTCGTGGGACTTCGGCATGACAGTCATGCCGAAGCCCCCAAACTCGGACTAAGCCGTTGCTTCGCGCCGATCGGGCGCGGGCGCACCCTTGCAACCCGCCCCCCAGGAATGCGAACATGCGTTCGTGTCCTACGTCGAGCTGCATTGCCACACCGCCTACTCGTTCCTCGACGGGGCCTCGCATCCGCAGGAGCTGGCGGGGGCGGCGGCCGAGCAGGGCCACGAGGCGCTGGCCGTCACCGACCACGACGGCCTGCACGGGTCGATGGAGGCCGCCCAGGCACTCAAGCCACTGGGCGTGCGGCCGATCACCGGTGCCGAGCTGTCGATGGAGGACGGCAGCCATCTCACGCTGCTGTGCGAGACGCGCGCGGGCTATCGCAACCTCTGCCGGCTGATCACCGAGGCGCACGCCGGGACGCGGCCCAAGGAGGGAGCCGGGAAGGATTTGGCACGGATGCCGAATCCTTCGGGTCGGTCTCCGCTCCCGCCGGTCACTACCTACGAGGCACTGACGCGCCACGCCGAGGGGCTGGTCTGCCTGAGCGGCTGCGCCCGCCACGGCGCACTGGCGCGAGCGGTGGAGGCGGGCCGCCACGCCGAGGCCGCCGAGGCCGCCCGGCGGCTGAAGCGCATCTTCGGCTCGGATCACCTGCGCGTGGAGCTGCAGCGACCGTTCGCCCGTCACGACCGTCGTCGCAACCGCCTGCTCGCGGGGCTGGCCGAGCGTCTCGGCGTGCCGGTGGTGGCCAGCGGGAACGTGCACGCCCACCGCCGCTCACGCGCGCTGTTGCAGGACGCGCTGGTGGCCGTGCGGCTGGGTCGCACGCTGGACGAGTGCGAGCCCCAGCGCCGCGGCAACTCCTCCCACGTGCTCGCCCCGCCGGAGGCGATGGCGGCCCGCTTCGCAGAGCACCCCGAGGCCGTGGCGGAGACGGCGCGGCTGGCGGAACGGCTGCGCTTCGACATCACCCGCGACCTCGGCTACTCCTACCCCGGCGCGGAGGATCCCGACGCCGACCGCCGCCTGGCAGAGGCGTGTGCCCACCGGCTGGCCGAGCGCTATCCCGCGGGCGCCGCCCGGCAGCGCGCGCAGGCGCGCCTGGAGGAGGAGCTGGCGGTGATCCGCCACCTCGGCCTGTCTGGATTCTTCTGGCTTCACCGCGACATGCTCGAGCTGGCGCGCGAGGTTGCGGCCGAGGTGCGCGGTGCGGACGCCGCCCGGGCGGTGCTCCCGCCGGGGCGAGGGAGGGGGTCCAGCGTGGCCTCGATCGTCTGCTACCTCACCGGCCTCTCACACGTGGACCCGCTCGCCAACGAGCTGCACCTCGGGCGCTTCCTCAACGAAGAGCTCACCGCGCTGCCGGACATCGACCTCGACTTCCCGCGCGACATCCGCGAGGTGCTGATCCCGCGGGTGCATGAGCGCTACGGCCACGACCGCTCGGCGCTGGTGGCGGCATTCGCCACCTACCAGGTGCGCTCGGCGGTGCGCGACTTCGCGAAGGCGCTGGGGCTGCCGCCCGGGGAGATCGAGCGCCTGGCGCGCACGGTGGATCCGTGGAAGCCGGGCAACGACATCGAGGAGGAGGTGGAGAAGACCCCGGCGGCCCGTGGCGGCTCTCCGCGCTGGCGTTCTCTGGTCCAGCTCGCACGCCAAGCGGCGGGACTGCCGCGTCACCAGTCCCAGCACCCGGGCGGCATGGTCATCTCCACCCAGCCGCTGATCGACCTGTGCCCGATCCAGCCCGCGGCAATGGAGGGCCGCCAGATGGTGCAGTGGGACAAGGAGTCCTGTGCCGACGCCGGCTTTCTCAAGCTCGACCTGCTGGGCCTGGGGATGCTCTCGGCGGTGGAGCGCTGCGTGGCGATGATCGACCGCACGCGCAACGAGCGCATCGACCTGTCGCGGATCGACTTCGACGACAAGGAGGTCTACCGCCAGATCCAGGAGGCGGAGACGATGGGCGTGTTCCAGATCGAGAGCCGCGCCCAGATGCAGATGCTCAAGCGCACGCGGCCCGAGTCGCTGGACGACCTCACCGTGCAGGTGGCGCTGGTGCGCCCCGGGCCGATCCTCGGCGGCGCGGTGCACCCCTACATCGAGCGCAAGAAGGCGCTGCGCGAGGACCCCGGCTTCAAGGTGCCCTACGAGCACCCCTCGCTGGAGCCCGTCCTCAAAGACACGCTCGGGGCGATCGTCTTTCAGGACCAGGTGATCGAGGTGGCGATGGTGTTCGCCGGCTTCTCGGCCGGCGAGGCCGAGGGGCTGCGCCGGGCCATGAGCCGCAAGCGCTCCGAGGCGGCGATGCGCTCCTACGAGGAGAACTTCGTGAAGGGGGCGATCGCGAAGGGAGCGCACGCCGATACCGCCCAGCGGGTCTACGACCAGATCGTGGGCTTCTCGGGCTTCGGCTTTCCCAAGTCGCACTCGGCCGCCTTCGGGCTGTTGGCCTACCAGTCCACCTGGTTGCGCGTGTACTACGCCCCCGAGTTCCTGTGTGCGCTGATGAACGAGCAGCCGATGGGCTTCTACCCGTCGGACACGCTGGTGCACGAGTCCCAGCGGCGTGGAGTTCAGGTGCTGCCGCCGTGCGTGGGCGCCTCGGAGGTGGAGTGCTCGGTGGAGTCGGGCGCCGTGCGCATCGGCGTGGGCCACGTGAACGGGGTGCGCGAGGCCGACGTGCGCGCGCTCGCCGCCGAACGCGACCGCAGCGGCCCGTACCTCTCGATCGCCCAGCTTGCCGCCCGCTCCGGCGCGGGCGCGGACACGCTGGAGCGCCTCGCTTGGGCCGGCGCCTGCGACATGTTGGTGGAGGGGCCCGAGGAGAGCCGCCGGCGTCAGGCGCTGTGGCTGCTCGGCGTGGCCGCGCCCGGCGTGCCGGTAGGTCGCAACGGCAAGAACGGCACCCAGCTCGCCCTGCCGCTCGAGCCCCACGACGCGCCCGGATTGCGCCACCTCGACGCCTGGGAGCGGCTTCTTGCCGACTACGGCTCGACCGGGGTCACGCTGCGCGAGCACCCGCTGGAGCTGATGCGCCCGGGCCTGCCACGGCACGCAGTGTCGAGCGCCGAGCTGGCCACCGCGCGCCACGGCAGGCAGGTCACGGTGGCCGGCCTGGTGGTGGCCCGCCAGCGTCCCGCCACCGCCAAGGGCGTGACCTTCATGCTGCTCGAAGACGAGCACGGCACGATCAACCTGATCGTCCCGCCGCCGGTGCACGACCGCTGCCGGCCGGCCGTCCGCGGCGAGCCGCTGGTGATCGCCGACGGGCGCCTGGAGCGCCGCGAGGGCGTGATCAACGTGCTGGTGCACGACGTGCGCCGCCTGGGTGAGGGTGCGAAGGATTTGGCGTCCATGCCAAAGCCTTCCCGCGGCGACCTGCCCAAGGCCGAGGTGCGCCACATCGAGCCCAGGCGCACGTGGAGTACGGAGTCGGGCGAAGACGTGCCCAGCGTGTCGTCGGCTGACCTGGCGGCCGCGGTGCCGGCGGCCAACAGCTTCGGGCGGGGCAGGCGCTAGCCGCACTAACGTGCCCTCCCATGCCCGGCCGCATCCTCATCGGCACCTCCAGCTGGGCCGACCCCGGCTTCGTGAAGGACTGGTACCCCGATGGCATGCCCGCCCGGGACCGGCTGCCGTGGTACGCCGAGCGGTTCGAGGGGGTGGAGCTGAACTCGAGCTTCTACGCGGTGCCCGAGCCGCCCACCGTGCGGCGCTGGGCCGAGATCACCCCGGACGGCTTCACCTTCGACGTGAAGCTGCACCGGCTGCTCTCGCGCCACTCCGCGGGACTGGACTCGCTGCCCCCGGACCTGCGCGACGACACCACCACCACGGCCCGCGGGCGGGTGGAGCTCACGCCCGCCCTGGAACGCAGGCTCGTCGAGGAGACGCTCACCGCCATCGAGCCGCTGGACGAGGCCGGCAAGCTCGGCGGCCTGCTGCTCCAGCTGACGCCGGCGTTCTCGCCCAAGCGCAACGAGCTGTCCGAGCTCGAGCCCCTGGTGAGGGCCATCCAGCCGCATCGCCTGGCGATCGAGTTGCGCAACCGCCGCTGGGTGGACGACGAACGCACCGCGGACACGCTGAGCTGGTTCTCCGACAACGAGGTGGCGTTCGTCAACGTGGATGCCCCGCCGGGTGACGCCACGCCGATCATGCCGTCCGAGCTCGATGCCGTCACCCGCGACGACTTCGCCTACGTGCGCATCCACGGCCGCGACACCGACGGCTACCTCAAGGGCGACTCGGTGGCCGAGCGCTTCGGCTGGATCTACGGTGACGAGGAGCTAGAGGAGATCGCCGGCCGCGTCGGCGGGCTGGCCGAGGACGCGGCCGAGGTACACGTGTTCTTCAACAACAACCGCGACGACGATGCGCCCACGGCCGCGCGGCGGTTCCGGGCGCTGCTGGGCCAGGACCCCGGACCGCCGCCGGACGACGGCCAGCTGAAGCTCGCCTAGCGCGGGCGGCCGTTACGGTCCGCCGAGGCCACCCGCTCCATGCGCTCGTGGCGGTCCTCGCCCAGCGCCGAGCGCGGACTCACGCCGAGGCGGGCAAGGCTGTAGCGGCGCACGCGCACCGCCGAGGCGGCCGTCTCCGAGGCGCGGGGCACGAGCGTGTAGCGGGTGACCGGAACACGTTGGCTCATACCTCGATGTTCGGCAGCGGGCGCACGCATTTCTTCCGCCGCGCGGCCAAAGATCTCCTGCTCTGCCCCGACGCTCGGTCCAGTCAGCGGCGCAACTCGAACCACACGCGCTGACGCTCCGGCTCGTCGACTACGCCCCACTCGTCCGAGAGCCGGTCCACGAGGAACAGGCCCCAGCCTGACTCCTGGTCGGGGCGCGGTAGCCGCGCGTGCGCCTCGAAGGGAACGCCGCGGTTCGAGACGTCGACGCGCAGGCTCTCGGCGCGAACCCGCACTGACATCTCGATCGTGCCAACGCCTGCGTGGCGGACGGCGTTGGTCACCAGCTCGGTGACCAGCAGCCTGGCGCTCTCCAGCACCGGTGGCTCGAGCTCCTCGCTCAGCCGGGAAAGCTCCGTCCTCGCCCGGGACGCGGCCTGCGGTCCTCCGGCCACCCGCAGCTGGAAACCCTGATCGGGTCGCTGTGGGCTGGTCTGCGGCATTGTGGCCAAGGCGCTCTCCGGACTCGTTGAACTCGGGGCGGT
This sequence comes from Thermoleophilaceae bacterium, assembly GCA_035646775.1. Classification (GTDB taxonomy): domain Bacteria; phylum Actinomycetota; class Thermoleophilia; order Solirubrobacterales; family Thermoleophilaceae; genus JAAYBF01. Next base: position 32,127 of record DASROS010000085.1, on the reverse strand, counting down.
TGGTCCCCCTGCTCCGGGAACTCTTTCCCCTTTCGGCCAGCTAGCCAACATTGCCTTAGCCGCGAAGCCAGGTTTGCGACGCCGGAGGGACAACTTGTCAGGATTCGAGCGGATACCTGTGCAAGATCGCGACCCCTCAGGCGTCTGGCGCGTGCGCGCCGCCAACCCCTCGCCCCTCACCCTCGACGGCACCAACACCTACGGCGCCGGCGGATGGGTCATCGACCCCGGCCCGGACGACGATGCGCATCTCGACGCGGTGCTCGCAGCATCCGGTGACAGCATCGAGGGCATCGTGCTTACGCACTCCCACAGCGACCACTCCGAGGGCGCCGAGTCCCTCGCGGCGCGTGCCGGGGGCGTGCCCGTGGTGCTCCCGTCCGATGGGGAGGAGGTGGGTCCCTTCCACGCCCTCGCCACCCCTGGCCATGCGCCCGACCACGTTTGCCTGCTCTTTGGCAAGACGTGCTTCACCGGCGACACCGTGCTCGGCGAAGGCTCGGTGTTCATCGCGCCCGGCGAGGGATCGCTGTCGGCATATCTGGACTCTCTGCGCCGACTGCGCGAGTTGGACCTCGACGTGCTCTGCCCCGGCCACGGCCCCTACGTCTGGGAGGCCGCCGCCAAGCTCGACGAGTACATCGCCCACCGCCTCGAGCGCGAGCGGCTGCTGGTGGAGGCGCTGGACGCCGGCGCGCGCACCGAGGACCAGCTGCTCGACCACGCGTGGTCCGACGTGCCGGAGCACCTACGCCCGGCGGCCGGCCTAACGCTGCGTGCCCACCTGGAGAAGCTGGGCGACGAGGACCGGCTGCCCGGCGGCCTCGAGCCGGGGCTGGTGGGCGGATGAGCTCGGCGGCGGCCACCGCCACGCCGGTCAGGCTCAACCGGCGCGGGCTCACGGTGCTCGGGCTCGGGCACATGTGTACCGACCTCTGCCAGGGCGCGGTCCCCGCGCTGCTGCCCTTCCTCGCCGCCGAGCGCGGCTACTCCTACGCCGCCCTGGGCGGGCTCGTCTTGGCGGCCACGATCGGCTCGTCGCTCATCCAGCCGGCGTTCGGGTTGCTGTCGGACCGCTCGGGCCGCCCGTGGCTCATGCCGGTTGGCGTCTTCGTAGGGGGAGCCGGGGTGGCCGTCGTGGGGGTGATGCCCAGCTACGCCGCCACCGTCGCGGCCATCGCGGTGAGCGGTGTGGGCGTGGCGGCCTTCCACCCGGAGGGCGCGCGCTACGCCGGGCTGGCCTCCGGCTCGCAGCGCGGCCGGGGCATGGGGATGTTCTCCGTGGGCGGCAACGCCGGCTTCGCGCTTGGCCCGCTGCTCACCACTCCGCTGGTGCTGGCCTTCGGCCTGGAGGGCACGCTCGGGCTCGTGGCGCTGCCCGCGCTTGCCGCGGCGATGCTCGCCACCCAGCTCGACCACCTCCGTGCGCTCGCCGGTGGCGAGGGTGAGGCGGCGCGCATCGCCGCCGCCGGCAGGGACGACCCGGGGGCGTTTGCCCGCCTCGGCGCGGTGATCTCGCTGCGGTCGGGGATCTACTTCGGCCTGCAGGCGTTCGCGCCCGCCTACCTGGTGGCCGAGCTGGGCGCCTCCGAGACCACCGGCAACGCGGCGCTCACCGCGATGCTCCTCGCGGGGGCGGTGGGGACTCTCGTGGGCGGCGAGCTGGTGGACCGCCTCGGCGCGCGCACCGTGCTGGTGGGCTCGCTGGTGGCGCTGATCCCGTTCCTGCTCGCGCTGCCGCTGCTCGGCCTCACCACCGCCGTGCTCTGCCTGGCCGCGATCGGGTTGCTCACGATCTCCACCTTCAGCGTCACGATCGTGCTAGGCCAGCAGTACCTGCCCAGCCGCGTGGGGCTGGCGTCGGGAGTCACGCTCGGCCTCGCGATCGGCGTCGGCGGGCTGGCCGCCACGGGCCTCGGCTTCGTGGCCGACGCCTACGGAACCGAGACGGTGCTGTGGGCGATCGCCGCGCTGCCCGTACTGTCGCTGCCGCTGGCGTTCACCCTGCCCTCGACGGGTGGCCCGCGGAACAAATCACGGTTGGCCTGATCGCTTTCGCCGCGGGATAGCCTGTGGGGAGTGATCACCACCAACCAGTTCAAGAACGGTTCCCACATCGACGTTGAGGGCACGATCTTCAAGGTCGTCCAGTTCCAGCACGTCAAGCCCGGCAAGGGCGGCGCCTTCGTCCGCACCAAGCTCAAGCGCGCCGCCGACGGCGCCGTGATCGACCGCACCTTCCGCGCGGGCGAGAAGTTCCGTCCTGTGCGCACCGAGGCTCGGCGCATGCAGTACCTGTACTCCGACGGCACCGACGCCCACTTCATGGACTCCGAGACCTACGAGCAGCTCACCGTCCCGCAGGACAGCGTGGCGGACTCGCTGCGGTGGATCACCGAGAACGAGGAGGTGGAGCTGCTCTACGTGGACGAGGAGCCCTCCGATCTGCAGATCCCCGTGTCGGTGGAGATGGCTGTGACCGAGACCGAGCCCGGCCTGCGCGGCGACACCGCCTCGGGCGGCGGCGACAAGCCGGCCACACTGGAGTCGGGCGTGAACGTGCGCGTGCCGCTGTTCGTGGACGTGGGGGACCGCGTGAAGGTGGACACGCGCTCGGGCGAGTACATGTCGCGGGCCTAGGAGGAACGAGTGCGTCGCAGTGAGCAGAGGCGGGCAGCGGTGGTGGCGCTCTACCAGGGCGACGTGACCTCGCGCACCGCCGGCGAGCTGCTCGAGCCCACGGCGCGCGAGTTCACGCGCGAGCTGGTGGCCGGCGTGGAGCACGACCGCGAGTGGCTCGACGAGCTGATCGGGCGCTACGCGGAGGGCTGGACGCTCGACCGGATCGCCCCGGTGGAGCGCAACATCCTGCGCGTGGCGCTGTTCGAGCTGCTGCGCTGTGAGGACGTGCCCTCCGAGGTGGCGATCGACGAGGCCGTCGAGGCCGCGAAGGAGCTGTGCGGCGCGGACGCGCCTGGCTTCGTGAACGGCATCCTCGGCGCGGTGCACCGTGAGAGGGTGGGCGCGTGAACGACGAGCTCGACCGCCTGGTGCGCGAGCTCCAGGACGCCGCGGCGCGCCTCCGCGCCGGCGACATCGAAGCCGACGAAGCGGCCGCGCTGGTGGAGCGCTGCTCCGAGCTGGCGGCGCAGGTGGGCTCCCAGCTGGACCGAGCCGGCCGCGAGGCCGAGCGCGACGAGCCGGTGGAGGGGCAGGAGCAGCTTCTGTGACCGCCGGCCCCGGGGCGGGCGCGCCCAGCGGCCCGGCCACCGCCTACCCCGTCGAGTTGCAGCAGCGCGTCGAGGCCTACCTGGCCGGGCTGCGCTTCACGGCCGAGCCGGGCACCGACCGTCTGGAGGAGGCCATGCGCTACTCGCTGCTGGCGGGCGGCAAGCGCATCCGCCCGGTGCTCGCCCTGGCCACCGCGGAGGCGCTGGGCCACGATCCCGATGAGGTGCTCCCGCTGGCTGCGGCCATCGAGATGATCCACACCTACTCGCTGATCCACGACGACCTGCCGGCGATGGACGACGACGACCTCCGGCGCGGACAGCCCACCTGCCACGTGGCCTACGGCGAGGACGTGGCGATCCTGGCCGGCGACGCACTGTTTGCCGAGGCCTTCCGCCTGGCGCTCACCGAGCAGTCGGGCGAGCCGGCCGACGTGATCGCCGCGGCGCGGGATCTGGCCGCCGCAGTGGGCGCCGGCGGGATGGTGGGCGGCCAGTTCCTCGACGTCAGCGCCGATGGCCAGGTGGGCGGGGCCGCCCCGCAGGACGCGGCGGCGCTGCGCCGACTGCACGAGCTCAAGACGGGGCGGCTGATCGCCGCGTCGGTGGTCTGCGTAGTGCTCCTCTGCGGGGCGAGTGGACCTGCCACACTGGGGCTGGGCCGCTTTGCGGCGGAGCTCGGTGTCCTGTTCCAGATCGTCGACGACATCCTTGACGTGACCGGGGAGGACGCAGAGCTCGGCAAGCCGAGCGGCTCCGACGAGCGTCACGGCAAGCGGACCTACGTGAGCGTGTTCGGCCTCGAGAAGGCGCGCGAGTTGGCCCGCGGATCGCACGGTGAGGCTCGTGCAGCGCTGGCGGAGGTGCAGGGCGCCACCCAGCAGCTAGAGCAGATCGCCGACTACATACTCACCCGACAGACATGACCCCGCTCCTGGAGAAGATCGACGGCCCCGAGGACCTCAAGGGCCTCGACGATGCCCAGCTCGCCCAGGTTGCCCAGGAGGTCCGCGAGCTGATCATCGACACGATCGGCGAGATCGGCGGCCACTTCGGCGCCAACCTGGGCTCGGCGGAGATCGCGGTGGCGATCCACAGCCTGCTCGACTCCCCGCGCGACAAGGTGCTGTGGGACGTGGGCCACCAGGCCTATCCACACAAGGTGCTCACCGGCCGCCGCGACGAGCTGCACACCATCCGCAAGTACGGCGGCCTCGCTCCCTTCTGCTCCGTGTTCGAGTCCGAGCACGACATCATGGGCGCCGGTCATGCCTCCACCTCGGTCGGCTACGCGGTCGGGCTGAAGGAGGCGATGCGCTCGGGCGTGGGGGAGGACGGCAAGGTCGTCGCGGTGATCGGCGACGGGGCGCTCACCGGCGGCGTGGCCTTCGAGGCGCTGCAGAACGCCGGCGGCATGCAACTGCCGATCGTGATCGTGGTCAACGACAACGGCATGTCCATCGCCCCCAACGTGGGCTCGCTGTCGCGTTATTTCAACCGTGTGCGGCTGAACCCCAAGCTGCACAAGCGCCGGGAAGACGTGGAGGAGACGCTCACCCGCCTCCCCGCGGGGATCGGCGAGCGCATCGAGCGGCTGGGGCCGATCTTCAAGGAATCGCTCAAGGCCTACTGGGCGCCCGGGCTGTTCTTCGAGGAGCTCGACCTGGCCTACATGGGCGTGATCGACGGCCACGACGTGGGCGCGCTGCGCGAGGCGATCGGCGAGGCACTGGAGGCCGACCGCCCGGTGGTGGTGCACTGCAAGACGGTGAAGGGCAAGGGCTTCGCGCCCGCCGAGGACGGCGGCCTGGAGGGCATGGAGAAGTGGCATGCGGCCAAGCCGGCTTCGATCGTGAACGGGGAGCTCGCGCCCAAGAAGCCCAAGCCGGCGAAGGACTTAAACCCGGCGCCCGCGCAGTACACGAAGGTCTTCGGCGACGCCCTCGTGGCCGAGGCCAGGCGCGACGAGCGCGTGATCGGCATCACCGCGGCGATGAACTCCGGCACCGGACTGGACATCCTCCAGAAGGAGCTGCCCGACCGCTACTACGACGTGGGCATCGCCGAGCAGCACGCGGTGCTGTTCGCCGCCGGCCTCGCGCTGCAGGGCGCCCGCCCCGTGGCCGCCATCTACTCCACCTTCCTCCAGCGTGGGTTCGACCAGATCGTGCACGACGTGTGCCTGCAGAAGCTGCCGGTGGTGTTCGCGATGGACCGTGCCGGCCTCGTTGGCGACGACGGGCCCACCCACCACGGCGCCTTCGACATCTCGTACCTGCGCTGCCTGCCCCACATCACGCTGATGGCACCGCGCGACGAGGCCCAGCTGGTGCACATGTTGCACACGGCGCTGGAGCACGAGCACGGCCCGGTTGGGCTGCGCTACCCGCGCGGCGAGGCGGAGGGCGTGGCGCTGCCCGGGCAGCCCGAGATGCTGGAGATCGGCCGCGGCGAGATGCTGCGCGAGGGCGAGCGCGTGGCATTCCTGGGTTATGGCTACGGCGTGCCGGTGGCGCTGGGGGCCGCCGAGCTGCTCGAGAGCGAGCACGGCATCGAGCCCACGGTGGCCGACGCCCGCTTCGCCAAGCCGCTGGACGCCGAGCTGATCGCCTCGCTGGCGGCCGAGCACGAGGTGCTCGTGACAGTGGAGGAGAACGTGCTGTCCGGGGGCTTCGGATCCGCCGTGCTCGAGTACCTCTCCGACAACGACCTTGCGGGCGAGGTGAAGGTGCTTCGAATCGGACTGCCGGATCGGTACGTGACCCACGGCAAGCCTGCGCTGCTGCGCGAGGAAGTGGGCCTCACGCCCCAGGCCGTGGCCGAGAGGGTGGCCGAGACGGTCCTCAGTCCGCGCGGCGCGCTGGCCTGACCCGTCCATGGTTAGAAACCGGGCCGGGCGGCGATACCTAGCCCTGTGAGGCGCCGTACTCTCGGCATAGTCGTGCTCGTCTTGCCCGCCGCCGCCCAGGCGCAGGCGGAGACCGAGACCGTGTACGAGACGCTCTCCGTCCCGACCGTGGACGGGGACTTCCTGCACGTGGAGATCGCGCGCCCTGCCGGGCAGGACAACGTGCCGGTGATCCTCACCTACTCGCCCTACAACAGCCTGTCCGAGGGCACCACGCCAAACCTCGCCAACGACGACCTCGGCCAGCGCTACGTGGCTCGGGGCTACGCCCGCGCGGTGGCCGACGTGCTCGGCACCCGCAACTCCAGCGGCTGCTGGGACTACGGCGGACTCAAAGAGCAGCAGTCCGGCGTGGATCTCGTGAACGCCCTGTCGGGGCAGTCCTGGTCGAACGGCAACGTCGCCATGATCGGCGGCTCCTACGACGGAACGACGGCGAACATGGTGGCCGCGCGCGGCGCCGACGCGCCCGGCCTCAAGGCGATCGTGCCCGAGCTGGCGATCTCGCGCTGGCACGGCTACGCCTACGGCAGCGGCGTGCGCTACTTCGGCAACTCCGAGCGCCCCACCGACGAGGGCGTGGACACTCCGCTGGCGTTCGACTTCGGTATCGCCCGTACGCCCCCGACGCAGCCCACGCCTCAGCTGATCGACGCCATGCGCGACCGCCTGAACCCCTGCGACGCAGCCGAGCACACCGAGCGCGGGTACGACACCTCGCCCGACTACGACAGCTTCTGGCTGGAGCGCGACTACCGCAAGGACGCCCGCCGGTTCCGCGCCTCCACGCTTGTGGTGCACGGATGGCAGGACTACAACGTCAAGCAGTCCGAGGGCGTGGACCTCTACGAGGCGCTACGACTCAGCACCACGGCGTCCGCCACGCAGCCCTTCAAGCACATGTACATGTTCCAGGGCGGGCACCAGTCGCCCTCGGGCGAGCGCTTCCAGCCGGTGCTCGACCAGTTCTTCGACACCACGCTCAAGGGCGCGGCACCGGGCCCGGACCTGGCGCCGCCGGTGATCACCCAGGGCCGTGACTCCACGGCGCCGGGCGAGTTCCGCGAGGAGCGCAGCTGGCCGCCGGTGGGCATGCGCGAAGCGCGCGTGTCGCTGGGCCGCGAGGCCACCGGGGGGACGCTCACGTTCGGCCGCGCCGGCCGGTCCGACGCCTCCTACACCGACTCGGGCGCCAACACCGAGGAGACCGCCCGCCGGGCGCTGGACGCCGAGGCCGGCTGGCTGGCCTACAAGTCCGCTCCGCTGAGAACCGACGCGCGCATCGCCGGCACCCCGCGCCTCGAGCGCGAGCTCACGGCCGACCGCGACAGCGGCCAGGTGAGCCCCACACTGGTGGACATCGCACCCGACGGCAGCGCCAAGACGCTGTCCCGCGGCCACCTCAACCTCCGCTACCGCAACGGCCTGGGCCGCGAGCAGCCGGTGCCGCCAGGGCGCCGCGTCAGTGGCACGGTGCTCTTCTCGCCGCAGGACCACACGGTCAGGGTGGGCCACCGCCTCGGGTTGATCGTCGCCGGTTCGAACACGGTCTGGGCCGTTCCGAACCTGCCGGCCGGCGGCACCTACACGGTGCACCACGGCGGCGGCGGCTCGCGCCTCGTGCTGCCGCTGGCCCCCTGATCAGCTGAGCAACCTCTCCACGGGGTGGCCGCCGCCCCCAGAAAAGGAAGCGACCCGCCGATGGCGGGCCGCTTCCGAGGGAGGAGTGATGCGTATGTGATCTGTTAGAGGAAGTTTTGTGAGACGCGCCGCGCATGGGTGTAGCGGGTGCTGAGCGTCACGACCGCCTGAGCGATCGCGGCGACCGCGAACACGGCCACGGCGAGGGGCTGGGCGGTGACGATAAACACGCCGGCGCAGAAGACCAGGCCCAGCGCCAGGCCCTGGTCGTAGGAGGCCAGAGCCGAGAGGGGCAGGACGCCACGGCCCTCGGCGGCGGTGCCAGAGAGGCCGAGGCCGATGGCGAGGACGCCCACACCGATGCCGATCGCCATGGCGGCGACGCTCAGGCCCAGGACCAACGGGGCGAGCAGGGTGGAGGCGCCGATGAACGTCACAAGGGCGGCGCGGGTGTCGGCTGAGAATGTCATCGCCTACGAACGTACGCTCGCGTGGGGGCACCCTCTGTGAGGGTCATCACACGGCTCCGGGCTACTCTGCTCGAATGCCTAGGTGGCCCCCACCTCAAGTACCGTCGCGCTCGGCGGCGCCTGGACGCGCCTGGCTTCGGCCGCCGAGCTCGCCGATGCTTTGGCATCGACTCGCCCGCCGGCCTTGCCAGCCACGCCCAGGCCCTCGCCGAATCACGACGGTACTTCTCGGTGGGAGCCACTAAGCGCCGGCTGGACACGCTGCTGGCCGAGCGCGGTCTGTTTGACTCGCGCTCGCGCGCGGCCGCGGCCGTGATCGCGGGCGACGTGCGCCTGGGGGGCCACGGCAAGCGGGCGCTGAAGCCGGGCCAGATGGTGGCCGACGACGCCGAGGTGGCGGTGGACGAGCCGCCGCCGTTCGTCTCGCGAGGCGGGGTGAAGCTGCGCAACGCACTCGACGAGCTGGGGGTGGGCGTGAGCGGGCGGCGCTGCCTGGACGTGGGCGCCTCCACCGGGGGCTTCACCGACTGCCTGCTCAAGCGGGGGGCGGCCGAGGTGGTGGCGCTGGACGTGGCCTACGGCGAGCTGCACCTCTCGCTGCGCGACGATCCGCGCGTGACCGTCCTCGAGCGCACCAACGCCCGGGCGCTGGGGGCCGAACAGCTCCCCTGGGCGCCTGAGCTGATCGTGGCCGACGTGTCGTTCATCTCCCTGCGCAAGGTGCTCCCCGCCGTGCTCGCCGCGGCCGCGCCCGCCTTCGACTGCCTCGCGATGGTCAAGCCCCAGTTCGAGCTCGGCCGCGACCGGGTGGGGCGCGGCGGCGTGGTACGCGAAGCGGCCGACCGCCGCGAGGCGCTCGTGGCGGTGGCCGGATTCGCGCGCGACGAGCTCGGCTGCGCGGTGCTGGGCTTCGCCTCCTCGGGCCTGCCCGGCCCCGCCGGCAACCGCGAGTCCTTCGTGTGGCTGGCCGAGGCCGGCCGGGAGGCGCCCGTGAAGGATCTGGAGTCGGCCGCGCGAACGGTCGAGCCATGAGCCCGCCGCCCCGGACGATCACCGTCTTCACCCGGCGCGCCCCCGGCGAGACCGAGGCTGCCGTGCGCCGCCTTGTGCAGCTGGCGGCCGAGTCTCAGATCACCGTACGCGTGCCCGAGGAGGAGGTGGCCAAGCACGGCCTCTCCGACCTGCCCGGGGCGGAGCTGGGCGCGGACCCCGACGGCCCCACCGACCTCGCCGTGGTGATGGGCGGCGACGGCACCATCCTCACCGCCCTGCGCCGCTACGCCGGCCGGGACGTGCCCGTGTTCGCGATCAACTTCGGTGCGATCGGCTTCCTCGCCACGGTCGAGCGCGATGGGCTCGACGACGCGATCAACCGCGCGCTGACGGGCGAGTTCGACGTTCTGCGCCTGCCGGCGCTGGCCGTGGGGACCTCGTCCGGCGAGCACCTGGCCGTGAATGACATCTCCTTCCACCGCCGCCAGGACCTGCGCGTGGCCGAGCTGGGCTACTCGGTCCTGGGGGCCGAGCTCGGCGAGGTCCGCTGTGACGGCCTGGTGGTGTCCACCGCGGCCGGTTCCACGGGCTACAACCTCGCCAACGGCGGACCGGTCATGGCCTGGGGCGTGCAGGGCTATGTGGTGTCGTTCATCGCGCCGCATACGCTCACGGCGCGGGCGCTCGTGGTGGCGCCGGGCGACGGGCTCCAGGTGGTCAACCGCTCCCCCGAGGAACCGGTGGACGTGACCACCGACGGGCGGCTCGTCTGCACCCTGGACCCCCACGAACGGGTAGAGGTGACCTTCCGCGACGGGATGGCGCGGCTGGCCCAGGTCGGGGGAGCGAGCTTCTACAACCGCCTGCGCGACAAGTTCGGCCGACTCAGCTACTGATCCCGCCGCGCTCCGTCGGGGGCCACTGGTAGACAGGATCGATGCTCCTCGAGCTGCGCATCGAGAACCTCCTGCTCATCGAGCGGGCGGAGTTGCGGCCCGCCGGACCCGCTTCCGGGCTGAGCGTGATCACCGGCGAGACGGGGGCGGGCAAGACCGTCCTCGCGCACGCGCTCGACCTGTTGCTGGGGGGCAAGCCGCGGTCGGGGATCGTGCGGCCGGGCGCCTCGGAGGCCTACGTGGAGGGCGTGTTCGAGCCGCCGCCGGGGCTGCTGGACGCGCCCGAGCTGGCCGAGCTGCGCGAGCGGCTGGACGAGGGCGACGGGGACGAGCTCGTCCTGGCACGCCGCGTGAGCGCCGAGGGGCGCACGCGCGCCTACGTGCAGGGTCGCTCGGCCACGGCGGCCGACCTGCGCGACCTGGGTTCCCGGCTCGTCGCCTTCTTCGGCCAGCACGAGCACCGCAAGCTCACCGTGGCCTCCGCGCAGCTGGAGCTGCTCGACGGCTTCTGCGGCGAGCAGCACCTGGCGCTGCGAGGCCGGCTGGCCGGCTCCCACGCGCGGGTGCGCGCGGCCGAGCGCGACCTCGCCGAGCTGCGCGACCGCGCCGGCACCCGCGACCGCGACCTGGACCTGCTGGCGTTCGAGATCGACGAGATCGAGACGCTCGGTCCCGACGAGGACGAGGAGCGCTCGCTGGCGGCGGAGCGCGAGCGTCTGCGCCAGGTCGATGGCTTGCTTGCGGCGGCGGCAGCAGGGATTGAGGCGATCGCGCCCGAGGACCCCGAGCGGCCGGGCGCGGCCGCCCTGCTGGCCGAGGCCGAGCGCCCGGCTGAGGCGGTGGCGGGCGCCGACCCGGCGTTGGACGCCCTCGCTGAACGCGTGCGCGCGCTGCAGATCGAGGCCGAGGACCTGGCGGGCGAGCTGCGCTCCTATCTCGACGGACTTGACGCCGACCCGGCGCGCCTGCACGAGGTCGAGGAGCGCCTGGACGCCTACGAGCGAGTGAAGCGAAAGCACGGCGGCACGGTGGCGGCCGTGCTGGAGCACGCCGAGCGCTGCCGGGCCGACCGCGACCGCTTGGGGGGCGCCGAGGTGGCGCTGGAGCGCGCCACCGCCGAGCTGTCCGAGGCTAAGGCGGAGCGGGCGTCGCTGGCGGCGAAGGTCTCGAAGGGCCGCCGTAAGGCCGCCCCGCGGCTGGCCGAGGGCGTGCGCGGGGAGTTGGCGGCGCTGGCGATGGAGGGCGCGTCGTTCTCCGTGGAGCTCGAGCCGCGCGAGGACATCGGCCCGAGCGGCGCCGAGCGCGTGGAGCTGCTGCTGGCGCCCAACCCCGGCGTGCCCGCCGCGCCGGTGCGCGAGAGCGCGTCCGGCGGCGAGCTGGCGCGCGTGATGCTCGCCCTGATGACCGCCGCCGGCAAGGGCGGCACCTCCACCCTCGTCTTCGACGAGGTGGACGCGGGCGTGGGCGGCCAGACCGCCCACGCCGTGGCCGAGCGGCTGCGCTCGCTGGCGAGCACGCGCCAGGTGCTCTGCATCACCCACCTGCCCCAGATCGCCGCGCTCGCCGAGCGCCACTTCCGCATCGCGAAGAGCTCTAACGCCGAGCTGGCCCGGACCAGCGTGGAGCGGATCGAGGACGGCGGCGTGGTGGAGGAGCTGTGCCGCATGCTCGGAGCCGAGAGCTCCGACGCGGGCGCGCGCCGTCACGCGGAGGAACTGCTGGAGGCAGCGGCGTGAGAGTCGCTCTCGTCCTCAGCGACCGCTACTCTCGGGACGTGCCGAGTACGAGGTACCGCTTGTGAGTCAGACCCGGTTCATCTTCGTGACCGGCGGCGTCGTCTCCTCACTGGGCAAGGGCATCGCCGCGGCCTCGATCGGCCAGTTGCTCGTGGCGCGCGGCCTGTCGGTGTCGATCCAGAAGTTCGACCCCTACATCAATGTGGACCCGGGCACGATGAGCCCGTTCCAGCACGGCGAGGTGTTCGTCACCGAGGACGGTGCCGAGACCGACCTCGACCTGGGCCACTACGAGCGCTTCACCGACGTCAACGCCACCCGCGCGTCCAACGTGACCACCGGCGCGATCTACGACTCGGTCATCCGCCGCGAGCGCCGCGGCGACTACCACGGCGGCACCGTCCAGGTGATCCCGCACATCACCGACGAGATCAAGAACCGGATCCGGCGCGTGGCCGAGGCCGACGACGTGGACATCGTGATCACCGAGATCGGCGGCACGGTGGGCGACATCGAGTCGCTGCCCTTCCTCGAGGCGCTGCGCCAGTTCCAGGTCGACGAGGGTCGCCGCCAGTGCATGTTCCTGCACCTCACGCTCGTGCCCTTCCTCGGTCACGCCGGCGAGCTGAAGACCAAGCCCACCCAGCACTCCGTGCAGGAGCTTCGCCGCATCGGCATCCAGCCCGACATGGTCATGTGCCGCTGCGAGGAGCCGCTCTCGCGCGAGATCAGGGAGAAGATCGCCCTGTTCGTGAACCTGCCGGTGGAGTCGGTGATCTCCGCGCGGGACGTGGACTCGATCTACAAGGTGCCGCTCTACTTCCGCGCCGAGGGCGTGGACGACAAGGTGCTCGAGCACTTCGGCATCGAGGACACCGGTCCGCCCGACCTGTCGGAGTGGGAGGCCGGCGTCAAACGCTACGAGGCCGCCGAGGACGTCGTGCGGATCGGGCTGGTGGGCAAGTACACCAAGCTCGAGGACGCCTACCTGTCGGTGATCGAGGCGCTCGGCCACGGCGGCGCGCACCACGGCGGCAAGGTCGACGTGCGCTGGATCGACTCCGAGCAGCTCACCGGCGAGGAGGAGCTGGCCGAGTTGGCGGAGTGCGACGGAATCCTGATCCCGGGCGGCTTCGGCGTGCGCGGGATAGAGGGCAAGATCCGCGCTGCGCGCTACGCACGCGAGCGGGGCGTCCCCTACCTGGGCATATGTCTCGGCATGCAGATAGCGGTGGCGGACTTCGCGCGCCACGTTGCCGGGATGGACGGCGCCAACTCCACCGAGTTCGACCCCGAGACGCCGTTCCCCGTGGTGGATCTCCTCCCCGAGCAGAAGGAGGTGCGCGACATGGGCGGCACGATGCGCCTCGGCGCGGACCCCGTGAAGCTGCACGAGGGCTCCCGCGCGCGCGAGATCTACGGCGAGCCGGTGATCTACGAGCGCCACCGTCACCGCTACGAAGTCAACAACCACCTCCGCAAGCGCCTGGAGCGCGAGGGTCTCGTGTGCTCGGGCACCTCGCCCGACGACCGCCTGGTCGAGGTGATCGAGCTGCCGGACCACCCGTTCTTCGTCGCGTCGCAGTTCCACCCGGAGTTCAAGTCGCGCCCGCTGCGCCCGCAGCCGCTGTTCCGCGAGTTCGTGGGGGCCGCCCTCGAGCAGGCGCGGGGGCGCGCGCCCGAGGTCCCCGCGAGGGGCGATGCGCCAGCGTCACCCCGCAGCGCCTCTGTCGGCGCGGCGGACCGCGTGGACGCCGAAGCCCGGGCTTAATGACCACCGCGGCGCCGCGGGCCTCGGTCGAGGAGCGCGAGCGGGTGGCATTCGACTTCGTGCGCCTGTGCGAGATCGAGAGCCCGTCGCTGCACGAGCGGGCCGTCGCCGAAGCGGTGGCATCGGAGCTGCGCGCCGCCGGCCTCGAGGTCGAGGAGGACGACACCGCGGGGGCGGTGGGCTCGCAGTGCGGCAACCTGATCGCCAGGATTCCCGCCCCGGACGGCGCCCGCACGGTGCTCCTGTGCGCGCACCTGGACACGGTGCCGCTGGCCGCGCCGGTGAACGTGCAGCGCGACGGCGGCGTGTTCCGCAACCGCAACGAGGCGATTCTCGGCGCCGACAACAAGGCCGCGGTGGCCGTCCTGCTGGGGGTGGCGCGCCGGCTGGTCGGGCAGGGCTCGCCCGTGGGCGTCGAGCTGCTGTTCACCACGGCCGAGGAGCTGGCCCTGCGGGGCGCGAAGGAGGTCGATCGCTCGACGCTGAGCAGCGAGTTCGGCTTCGTGTTCGATCACGCCAGCCCAATCGGCGAGATCATCGTGGCGGCGCCCACCTACTACCGGATCGAAGCCCGCTTCCGGGGGATCGCGGCCCACGCCGGGATCCGGCCGGAGAGTGGCCGCAACGCGATCGTGGCTGCCGCGAAAGCGCTATCGCGCATGCGGATCGGCCGGCTGGACGAGGGCACCACGGCCAACGCCGGGCTGATCGAGGGTGGCTCCGCCTCCAATGTGGTGGCCGAGCACGCCCGCCTGGAGCTGGAGGCGCGCAGCCTGGACGACGCCGAAGCCGGGCGGGTGGTGAGCGAGATGGTGGACGCCTGCACAGAGGCCGCCAGCGACACGGGCTGTGACGTGGAGAGCATCGTGGAGCAGCTGTTCCGTTCCTACCGCCTGCCGCGCACCGCGCCGCCGGTGCGCGCCGCCGCGGCCGCCCTCGAGTCCCTCGGGATCGAGCCCGCCTACGTGCCCACCGGCGGGGGAAGCGACGCCAACGCCCTGATCGCGGCCGGCCTGCTCACCCTGAACCTGGCCAACGGCACCGAGCGCAACCACCAGCCCGACGAGAGCGTCACGGTGGAGGCGCTGGAGACCATGCTCGACGTGGCGCTGGCGCTGGTGGACCGATGCGCTGAGGTGGAGGCCTGATGGGTTTCGAGCGGATCGCCAGCGAGGCGATCTGGCAGGGCCACATCGGCGGCGTGCGGGTGGACACCTTCCGCTACGACGACGGCTCCGAGGCCACCCGCGAGATCGTCAGCCACCCGGGCGCGGTCACCGTGCTGCCCTTCGACGGCGAGCACATCTGGCTGGTGCGCCAGCCACGAGAACCGGTGGGGGAGCAGGCGCTGCTCGAGCTGCCCGCGGGCAAGATCGAGAGGCCATCAAAGGGGGGCACCGCCCCCCTTTGCAACCCCCCGAGCGGCGAGGACCTCGAGGCCACCGCCCGGCGTGAGCTGGCGGAGGAGATCGGCAAGGGGGCCAACGACTGGCGCCACCTGGTGAGCTTCTACAACTCTCCCGGCCTGCTGGCCGAGGAGAACCACCTCTTCCTCGCACAGGACCTCTACGAGGAGACCCGCGAGTCCGAGGAGGAGGAGGAGCGGATCGAGATCGTGCCGCTGAAGCTGGACCGCCTCGACGAGACGATCGGCCGGCTGCGCGACGCCAAGACGCTGATCGGGCTGCTCTGGTTCCGCTCCTATCTCCGCGACGGCGCCTAGCCGCATTGTGAAGGCGACCTTGCAGGGCCAAGGGACGGCGCGCGGCCGCGCGAAGGAGGGGGCGTGGCCACGATCGCGCAACCCGTCAGCCAGCGTCCGCTCGAGCACCTCGTGCTGGACTTCCTCGCCTACCTGGAGTTTGAGCGCGGCCTGGCGCGCAACACGCTCGAGGCCTACCGGTCCGACCTGCTGCAGTTCGGGCGCTTCCTGGAGGAGCGAGGGCTGGACGCGCTGAGCGCGCGCCCGGCGGACATCTCGGACTTCCTCGCCGCCCTGGGCGGCACCCACGGCCGGCCGGCGTCTCCGGCCACGATCCACCGCAAGACGGCCTGCCTGCGCTCCTTCTACCGCCACCTGCGCCGCGAAGGGATGCTGGAGATCGACCCCACGGCAAGCCTCACGCCGCCGCGGCGTGGGCGCAAGCTGCCCCAGGTGCTCACCAGGGGGGAGGTGGGACGCCTGCTCGAAGCGCCCCGCGGCACCGAGCCGTGCGACCTGCGCGACCGGGCGCTGCTGGAGCTGATGTACGCCTGCGGGCTGCGTGCCTCGGAGGCCATCGGGCTGGAGCTGTCCGACCTCGACCTCGACGAGCTCGTGCTGCGGGCGCGGGGCAAGGGCTCCAAGGAGCGCGTGGTGCCCTTCGGGCGCGCGGCCGCCGACGCCGTGCAGCGCTACCTGGAGCGCGGCCGCGCCGCGCTGGTGCAGACCCGGCCCGAAAGCCACCTGTTCGTGAACTTCCGCGGCGGGGCGCTCACCCGCCAGGGGCTCTACAAGATCGTGCGCCGCCACGCCACCACCGCCGGGCTGCAGGACCGCATGAGCCCGCACACGCTGCGCCACACCTTCGCCACCCACCTGCTCGCCGGGGGATGCGACCTGCGCTCGGTGCAGGAGATGCTCGGCCACGCGGACGTGGCCACCACCCAGCTGTACACGCACCTGTCCAGCGAACGCCTGAAGGACGTCTACTTCCGCGCGCACCCGCGCGCCAGTTCGGGCTGACGCGCGGGGCCGGCCTGCTAGAACCGCGGGCGTGCGCCCCGCCGCCCTCATTCCCCTGCCGGTGGTCGCCGCGATGGCGTTCGCGGGCTGTGGCAACCAGGTCGAGCCAGTCGGCTCGCTGGCGCCCACGCCGTCCAAGGAAACGCGGTCGCTGGCGTATCCGCGCGCCGGGCTCACGCTGAGCCTGCCGGCCAACCTCGGGGTGGCGAGAGTGGATCCGCCCGGAGTGTTCCGCGCCGGCGTGGGGGAAGGGTTCGTGTCGGCCTTCGCCTACCGGCGCGAGGAGCAGCTGCCGCGCAACGACCGCCAGCTGGAGGCCGCGCGCCGTCGGCTGGTGGACGCTGCCGAGAAGCGCAGCGACAGCTACGACTCGATCAGCTCGCGCACCACCGCGATCGGCGGCTCGAAGGCCGTGGAGCTCGTGGGCGACCAGACGATCTCCCGGGCGCGTCTGCGCACCCGCAGCCTGCACGTCTACGAGGGCCGCGCCGAGTACGTGATCGAGCTGGCCGTGCCCGTCGAGGACTTCGACCGCCTCGACCGCGCCGTCTTCTCGGCGATCGAGGGGTCCCTCGAGGTGACCGGCGAGGTGCGCCGGCCGGCCGGCGGCTGATGCCCGAGCTGCCCGAGGTCGAGACGATCCGCCGCCAGCTCGCCCCCCACCTGGAGGGCAGGCGGCTGGAGGCGCTGGAGGTGCTCGACTCGCGCTGGTCGGACCCCGCGGCCCCGGTTGAGGTGGCCGACGCCGTGCGCGGGCGGCTGATCGAGCGGGTGGCCCGCCGCGGCAAGTACCTGATGCTCCGGCTGGAGGACGAGGTGGCGCTGGTGATGCACTTGCGCATGACCGGCAACCTGCTGCTGGTCTCCGAGGCCGAGGACGAGCCCGGGCGCCCCCACCTACGCGTACGGATGCGCCTCGGCGAGGGCCAGCGCCTGCTGTTTGTCGACCAGCGCCGCTTCGGGACGGGGGTGGTGCTGCTCGGCGACGACGCGCTGGGGGCCTACTTCGACGCCCGCCTGGGCGTGGAGCCGCTCAGCCCGGAGTTCACGGCCGAAGGGCTGCGGGAGCTGGCGTCCGGCCGGCGCGCGCCCACGAAGGCCTTCCTGCTCACCCAGGAGCGCATCGCGGGTGTGGGCAACATCTACGCCGACGAGGCGCTGTGGCGGTCGCGGATCCACCCGCTGCGTCCGGTGGGCACGCTCAAGCGCCCACAGCTCGCGGCGCTGCGGGATGCCGTGGTCGAGTCGCTGGAGGCGGGCATCGACGCCCGCGGCGCCACGATCGACGACTTCCGCCACGCCGACGGCGCGCGCGGCAGCTTCCAGGACCGCTTCATGGTGCACCGCCGCGAGGGCGAGCCGTGCCCGCGCTGCGGCACGACGATCCGCAAGATGCGTGCTGCCGGCCGCGGGACCTACGTGTGCCCGAAGTGCCAGCCGCGGCCGCGCGCGAGGCGAAGCTAGGGCGCCAGCAGGTCTTCGAGGCTGCCGTCGCGGTTGGCCTCGACCAGCTCGCGGAAGCCGCCGATCGAGCGCTCGCCCACGAGGACCTGGGGGAAGGTCATCTGGCCGGTGAGGGCCACCAGGTCGGCGCGGCCGTCGGGGTCGCGGGCGAGGTTGAGCTCCTGGTAGTCCACTCCCCGCCTGTCCAGCAGGGCCTTGGCCTGCCGGCAGAACGAGCACGGCTCGGTGGTGTAGAGCCGCACGCGGGCAGTGCCATGGCTCGTATGGCTCGCGTCCGTCATCTGCCTCAAAGTGTAGGTGTGGCCGGATCCTTCAAGACCGAGGCGGTAGTGCTGCGCTCCATCCGGTTCGGGGAGGCCGACCGGGTGCTGCACCTCTACAGCGAAGACCGCGGACGCGTGGGGGCGGTGGCGAAGGGCGTCAGGCGGGTGAAGTCGCGCCTGGGGGGGCGGCTGGAGCCGCTCAGCCGTGTGCGCCTGGTGCTGCACGAGGGCCGGGGCGAGCTGTGCACCGTGAGCGCGGTCGACAGCGTGAACGCCCACCCCGCGCTGCGCGAGCATCGGGCGTCGCTGGAGCGCGCGTCGCAGGCGTGCGAGGCGGTGCTGCGGCTGTTCGACTCCGCCGAGCCCAATCGCGCTGCCTACAACCTGCTCTGCAACCAGCTCGCGGTGCTGAACTCCGATCCCACCGCTGCCACGCGTGCGCAGTCGCTGGCCTTCCGCGCCAAGCTGCTGCTGGCGGCCGGCTTCGCGCCCGAGCTGGCGTCCTGCGCCACCTGCGGCGAGGCCGACCACCTGAGCGGCTTCTCACCCTCGGCGGGCGGCGTGGTGTGCTCGGGCTGCGAGGCCGGCTCGTTCCCGATGGACGGCCACGCCCACCGCTTCATGGTGCAGGCCTTGACACAGCCGCTGGCCGATGCGCCCGAAGCGCCCGAGCGCGCCCTGGCGCAGACCGACCGCGCGCTGGGGGAGACGCTGGAGCATCACGCCCACGTGCGGCTCCGCCGCGTCGCCTGATCGAGTCTCGTGAAGGGTTGTGGTCGTCATGGCGCCCCGAATCCTTCACGCGGTGACGACAAGCTCGCGCTCAGAGGTGCGAGCCGTCGTTCCAGAGCCGCACGACCCGCCGCTCGCGCTCGTACCCGAGCACGCTGAGCGTGGCCGTGTTCAGCGCCAGCAGCGCGCCGTCGGCGGGCGGTAGCCCCAGCCAGCGGGCGCCCAGCACGCGCAGGACGTGGCCGTGGGCGAACACCACGCAGTCGCCCGAGGCGCCGGCCAGCTCGGAGATCACGCGGTCGGCACGCACTCCCAGCTGCTCTACGGTCTCCCCGTGGACGATCGGATGGGTCCATACCGTCCAGCCGGCCTCGCGCTCGCGGATCTGCGGGGTGGTGAGGCCCTCGTAGGCGCCGTAGTCCCACTCCATCAGCTCGTCGCGGAGCAGGGCGTGCTCGCCGAGCCCTGCCAGCTCGCAGGTTTCCCGCGCGCGCTGCAGCGGGCTGGAGAGTACGAGCTCGAAGGAGCGCCCCGCCAGCCGGCGGCCGAGCGCGCCCGCCTGCTCGCGTCCGTCGTCGGTGAGCGGCACGTCGGTATGCCCGGTGTGACGCCCGGAGGCGCTCCAGTCGGTCTCCCCGTGTCGGGCCAGCAGGATCTCCACGCAGGACAGTGTCCCGGTTCGCGGGATTAGACTTCGACTCCTGTTGGAGGCCGCCGCCGCAACCCAGCTCGTCTACGCGTTCTCCGAGGGCTCGAGGGACATGCGCGACCTGCTCGGCGGCAAGGGCGCAAACGTGGCCGAGATGACGCGTGTGCTCGGCGCCGACCGGGTGCCCGCGGGCTTCACGATCACCACCGAGGCCTGCGTGGCCTACATGGAGGGCGACGGCGAATTCCCCGACGGGCTGCAGGAGCAGGTGGACGAGGCGCTGGAGCAGCTCGAGCAGCAAGCCGAGAAGAGGCTCGGCGACAGCGACGACCCGCTGCTCGTGTCGGTGCGCTCCGGCGCGCGGGAGTCGATGCCCGGGATGCTCGACACCGTCCTGAACCTGGGGCTCAACGACGAGTCGGTGCAGGGGCTGGCGAAGGCCACCGACAACGAGCGCTTCGCCTGGGACTCCTACCGGCGCTTTGTGCAGATGTTCGGCAACGTCTGCCGCGGCCTTCCCGGCGAGGAGATCGAGGACACGATCAAGGCACGCAAGAAGGAGGCGGGCGTCGAGGAGGACACCGAACTCGGCGTGGACGACCTCAGGGCGCTCACGGATGACCTGAAGGGCCTGTTCAAGGACAAGACCGGCGAGCACTTCCCCCAGGACCCGCGCGAGCAGCTCGAGCAGGCGATCCGGGCGGTGTTCGACTCCTGGCAGGGCGACCGCGCCGTGGAGTACCGGCGGATCACCCGCATCCCCGACGACTGGGGTACCGCGGTGAACGTGCAGCAGATGGTGTTCGGCAACAAGGGCGACACCTCGTGCAGCGGCGTGGCCTTCTCACGCGACGAGGTGACCGGCGAGTCCACCCCGTCGGGCGACTTCCTCCCCAACGCCCAGGGAGAGGACGTGGTCTCGGGCGTGCGCACTCCGCGCGACCTGCACGAGATGAAAGACGGGATGCCCGACGCCTTCGGCGAGCTGATGGACATCCTTCGGGAGCTGGAGCAGCACTACGGGGACATGCAGGACACCGAGTTCACGGTGGAGGAGGGCAGCCTCTACATGCTCCAGACGCGCAACGCCAAGCGGCCCGCGCAGGCCGCGGTGCGCTTCGCGGTGGACGCCGTCGGGGAGGGGCTGCTCGAGCGCGACGCGGCGCTGATGACGATCGACCCCAACACGCTCGACGCGCTTCTGCATCCGCACTTCGCGCCCGATGCGGAGTTCGACGTGATCGCCGAGGGTGTGGCGGCCTCTCCGGGCGCGGCGCGTGGCGAGATCGTGTTCACGGCCGAGGACGCCGTGAAGGCGGGCGAGGACGGGCGCGACGTGATCCTCGTGCGCCCCTTCACCGAGGCCGACGACGTGGGCGGCTTCCACGCCGCCACGGGGATCCTCACCAGCGAGGGCGGCAAGGCCAGCCACGCGGCGCTGGTGGCCCGGGGCATGGGCAAGCCATGCGTGGCGGGCGCGGGAGCCCTGGACATCGACGTCAAGGCCAAGACGGTGCGCGCGGGCGACGCCGAGCTGTCGGAGGGCGACGTGATCGCGATCGACGGCAGCCGTGGCCTGGTGACAGCCGACGAGGTGCCGCTTCAGGCCGCCGAGGTGAGCGAGCAGTTCGAGCAGGTGCTGCTGTGGGCCGACGAGCTGCGAAAGCTCGGCGTGCGCACCAACGCCGACACTCCCGAGGACTCCAGGAAGGCGCGCGAGTTCGGCGCGGAGGGCATCGGGCTGTGCCGTACCGAGCACATGTTCATGGAGTCCGACCGCCAGCCCAAGATGCGGGCGATGATCATGGCCGAGTCCGAGGAGGACCGGCGCGATTGCCTGGACGCGCTGCTGCCGCTTCAGCAGGAGGATTTCGAGGGCCTGTTCGAGGCGATGAGCGGCCTGCCGGTCACGATCCGGCTGCTCGACCCGCCGCTGAACGAGTTCCTGCCGAGTGGCGAGGAGCTGGCCGCCGACCTGGAGCACGCTCGCGGGGAGGGCTCGGACGAGGTGGAGCAGATGCAGGAGACGCTGGACCGCGTGCACGAGCTGGCTGAGACCAACCCGATGCTCGGCACGCGCGGCGTGCGGCTGGGGATCCTGCACCCGGAGGTCTACGAGATGCAGGTGCGAGCGATCGTGCGTGCCGGCCTGGCGGCGAAGAAGGGCTCCGGGGAGGCACCGCAGATCGAGATCATGATCCCGCTGGTGGCCTACGAGCGGGAGCTCGAGCTGATGCGCGGGCTGGTGGACCGCGTGATCGAGGAGGAGAACGGCGCCGACCTGCACGTGCACGTGGGCACGATGATCGAGCTGCCGCGGGCCTGCTTCGTGGCCGACCGGATCGCCTCGGTGGCCGACTTCTTCTCGTTCGGCACCAACGACCTCACCCAGACCTCCCTGGGCTTCTCGCGTGACGACGTGGAAAGCGGCTTCCTGAACCGCTACATGGAGCGCAAGATCGTGGACCGCAGCCCCTTCGAGACGATCGACGACGCGGGCGTGGGGTGGCTGGTGCGCCTCGCGGCGTGGGTGGGCCGCGAGCAAAACCCCACCCTCAAGCTCGGCATCTGCGGTGAGCACGGCGGCGACCCGGACTCGGTGGCGTTCTTCCACATGGCGGGGCTGGACTACGTGAGCTGCTCGCCCTACCGCGTCCCCATCGCGCGTGTGGCCGCCGCTCAGGCCGCGATCACGGAAGCCTCGGACTGACGGGCCTCCCTCGCCGCTGACCGCTCGCTTGCGACAATGGGTGCGTGAAAGCGGGCGAGCTGCGCATGGGAGGGAGTGACTTCGCCGCGCGCATCGCCCGTGCCGAGGAGAACTGGCTGTCCGAGGCGGGCACGCCGTCGTATCCGGCTCTGCGCGAGCGAGCGGAGGAGGACTCGGCGCACCGCACGCCGTTCCAGCGCGACCGCGACCGGATCGTGCACTCAAAGGCCTTCCGCCGGCTCAAGCACAAGACGCAGGTGTTCATCGCCCCCGAGGGCGACCACTACCGCACGCGGCTCACCCACACGCTGGAGGCGTGCGGGATCGCGCGCAACGTGGCCCGGGCGCTGCGGCTCAACGAGGACCTCACCGAGGCGATCGGCCTGGGCCACGACCTGGGCCACCCGCCGTTCGGGCACATCGGCGAGGCCGTTCTGGACGAGCGGCTCACCGACCGCTACGGGGTGCGCTTTCGCCACAACCACCACTCGCTGCGGACGGTCGAGCGCCTGGAGCGCGACGGGCAGGGCCTGAACCTCACCGAGCAGGTCCGCGACGGCATCCTGCGCCACACCGGTCCCGAGCCTCCCGCCACCCTGGAGGGCAAGATCGTGCGCGTGGTGGACCGCATCGCCTACATCAACCACGACATCGACGACGCGCTCCGGGCCGGGGTGATCGGCGAGGATGACCTGCCGGCGGCCGAGATCGAGGTGCTCGGCTCGACAGGGACGGACCGGATCGAAACGCTGGTGAACGACCTGCTCGAGCGGTCCGCCGACGCCGACGACATCGTCCAGGGCGACGACGTGGGCGGCGCGATGCTGCGGCTGCGCAAGTTCATGTTCCAGCGCGTGTACCTCGGGCCGAGCGCCCAGAGCGACCGCGACCGGATCGAGCGGATGCTGCGCACGCTGTTCGACCACTACGCCTCAGTGCCGCCGCCCTCCCCCGATCCCGACGCGTCCGAGCACGAGCGGGTGGTGGACTACCTGGCCGGCATGACCGACCGCTACGCCATCCGCGCCTTCTCCGACCTGAGTGTGCCTCAGGGGTTCTAGGGCGTGGCGCGCTACACCCAGGACTCGATCGAGCGCCTGCGCGACGCGATCGACCTCGTGGAGCTGGTCTCCCAGCGCACCGACCTGCGCCAGCGCGGCTCGCGGTGGGTGGGGCTGTGCCCGTTCCACGAGGAGCGCACCCCCTCGTTCACCGTGGACCCGCGCGAGAAGCTCTACTACTGCTTCGGCTGCCACAAGGGCGGGGATCCGATCACCTTCGTGCGCGAGACCCAGGCGCTGGACTTCGCCGAGGCCGTGGAGCAGCTTGCCGACCGCTACAGGGTGGAGCTCAAGCGCGAGCGCGAGGACCCCCAGGAGGAGGAGCGCCGCAAGCGCCGCGAGCGCCTGCTCGGGCTGCTCGACAGAGCCGCGGGCTTCTACGCCACCTACCTGTGGGACTCCACGGAGGCGCGCCGGGCGCGCGACTACCTGTCCGGGCGCGGGCTGTCGGAGGACGTCCTGCGCGCCTTTCGCGTGGGGTACGCGCCGTCGGCCTGGGACAGGCTGCTCACCGGCGCCCGCCGCGACGGCTTCACCGAGCAGGAGCTGCACGCCGCCGGGCTGGCGCAGCGCAGCCAGGGAGGCCGGGTGTTCGACCGTTTCCGCGAGCGGATCACGTTCCCGCTTGCCGACTCCCGCGGCCGGGTGCTGGGCTTCGGCGCGCGCGCCATGCGCTCCGAGCAGGGGGCGAAGTACCTCAACACCGCCGAGGGCGAGCTCTACCACAAGGGCCGCCATCTGTTCGGGATCGACCAGGCCCGCCCTGCGATCTCGCGCGAACGGCGCGCGGTGGTGGTGGAGGGCTACACCGATGTCCTCGCGCTCCACCAGGCCGGGGTCGAGGAGGCGGTAGCGATCATGGGCACGGCTTTCACGGGCGACCAGCTGGCCGAGCTGGCGCGCGCGGTGGGCCAGGACGGACGCATCTTTCTGGCGCTCGACGCGGACAGCTCGGGGCAGGAGGCGATGCTGCGGGTGGCCCGGATGGCCGAGGAGCGCCAGCTGGAGCTGCGGGTGGTGGAGCTGCCTGAGGGCTCGGATCCCGCGGACCTTGCGGCCGCCGAGGGCCGCGAGGGGGTGGGGACGAGGCTCGGGAAGGCCCTCTCTGTGCTTGAGTTCGCTGTCGGAAGAGTTCTTGCCGATGCCGATCGCGACAGCCCCGAGGGCAGAGACAGGGCGCTGGCGCAGGCGCGCTCGTTGATCGCGCAGGCGCCGGAGCGCAGCGCTCGCCGCGACCACCTCGTCGGTCTGGTGGCCGACGGGCTGGACGTCCCGGCGGACTACGTGACATCAGGAGCGGTCGCGGCTCGGCCGCGGCCGGCGGCACCGGCCCGGCGGGCCGCCGGGCCGGAGGATCCGGGCACCGAGCACGAGCAGGGCTCGCCACCGGTGCGCGCCCCTGCCCCGGCCGGCCCCGGGGCGGCGTCGCTGGAGGCCGAGCGCGTGTTTCTCGGCATGTGCCTGGCCTCGGGGCCGCTCGGCCGCGAGTACCTGGCCCGCCTGCAGGAGGGCCACTTCTCATCCGCGCTCACGCGACGGGCCGGCGAGTACCTGGCCGAGCACTTCGACGACCCCCTCGAGAGCCTGCCCGGCGACGACACCGAGCTGCGCGAGCTCGTTGCGGGCGTCTTTCTGCACGCGGACCTCGATCACGAGGTGAGCGAAAGCTCGGTGCGTCTCAGCTTCCTGGCCCTGGAGAGCCGGCGGATCGAGCGCGAGCTGCGTCAGGCAGGTAGAGATGGCAACCGCCCACGCCAGATGGAGTTGTCCGCCGACAAGCAGCGCGTGCGCAACGAGATGGACTCCGTGATGGGGCAGGCCACGTGAGCGAGCCGTCCGGGAAGGAACCCGTGGAGGCGGAGAAGGATCCGGGAGCCGAGGCCGCCGAGCCGGAAGTCGCCGTTGCGGGCGAGCAGCCCTCCGGCGGTCCGCCCTCCGGCGACCCTTACGAGCAGTTCGACGAGGGAGGCGTGGTCACTGCGGGTGTCCCGGTGGCCGAGCCCGAGGGCGGGGTGGAGGACGCCGTGCGCCTCTACCTCCACAACATCGGACGGGTGCGGCTGCTCACCAAGGGCGACGAGATCCGCCTGGCCAAGCGCGTCGAGCAGCACGACATGGCCGCCAAGAACGCGCTGATCGAGGCCAATCTGCGCCTCGTGGTCTCGGTGGCCAAGAAGTACCAGGGCCGTGGGCTCACGCTGCTCGACCTCGTCCAGGAGGGCAACATGGGCCTCATCCGCGCCGTGGAGAAGTTCGACTGGCGGCGCGGCTTCAAGTTCTCCACCTACGCCACTTGGTGGATCCGCCAGTCGATGACCCGCGCGCTGGCCGACCAGTCGCGGACCATCCGCATTCCCGTCCACATGGTCGAGCGGATGAACCGGCTGGCCGCTGCGCGCCGCCAGCTCTCCCAGCAGTTCGAGCGCGACCCCACCCCTGAGGAGCTGGCCAAGGTCCTGGACATGGAGGTCCACAAGGTGGAGGAGCTGATCAAGATCGGCCAGGAGCCCGTCTCGCTGGAGGCGCCCGTGCGTGGGGCGGAGGAGGGCTCAGCCCAGATGGGTGACTTCCTCTCCGACGATGCCTTGGACCGGCCCGACGAGCAGGTGGCCAAGGTGATGCGCGAAACCCACGTGCAGGAGGTGCTAGCCACCCTGCCGTTCCGGGAGCGGCGCGTGATCGAGCTGCGCTACGGCGTGGACCCCGAGGGGCCCATGACCCTGGAGGAGATCGGCAAGCACGTGGGACTCACGCGCGAGCGGGTGCGCCAGATCGAGGTCAAGACGCTGCAGCTGCTCAAGCGCTCGGGGCGGGCGGAGCGGCTGGAGGGGATGGCGGAGGAGGGGTAGGCGAGGGGAACCCCTGCGGGAACTGCGGAGGTGGGACTCGAACCCACAACCGTCGCCTTAACAGGGCGCCGCTCTTCCATTGAGCTACTCCGCACCTCATGAGGCACTTGCCACCGAGTCACGGGGGCGGGTGCAAGCCGACGATACCGGCCTCCACCTCGGCGTGGCAGTTAGAACACAGAAGCACGCACTTCGACGCCTCAGCCCTCAATCTCGCGATCGATTTGGTCAGCCCGCGCTGGGCAAGCGCGAACTCCTTGAGCGTCGGATCGACGTGATGGAAGTGCAAAGCGCCGGGATAGCGGTTGTATCCGCAGAGGCGGCACCGTCCGCCAGCCTCGGCGACGAGCCTGCGCTTGGCTCTTTGCCGCCACTCGATGACACGTTGCTTTCGACAGGCCTTGCACCGGTAGTAGCCTCGGCCCTCGCGCACAAAGGTCGTCTCGCCATGGGTGCGGCAGCGCCCCGTCGCCTCGCGGGGCCCGCAGCTCGCGAAAGCCTGTCGAGCCCGTTCGGTTTTCAGCCCGTGCCTGTTGAGCCAGTGCGCGACAGTCGACGTGCTGCATCCGAGTTCGAGGCTGATCTCCCTCCGTGTAAGGCCGCGGCGCACCAGGGCCCCGAGTTGCTCGCGTGCGATGCCGCCTCGCGGCGCATGCTTGGCGTGCCCGTTCGCTTGGAGGCCGTGCTTGCGGACCCAATAGCTGACGGTCGTCGGATCCTTACCCAGCTGGCTTCCGATCTGCGAGAGGGATAGACCTTCCTGGAGCAAGCCTTCTAGCACCAGGCGATCCACGAACACATGTTCGCACTGGAGTCGGACGGTATTCCGAGGCTTTGATGCCACATACGGCTAGTTCGAGTTGACCAGATCTTCCAGGGCACCAGCGGCCACCTGACCCCCATCATGACGCTCGCTCCAGGCGCGTAGCCGCGCCGCCTGCTCCGCATAGCTCTCATCAGCCAGCAGCTTGCGCACCGCCAGCCGCACGCCGCGCGGCGTGACCAGCCGCCGCGGCAGCGAGACCCCGCAGCCCGACCATGCGAGCCGGGCCGCGTTTTCGGCCATGTCGCCCGCGGCCGGACAGCCCACCACGGGCACGCCGCTGGCCAGCGCCCGCGCCACCGTGCCGTGGCCCGCATGGCAAACCACGGC
Organism: Thermoleophilaceae bacterium; assembly: GCA_035646775.1. Taxonomy (GTDB): domain Bacteria; phylum Actinomycetota; class Thermoleophilia; order Solirubrobacterales; family Thermoleophilaceae; genus JAAYBF01. Next base: position 4,876 of record DASROS010000085.1, on the reverse strand, counting down.
GGCGCAGCGCGGCATCGTGCGCGCGTAGGACACCCAGTCCACCACGCGGGCGTTGGCGGGAATGTCCAACGGCGATGAAGGCGGGCGCCGGTTCGTGGTCCCCAGCACGCGGACGGGCTCGTGCGCGAGGCCGTCCAGCGCCGCCCGCAGCATGCGGTGCTCGGGATCCTGCGAGGTGCTGGGCGCCACCAGCACCAGCGGCTCGTCGCCCGGCGGCACCCCGGCCTCTTCGAACGGCTGCTCCCACAGCAGCGGGCCCGTCACGCGCACCGACGGATCGCGGTCGTGGCGGGGGTACTCCAGCTGCGGAAAGGTGGCCACCAGCGCCAGCTGGCGCGAGATCCCTCCGTGCACGTGATCGAGCGGCGGGAGCCCCACGCGCTCGCGGGCTCCGTTGAGCTCGCGCCGGCCGCGCTCGGCGCCGCCGCGCAGTAGCGGGTCGAGCACACCCCAGCCCATCGCCCCGAGCCGAGTGCGCGGCAGCCGCGCGCCCACGGAATAGGGGGGCATTCCGGGCCCGCCCACCGGCAGGACGTGGGGGATGAGCGTGGCCCAGCGCCGGTCCTCCATCTGGGCAGCCAGGCTGCCGGCCACGGTGAGGATGTCGACCACCACGGCGTGGGGGTCCAGCTCGCGGATCAGCGGCACGGTCTCGTGCGCTGCCCGCACGGCGGCCTGGTAGGGGGTGAGGCGGCGGCTTCGCGGCCACACCTCGTACTCGGGGGCGGGGGCGAAGGCCATTCCCTCGCGCTCTACCTCCTCCTGCCAGCGCGACCACGTCTGCAGGGTCACGTCGTGGCCGCGGCCCACCAGCGCGCGGCCCAGGGCTATGGCGGGAAACGCGTGCCCCGGGTCGCCGAAGGCGGCGAGCAGGAACCGCCGCGACGGCGCCGTCAGACCAGCTCCGCCAGCTCGCGGATCATGCGCTTGCGGCCCTCGGGCTCGAAGGCCATCGGCGAGCACACCAGCGTGCCCACCCCGGCATCGCGGTAGACCTCCAGCCGTTCGGCCACGTGCTCCTTGGGGCCGCACAGCGACACGCGGTCGATCAGCTCGGCGGGCAGCGCGGCGGCGGCCTCGTCCTTCTTGCCGTCGAGGTAGAGGTTCTGCACCTCCTCGGCGGCCTCCTCGAACCCGTAGCGGCGCACCAGCGCGTTGTAGAAGTTCTTGTCCTTCGAGCCCATGCCGCCCACGTAGAGCGCGAGCAGCGGCCGCATGGCGTCCCGGGCGCGCTCCACGTCGTCGTCGATCGAGACGTTCACGTTGGGCGCGATGTCGAACGACTCGTCGATCGCCTTGTCGTCACCGGCCCGCGCCGCGCCCTCCTCGAGCAGCTCGCGGAACTCGCCCACGTGCTCGGGGGAGAAGAAGGTGGGCAGCCAGCCGTCGGCGATCTCGCCGGTGAGCGTGGTGTTCTTCGGCCCGATCGCGGCGATGTATATGGGGATCCGCTCCTGCACCGGTCCGATCGTGAGCTTGAGCGCCTTGCCGGAGCCGTAGGCCTCCGCGGCCCAGACCGAGTCGAAGCCCGCGGACTCCGCCTCGCGCACGATCTCCAGCTGCTGCCCGGCGGTGAGGCCGAGCCCCCAGTACCCCACGTGCAGACCCAGGCGCATGCAACCTTCCTCTCAGCCAGGAGGAGATTCTTGAAGTGCTCGACACCCCCGCCTACCCTGGCCGGACCCGCGGGGGCGGGGATCGTATGTCACCCATGGAAGAGAGCGACTGAGTGAGACGACGCGGACCGGCACGCCAGCTGCGCACCGCCATCGACTGCATGCCGCTCGAGACGCGCGAGGCGATGCTCGACGCGGTGCAGCGCAACTCGATCATCGTCGGCGCCTACACCGGCCCCGATGGCGGGATGTGCCCGATGCTGGCCGCGCACCGAAACGGCGGCCGCACGAGCTTTGCCGGCTTCGCACACGCATGGGACCGCTACACCGGCGCGGTCGAGGGCGCCCGCCCGGCCTCCGAGCGCGAGCTGCGCACGCTGATCACCATGCTCGAGTCCAGCATCGCCCTCGAGTCCAGCTGCGGGGAGGGGGCGCTCGGTGAGGCGATCGCCGACCATCGCGACGCCCAGGTGCACCGCGCGGTGCGCGAGGAGCACGACGCGCCGGCGCCGGAGCTCGTGGATGCGCTTGAGCAGCTGGAAGGCGCCGAGAACTACAGGCCGTCCCCCGGCCGGATGAACTGCATCTCCGGCACCATGCACGCGGGCGTGGTGCGCAGCAGGTAGCGCACCGCCTCGGCGATGTCCTCGGGCTGGATCATCTCCTCCTTGGGCACGCCGTCCACCCAATCGGTCATCGGGGTGGCCACGAACGCCGGGCACAGAGCGGTGGCCTGGATGCCGTCCTTGCCGTGCTCCTTGTGCAGGGCCTGGGTCAGGCCCACAACACCCGCCTTGGTGGCGGAGTAGGCGGCCAGCCAGCCCTCACCGTGCTTGCCGGCGATGGACGCGGTGTTGGCGATCAGCGCTTTGCCGTGCTCGCCGCCGGCCTCCTTCAGCATGGGCAGTGCCTCTCGCGTGGTGAGGTAGACCGCGCGGAGGTTCACGCTGATCTGCATGTCCAGCTTCTTGGTCTCGTGCTCGGCCACGGGGCCGCCGATGCCCACGCCGGCGTTGTTCACGAGCACGTCCAGGCGTCCGAAGCGCTCGCGATGGGCTGATACCAGGTCCTTGATCTCCTGCTCCTCGACCATGTTGGTCGGCACCGACTCGACCTCCATGCCCTCGCCACGCAACTCCTCGGCGGCGGCCTCGAGCTTCTCGGGCCGCCGGGCGGACACGGTCACGCCGTAGCCCTCCTGGCCCAGCATCCGGGCCACGGCCAGGCCGATCCCGCTGGAACCGCCGGTGATGAGTGCTGCGCGCTCCGCCAATGCTCTCCCTCTCTCTGTGCCAACCGGACGCCGCGAACCCTACCCCGACCGCCGGGGCGGCCGGCGCCCCGGCCGGTGGGGTTTCGTACGCTTGGTGCGGTGACCTGGAGATCGGCGAAGCGGATCCTGGCGCTGGCCGGTGTGGTGCTGGTCGTCGCGCTGGGCGCAGGCTGCGGCGGGGTGGACGGGGACGACATGGCCGCGCCGGTGCGGCCGGCAACACCGGCGGACTTCCCCAAGTCCAAGGGCCGCTCGATCGCGGACCTGAGGAAGAAGCTGGGCGGCGAGGGTCCTGTGCTCGTGCCCGCGGTCTCGCAGTTCGAGCCGGGCGCAAACCGCTTCGGCTTCGGCCTGTTCGACCGCGCCCGGGCGCAGATCGCCGACGCCCCGGTGGGCATCTACGTGGCCCCCGCAGGAGGCGGGCCCGCGCACGGCCCGTTCGTGGCCCGGTATGAGTCGCTGGAGGTCAAGCCCCAGTTCCAGAGCCGCTCTGTCTCCTCGGACCCCGACGCCGCGCAGTCGCTCTACGTGGCGCGGCTGGATCTGCCCAGGGCGGGGCGCTACGACATTCTCGGCGTGGCGCGCCTGGATGACCGCCTCGTCACCGCGACCGCCACCAGCGCGGGCCTCACGGTGAACGCGGACGGAGCCGTCCCGGAGGTGGGCGAAAGCGCGCCGTCGATCCACACCCCCACAGCCGCGGAGGTGGGCGGCGACATCCGGCGCATCGACACCCGCGAGCCGCCCTCCTCCATGCACGACGTGAACTTCGCCGATGTGGTCGGCAAGGAGCCGGTGATCCTTCTGTTCGCCACCCCTGAGCTGTGTCAGAGCCGCGTGTGCGGCCCGGTGGTGGACGTGGCCGAGCAGGTGAAGGCGTCCCGCGGCGGCGACGTCAAGTTCGTCCACCAGGAGATCTATAACGACAACGAGGTGGACAAGGGCTTCCGGCCCCAGGTGCTGTCCTGGAAGCTGCCCACCGAGCCATGGGCCTTCGCGGTGGATCGCTCCGGGAAGGTGGCCGCCCGGCTGGAGGGCGCCTTTAGTGCGACCGAGCTGGAGCGGGCGGTGAACGCCGCGCTCAGGCGCTAGCGGCGGCCGCCCGGCGCTCGGGGCGAAGGTACGCCCAGACGGGTCGAGCCCGTACCGGTCGCAGAACGCCGCCTGGTAGTGGCCGTTGGCCAGATCCCCTTCGGCGTCTACGCGGCCCCGCCAGTAGCGCATCTCGGCCCCCTCCTTGGCCCTCACGCCACGTCTCCTCTTCACCCGCACAAGAGGTCCCATCCGCACAGTCTTGCCCACTTGAGGGCCGGCGCTGAGGCCCAGGTGCAGCAGGTGCGTGAGAACCGTCAGGAGGGTGGCGTGAGGCGCGCGTGGACCCCTGGTGGTCCCTGGTCGGCCGTTCGACCCGTAGATTTCGCTCTAGGGCCGGTAGCTCAGTTGGTCAGAGCAGCGGACTCATAATCCGTAGGTCCCAGGTTCGAGTCCTGGCCGGCCCACTAGGAAAGCGCTGTACAGAGGCATATTCTGCGGTTGGCTGAGATGGCCTTTCGCAAAGTATGTCCCGAATATGTCCCGAGATTGCTGTAGGTTGTCGGTATGGCGAGGGTCTTGGAGCGGCCGATAAGCGGCCACGTATTCCGAGCGGAACGCACACGCGGGCCGGTCTGGTACGCGAAGTACCGGCTTCCTGACGGCCGCCAGGTCCAGAAGAAGCTCGGGCCCGCGTGGACGTCTCGTGGTCGTCCAGCGGCGGGCTTCGTGACCAAGCGCACCGCCGAGGCATGGCTGGACGAAACCCTCGCTTCGGCGCGCCGGGGCGAGCTGGCGGGCATGGTGAGGACGGGCACTACGTTCACTGAGGCGGCCGAGGAGTTCCTGCGCTACGTCGAGCACGAGCGAGCATGCAAGCCAACGACCGTCACCGACTACCGCAACATGGCCAGGGTGCTCGGACGCACGTTCGGCGACGAGTTGATCGAGGACG
>DASROS010000084.1:0-16078 GCA_035646775.1 Thermoleophilaceae bacterium | reverse complement strand
GCCTGGCGCCCGTAGAGCAGCAGCCGGTCGTGCCTTCCCCATGCCACGGTCACCTCGGCGCCGCGCAGCTGCTCGGGATCGGTGAAGCGGTAGCGGTCGAACGCCGCGAGCGCGCCGGCGAACGCGGGCGCCGCCCAGGCGTCCTCCAGCATCGACACCGTCTCGTCGGCCGGTATGCGTTCGGGGTGGGCGAACAGCTGCGAGAACAGGGCCATCCGGCCGGGCATCGTGGCGGCCAGCGCCTTGACCAGCGGGTGCCCCGCGGCCGGAAGGGTGGCGAGCGAGGAGAGGGTGAGCTGGCAGTAGCGCCGCTCGCGGTCGGTCCAGAACCCCACCGGCGAGATCGCCGTCACCGAACGCGCCGCGCCGCGGCGCGCCAGCTCGAGGCCGATCCCCCCGCCCATGGAGTTGCCCGCCACGTGTGGGCGGTCGAGACCCAGCTCGGCGAAGAAGCGCTCGAACGCATCGGTGTAGGCGTCGACGGTCGGATCGACCGCCGCGGGCAGCGGCGCTGAACGCCCAAAGCCCGGCGAGTCGGACGCGATCACGTCGAACTCGGGCGCCAGCCGGTCGATCACCGGCCTCCAGCCCTGCCAGTGGTGCCCGATCCCGTGGATCAGGATCAGGGCCGGGCCGCTGCCCTCGCGGTGGTGGTTCACGACCGGTCAGGCGGCCACGGGGGCTGACACCCGCCCGCGGATCAGGTCGGCGCCGCGCTCGGCCACCATGACCGTCGCCGCGTTGGTGTTGCCGCCCGGGATCACCGGCATCACCGAGGCGTCGATCACCCGCAGCCCCTCGATGCCGTGCACGCGCAGCTGGCTGTCCACCACCGCGTCCTCGCCGTCGTCGCTCATCCGGCACGTGCCCACCGGGTGGTAGATCAGCATCAGCCGCCGGCGCAGGTCGGCCTCGAGGTCGGCGCGGTCGGTGACCCCTGCTCCCGGCTTCATCTCGCTGGTCACGATCTCGCGCAGCTGGGGCTGGGCGGCGATCTCCCGGGCCAGCTCCATGCCCGCCACCAGCGAGCTCACGTCGTCGGGCTCGGACAGCGTGTTGGTGATGATCCGCGGCTTGGCAGCCGGGTCGGCCGAGCGCAGCCACACCTGCCCCCGCGCCTGGGGCGAGACGAGCACCGGCGCGATCACCATGGCGTGGTCGTCGTACTCCTCCGCGCCGTGGTCCTCGTAGTAGGCGGCGCCCATGTGGAACTGGACGTCAGCCGCCGGCAGGCCGGCGCGCGTGCGCACGAACGCCACCACCTCGGCGACGCTGGAGGTGAGCGGCCCGCTTCGGCGCAGCATCCACTCAGCGAGGTGCTTGGGCTTGTCGGCGCCGTAGAGGGTCTCCTTGTCGCGCACCGAGAACAGCACCGTCACGAACGGGTGGTCCTGCAGGTTGTGGCCCACGCCGGGGAGGTCGTGGCGGACCTCCACGCCCGCGGAGCGCAGTTGGTCAGCGGCGCCGACGCCGCTCAGCAGCAGCAGCTGGGGCGACTGGATCGAGCCGGCGCTGAGGATCACCTCGCGCTCGGCGCGCACCAACTCCTCGCGGCCGAATCGGCCGCCGAGACGGACGCCCATGGCGCGCCCGCCCTCGAGCTCCACCCGCCTTACCTGGGCGCCGGTGCGCACCTGAAGGTTGGGCCGGTCCATCACGGGACGCAGGTAGCCGTCGGCGGCGCTCCAGCGCTTGCCGTTGTGCTGGGTCACCTGGAACATGGCCGCGCCGTCCTGCTCCGGCCCGTTGTAGTCGTGGGACCGCGGAATCCCGGCGGCCTCGCTGGCGTCGAGAAAGCGGCGGTTCATCGGCCGCGGGGAACGCTGCTCGGACACGCGCAGCGGTCCGCCCGCGCCGTGGAACTCCGACTCCCCGCGAGCGTTGTCCTCGGAGCGCATGAAGTAGGGCAGAACGTCGTCCCAGCCCCAACCGGGCGCGCCCTGCGCCTCCCACAGGTCGTAGTCCAGCGGCCGGCCGCGCACGTAGAGCATCGCGTTCATCGAGCTCGAGCCGCCGAGGCTCTTGCCGCGCGGGATGTACAGCTCGCGGTTGTCCACGTGGGGCTCGGGCTCGGTGTAGAAGTCCCAGTCGAGCTTGGTGTGGAACTGGTTGGCGAAGGCGGCCGGGATCTTGATGTTCAGGCTGCGGTCGCGGCCGCCGGCCTCGAGCAGCAGCACCCGCGTGGACGGGTCCTCCGACAGCCGGTTGGCCAGCACACAGCCGGCCGACCCCGCCCCCACGACGATGTAGTCGAAGCTCGACTCCGCCATCCGCGGAGCATATGCCCGGGCCTTTAACCTGCCTCGCCATGCCTTCGAAGGTGGTCATCGTCGGGGCGGGCTTTGGTGGGATCGCGGCCGCGATCGAGCTGCAGCGGCACGGGATCACCGACATCACGATCCTCGAGCGCGCGCCCGAGCCCGGCGGCACGTGGTTCCACAACACCTATCCCGGCGCGGCGTGCGACGTGCCGAGCCACCTCTACTCGTTCTCGTATGCCCAGCGGCGCGACTGGTCGCGGCTGTGCTCGCCCCAGCAGGAGATCCTCGACTACCTGAACGGCGTTGCCCGCGACCACGGTGTGGACCGCTTGGTCGCGGGGTCGAGCACGGTCACCTCGTGCTCCTGGGACGACGAGGCGCGGCGCTGGACGGTGACCACCGCGGAGGGCGCGAGCCGCGAGGCCGACGCGCTCGTTCTCGCCACCGGCCAGCTTCACCAGCCCTCTTTCCCGCGGATCGAGGGAGCCGACCGGTTCGCCGGGCACACATTCCACTCCGCGCTATGGGACCACGACTACGACCTGCGCGGCAAGCGCGTGGCCGTGATCGGTACCGGCGCCAGCGCCGTGCAGTTCGTGCCCGTGGTGGCCGAGCAGGCCGAGCGACTCACGGTCTTCCAGCGCACGGGCAACTGGTTCGTGCCGCGCAAGAACCGTGCCTATCCGCGCGGGCTGAAGGCGATCATCAAGCGTGTGCCCGGCGTCCAGGCCGCGCGGCGGATGTACATGTTCTTCTACTGCGAGCTGCTCACGCAGGCCATCCGCCACCCGAACACGCTCGGCCGCCTGCTCGGCTGGCGCTCCGCCGCGTTCATGCGCTGGCAGCTACGCGACCCCGAGCTGCGGCGCAAGGTGTGGCCGGACTACACGTTCGGTTGCAAGCGCGTGCTGTTCAGCTCGGACTTCTTCCCCGCGCTGGCGCGCCCCGACGTCGATCTGGTCACCGATGACATCACCGAGATCAGGGAAGAAGGGGTGGTCACCGCCGACGGCCGGCTGCACGAGGCGGACTGCCTGATCTACGGCACGGGTTTCCGCACCAACGACTTCATGTTCCCGATGGAGATCACCGGCAGTCAGGGCCGGGACTTGCGCGACGAATGGGCCGGCGGCGCCCACGCGCACCTCGGGATGACCGTGCCCGGCTTCCCGTCGATGTTCGTGATGTACGGGCCGAACACGAACACCTCGGGCGGCTCGATCATCTTCTACCTGGAGCTGCAGGCCCGCTACCTGCGCCAGGCGCTACAGCAGCTGGACGCGCGCGGGGCCGACGCGATCGAGGTGCGTCGCGAGGTCGAGGCGGCCAGCGACCGCGAGGTGCAGTCGCGCTTCGCGGGCACCGCCTGGATCCGCTGCGACTCGTGGTACCGCGACGACAGCGGGCGGATCGTGGCCAACTGGCCGGGCTCGATGCGCGAGTACGAGGAGAAGACGCGGGAGCTGGATCCCGCCCACTACGAGTTCATCGGCGCCCAGCTAGACCACGGATGACGCCAGCGGCCCGCAGGCCTCCACGTCGGCCGTGAGCCGCAGCGTGCCCTCAGACGACATCCGGTCGCTCTCCACCAGCCGGTCGGAGAGCTCGTAGAGCTCGCCGAGGGCCAGTTCGGCGGCGGGGTCCTTGGCCATGTCCTCGCAGAACAGCAGGGAGTCGGCCGCCTCGCGGACGATCTGCTGCTCGTCGGGATGGAGCTTGCTCTCGGAGAGGTCGTCGAGGGCCTTGACGACGCGCCCGTAGGCCTGTGTGCGATCGGAGTTCACACGAACGAGATTAGCGAGCACCTATCAGCCGGGCTGATGCCGGCCGTTAGAAACCGAAACCGCTAGCCGACGGGGCGCCACTAGTCTCGCCTGGTGGCCGTCACCGAGAGCCCCACCGCACCTCCCGACGCCCCGCCGACCTTCTGGGACGGCGTGCGCGCGGGGGTGCCCTTCGCCATCGCCGGCGGCCTGCTCGCGATGTCCTTCGGCGTGCTGGCGGACACCGCCGGTCTGTCGCCGCTGGCGGCGATCGTGATGTCTGCAATCGTCTACGCGGGCTCGGCCCAGTTCGCGGCCATCGCGATCGTTGCCGGTGGAGGCGGCGTGGGAGCGGCGCTCGCCGCCGCCGCGCTGATGAACTCGCGCTTCCTGGCGATGGGGGCCGCGCTCGGCCCGTCGCTGCCGGGCAACGCCGCCAGCAGGGCGGCGCAGGGCCAGACGGTCGTGGACGCGTCGTGGGTGCTCGCCTCCCGCGGCGACGGCACGTTCGACCGCAACCTGCTGTTCGGGTCCAGCGCGATCCAGTACGTGACGTGGGTGAGCGGCACGGTCATCGGAGCTCTGGGGGGAGGCGTGCTCGGCGATCCAGAGCAGCTCGGCCTCGACGCCATCTATCCGGCCTTCTTCCTCGCGCTGCTCGTCTCCGAGGCCCGCGGCGGCCGGCCGCTCGGCGTGGCGGCGCTGGGCGCCGCCATCGCCCTGGCCCTGGTGCCGGTCGCGCCCGCGGGCGTGCCGGTGCTCGGCGCGAGCCTGGCCGCGCTCGTGGGCCTCACCCGCTCGGCCCGCGCCGACGCACGCAGGAAGGCGGAGGAGAGATGAGCACGAGCGTCGCGCTGATCGGCGGCTGCGCGCTGCTCACGGCCGCCATCAAGGGCGTGGGCCCGGTTGCGCTCGGCGGTCGGGAGCTGCCCGACTGGTTCTCCAGCCTCGTCGTGCTGCTGGCGCCGGCCCTGCTGGCCGCGCTGGTGGTCACCCAGGCGCTGGCGGATGGGGATCGTCTGGCCGTGGGACCGGACACCGCGGGGGTGGCCGCGGGCGGCGTCGTGGCCTTCAAGACGGGCTCGATCATCGCCTGCGTGGTGGTGGCCGCGGCGCTCACCACGGGCCTGAGGGCACTCTGATAGTGATTCGCTGATGCCTGCTCCCTTCACGAAGACCGTCCGCGGCGTGGCCGTCCCGACGATCGGCCTCGGCGTGTTCGAGATCGACCCGGGCGAGACCGAGGAGGCCGTGGCCGACGCCCTGGCCGCGGGCTACCGCCACATCGACACGGCCAAGATGTACGACAACGAGGAAGAGGTCGGCCGCGGGATCGAGGCTTCCGGCGTGGACCGCGACGAGATCTGGGTGACCACCAAGGTGTGGATGGAGGACTACGCGCCCGACGACCTCCGTGAGAGCGCAGAGACCAGCCTGCGCAAGCTCGGCCTCGACAGCGTGGACCTGCTGCTCCTGCACTGGCCGCCGGGGAACGGCTCCGGGCTCGAGCCCGCGCTCGACACGCTCAAGCAGCTGCGCGACGAGGGCAAGATCTCGCAGTTGGGCGTGAGCAACTTCCCTGGCTACATGCTGCGCGAGGCGCTCGAGGCCGAGCCCGAGATCTTCGCCAACCAGGTGGAGTACCACGCCAAGCTGTCCCAGAACGAGCTGCTGGAGATCGCCGCGGAGAGCGACCTCCTGATCGAGGCTTACGCGCCACTGAGCGGCAGCGCCGGCGACCTCGTCGACGAGCCGTTGCTCAAGGAGATCGCCGAGGCCCACGACACCACGCCGGGTCAGGTGGCGCTCGCATGGCTGGCCCAGCAGGACCGCGTGGTGCTGCTGCCGCGCTCGACCGACCCCGGCCGGCGACGGGAGAACCTGGCGGCGCTCGAGGTGGAGCTGACCGACGAGGAGAAGTGCCACATCGACGAGCTCTCCGAGCAGCGCCAGCGCAACTTCGACCCGCCGTTCGCGCCGGACTGGCGCGACTGAGCCGGGCGTCGGCGCGTCGTGGAGGCCAACACCTTCACCGGCGCCCTGCTCGACCGCGTCGCCGACAAGCGCCGGCGTGACCCGGCCTGGCTGGAGGCCCAGCGCGAGCACCCGGCCGCCCGGGCGGTGGTGGCCGGCACCCCGGGGCTGCGGGTAGCCGGCGGGCGCCTGGAGCTGGCGCCGCTCGCATCGCTGGACCCTCCGTCCGCCGAGCCGGTGCTGCTCGGGCTCGACGGCCAGGGTCCCCTGTTCGCCGTGGACGAGGACCCGCCGCCGCCCGTTCTCGAGCGGCCCCCGATGATCGGTGCGGGGGGGCGGCGCGCGGAGCCGCCGCCCCCGGCCGAGGGGCGCCTGGGGCTGCGCGAGGCGGCCACCACCCTCTCGCAGGAGGACGGCGGCCTGGCAGCGTACGCGGCAGCGATTCTCAACTGGCACCGCACGCACCGCTTTTGTGCGAACTGCGGTGCGGCCACCGAGCCGCAGGAAGGCGGGCTGGCGCGTCGCTGCCAGGCCTGCAGCGCTCAGGACCACCCGCGCACGGATCCGGTCGTGATCATGCTGGTCACAGACGGCGACCGGCTCCTGCTGGGCCGCCAGCGGCCCTGGCCCCCGGGGCGCTACTCGGCGCTGGCGGGCTTCGTGGGTCCCGGCGAAAGCCTCGAGGAGGCCGTGGTGCGCGAGGTGCAGGAGGAGGCCGGCGTGCGCGTGACCGGCCCCACCTACGTGAGCTCGCAGCCGTGGCCGTTCCCGGCGTCGCTGATGCTCGGCTTCACCAGCGAGTGGGCCGGCGGCGAGCTGGGCGGCATCGACGACGAGCTCCAAGACGTGCGCTGGTTCGCACGCGAGGAGGTGCAGGCAGCGGCCGGCGACGGTGACAGCGATGTGTGGCTGCAGGGAAGCGGGGAGAGCGGCCGGCTGCTGCTGCCCCCGCGCGCGGCTATCGCGCGGCGGCTGATCGAGGGCTGGCTGGCCGGGCGGGACTCGGCGCTGCGGGAGACTTAGCGGCATGGAACTTGGGCTCACCGGTCGCGTGGCGCTGGTCACCGGCGCATCGCGGGGGATCGGCCGCGGCATCGCCGAGGGGCTCGCGGCCGAGGGCGTCCGCGTGGCGGTGGCCGCAAGGTCCGGCGAGGAGGTGCGCGAGCTGGGGGAGGCGCTCGGGGGCCGAGGCTACGAGTTCGACTCCGATGACCTCGACGCCATAGGCCCGATGCTGGACGCCGTGGAGGCCGACCTCGGGCCGATCGACATCTACGTGGCCAACACCGGCGGCCCGCCGCCCGGTGCCGACCCGCTGGGATTCACCGAGGAGCAGTGGGAGGCGGCTCACCGCACGCTCGTGATCTCGCCGATGAAGATCCTGCAGCGCCTGCTGCCCGGGATGCGCGAGCGCGGCTTCGGCCGGGTGGTGGCCGTTTCCTCCAGCTCGGCGCGTGAGCCGATCCCCGGCCTGCAGCTCTCCAACGCCAACCGCGCCGGCCTGCTGGCGGCCCTCAAGCACCTCGCGCGGGAGTCGGCGGGTGACGGCGTGACGATCAACGCGGTGCTCCCGGGCCGGATCGCCACCGACCGCGTGACGGGCGGCAGCCGCGAGGGCCGAGCGGCGGCGGACGAGGCCGCCGCGCAGGAGGTGCCGGCCGGAAGGCTGGGCGCCGTGGAGGAGATCGCGGCGGCCGCGGCCTTCCTATGCTCGGAGCGGGCCAGCTACGTGACCGGCCAGTCGCTGCTGGTGGACGGCGGCCTCACCCGCTCCTGGTAACCGGGATGAGCCTCGGCACGGTCACGGCGCTGCGGCGCTACCCCGTGAAGTCCCTGCGGGGCGAGGATCTCGAGCGCATGGAGGTGAACGCGCGCGGGCCGGTGGGCGACCGCCTGTGGGCGCTCGTGGACGGGGACGGGAAGCTGGCCAGCGGCAAGGACTCGAGGCGCTTCCGCAAGGTGCCCGGCCTCCTCGAGCACGCCAGCCGCATGGACGGCGACGTGCCGGTGCTCGTGCCGGCGGCCGGCGATCCCGTGCGCGGCGACGCCCCCGAGGTGGGCGCAGCCGTGCAGTTCATCGCCGGGCCCGGCTGGCGGCTGGCCCGCGAGGAGCGCACTCCCCACCACGACGCCTCGCCGATCCTGCTCGTGACCTCGGCCACCCTGGCGCGCCTGGGGGAGGACGTTGGCTCTGAGGTGGAGTCCCAGCGGCTGCGACCCAACATCGTGGTCGAGGTGCCCGACTCGCCAGGCTTCGTGGAGGACGCCTGGGTGGGGTGCGAGCTGGCGATCGAGGGCGTGCGGCTGCGGGTGGCCGAACGCTGCGAGCGGTGCGTGATGGTCAACCACGCCCAGCCCGGCGGGTTGGACCACCGGCCCAAGCTCCTCAAGCAGATCGGGCGCAGCAACGACGCCTGCGCGGGCGTCTACGCCGACGTGATGATGCCCGGCACGCTGCGGGTGGGCGCGGCGGTCGACACCGCTTGAGCTCCGAGCTCTGAGCGTCAGCCCGCCAGCCGCTGCAGCAGCCAGCGCGCGTGATCGACGATCCGCTCGACCGGGAACCGCCGCGGCTGGGTGAGCAGCAGCCGCGCGGCTTCGTCGGAGAGCGCGGAGAACGTGAGCGCCGTCAGCTCGGGGTCCGGCGACTCCCGGCCGGGCCCCAGCCCGGGGGTGATCGACTCCACGAGCTGTGCGATCACTTTCGCGCGGCCGCGCGCGATGCGGTCGCGCAGCAGCTGCGGCGCGCCCTCCTGCGGCATCAGCACCAGCCGCCAGGTGTGCGGCTCGGCCCGCACCGCGCGGAGGTAGGCGTCCAGGGCGGCGAGCAGGGTCTCGTCGGGGTCGCCGTCGGCGAGCGGCCCCGGCAGCACCTCCGCGAGCTGGCTGCGGGCCCGCGCCTCCTCGCGATCCACCAGGGCCTCGAGCAGGCCCGAGAGGTCGCCGAAATGCCCGTAGACGATCGGGCGCGTGACGCCCGCCTCGCGCGAGACGGCCTCTATCGAGACGGCGTGGAAGCCCCGCTCGGAGACAACCGCCCGGGTGGCGTCGAGCAGCTGCTCACGCCGCTCGGCGGCACTGAGGCGAGGCGATGGGGGAGACTTGGTGGAGGGCACTCTCCAATGATGTTACAGTGCCGAAACTTACGGGTACGTAACTAACGATATGAATCAGCCAACCGAGGAGAGAGCATGACCCCCACCACCGACGTCGACGTGTTGATCGTGGGCAGCGGGTTCTCCGGCCTGGGTATGGCGATCCGGCTGAAGCAGGAGGGGATGACCGACTTCACCGTCCTCGAGCGCGCCGACGACGTGGGCGGCACGTGGCAGGCAAACACCTATCCGGGTTGTGCGTGCGATGTGCCCAGCCACCTCTACTCCTTCTCGTTCGCGCCCAACCCCGGGTGGAGCCAGACCTACTCGCCCCAGCCCGAGATCTGGGACTACCTGCGCGACACCGCGCGCCGCTACGACGTGCTCTCCCACGTGCGCTTCGGCAACACGGTCACCTCGGCCGAGTGGGACGAGGAGACCGCCCGCTGGAAGGTGGAGACCGACCGCGGTCCGTTCACCGCGCGCGTGTTCATTCCGGCGATGGGCCCGTTGGCCGCGCCGAAGAAGCCCGACGTGCCGGGACTGGACAGCTTCGAGGGCACGATCTTCCACTCCGCGGAGTGGAACCACGACCACGATCTCACCGGCGAACGGGTGGCGTCGATCGGCACCGGCGCCTCGGCGATCCAGTACGTGCCGTCGATCCAGCCCAAGGTGTCCAGGCTGCACGTCTTCCAGCGCACCGCGCCGTGGGTGATGCCGCACAGCAACCGCAAGGTCACAGGAGTCGAGCGGCGCCTCTACCGCGCGTTTCCCGCCCTCCAGCGGCTGGTGCGTGGGCTGGTCTACTCGGGCCGCGAGATCCTGGTGCTGGGCTTCGTGAAGCGGCCCAAGCTGCTGAAGCAATTCGAGAAGGTCGCGCGCCGGCACATGCGCGGCCAAATCTCCGACCCCGAGCTGCTGCGCAAGGTCACGCCCGATTACACGATCGGCTGCAAGCGCATCCTGCCCTCCAACCAGTGGTATCCCGCTTTGGACCAGCCCAACGTGGAGCTGGTGACCGACGAGATCACCGAGGTGAGGCCCCACTCGGTCGTGACCGCCGACGGCACCGAGCGCGAGGTGGACACGATCATCCTCGGCACCGGATTCTCGGTGAGCGACATGCCGGTGGCGCGGCAGGTGCGCGGCCGCGACGGCAAGCTGATGGTGGACGGCTGGGAGGGCGGCAGCCCGTGCGCCCACCTCGGCACGGCCATGCCCGGCTTTCCCAACCTGTTCATGCTGCTCGGCCCCAATACCGGACTGGGGCACAACTCGATGGTCTACATGATCGAGTCCCAGCTGGCCTACGTGATCGACGCACTGCGCAACATGCGCCAGAACGGCACAGAGACGGTGGAGGTCAAGCGCGAGACCGTGCAGGCCTACAACGACCGCATCGACGAGAAGCACGTGGGCACGGTGTGGACCACCGGCTGCAAGAGCTGGTATCTCGACGACACCGGTCGCAACTCCACGATCTGGCCCGACTGGACGTTCCGCTTCCGCCATCGCACGCAGCGCTTCGACCCGTCGAAGTACGACCTGCGCACGGCCCCCGCTCCCGAGCCCGAGAAGGTGGCGGCGTGAGCGCGCGCTTGCGTGCCTGACCAGCCGGGTCGCAGCGCTAGCCGGCTTCGGCCTTCTCCTTCAGCCCCTCGGCCGCGCCGCTGAGCAGGAAGTCGCGCACGGCGCTCTCCGCGGGGCCGCGCAGCAGCAGGCCGAGTATCCGTCCCGGATCGGCCGTCAGCCCGTAGGTGGCGCGAGTGCGCTCGCCGCCCAGGTCCTCCAGCTCCCATGACCCCTCCAGCGACTTGGTGTCGCCCTTCTCCTGCACCCAGCCGATGTGGGTGTCCGGGTCGTAGGAGAAGCGCAGGCGCGCCTTCACCGTCTTGACCTTGGCGTCGGACGCGGTCTCCACGACCAGCGGGCGGCGCTCGCCGTCGCGTTCGAGCACCTCTACGTCCTTCAACGAGCCTTGCCAGTCCGGCGCGTTCTCGATGTCGGCGGCGATCTCGTAGCAGCGGGCGATCGGGGCGTCGATCTCCACGCTGCGCTCTCCCTGGATCAGCCCCATCGGTCTTCCGTCAGTCCGCCGGGTGCCATCCGAAGACCTTCCGCCCGCGGCTGCAGCCGCCGCCGGTGCGGAAGTTGGTGCCCGAGTTGCACCTCCAACCGAGAAGCCGCTTGTAGCGATGCACGTAGCGGATCTTACGGCGGGCGCTGGGGCAGCTGATGCGTACGTGGTACATCACGTAGGTGCGCCCGCCGTAGGATACGGTGCCGCAGCGCGCCATCGTCGCCGACGAGCGCCTGTTGGTCCCGACCGCCTCCAGCGCCCGCGGGAACTTGCGCAGATCGCCGCGGCTTCCGCCGGCTCCGCAGGAGAACAGGCGCGGCCGGTCGCTGTGCGCGAGGGCGCAGCGCCAGCTGCCGAGCATGCGTCCACTGGCGTCGTAGGCCTTGGCCACCCTGCGAGCCGTCCGACAACTCACGCGGCGGATCGCCACCACGCGGGCATAGCGATAGACGGACGTGCTGGAGATCGTGCCGCATGAGCGCCGTTTCGACGCGCCGGCGTCGCCGCTGCTGCCGGCATGGGCGGCAGGCGCGACGGCGATCAGGGCGAGCAGCCCGACCAGGACGGTGAGGCCGCCTCGGAGAGTCATGTCGCGCATCGTCGCCGGACGGCCTCCGTCCGTCAAGCGGGTGGTAGCGTCGCGCCGCAATGCCGCTCGTGAACGAGCTCGACCTGCCGGTGCTCGACTACACCGACCCCGCCCTGCGCGGCGACCGGTTCCACGAGACGCTGGACGATCTGCGCGGGCGCACGTGGATCTGCGCCGGGCCCCTGGGCTACGTGGTGCTCGAGCGCGAGGCCGCTGCCCACTTCCTGCGCACCAGGCAGGCGAGCTTCCCGGGGCTGAAGATCGCCGAGCTGTTCGACATCACCGAAGGCCCCCTGTTCGAGGAGATCCAGCGCAACATCCTGCACATCGGCGGCGACCACCACCGCCGCCTGCGCAACCTGGTCAACCCGGCGTTCACGCCTCGCGCCGCGGATCGGTGGCGCCCTGCGATGCGTGGCTTCCTCGAGGAGCTGTTCCAGCCGGTGGCGAGCGAGGGGCACTGCGAGCTGGTGGAAAGCTTCGCCAAGCCCTATCCGTCGCTCACGATCGCCACGGTGATGGGCGCGCCGCTGGCCGACGCGCCGCGGCTGCACCACTGGTCCAACTGGATCCAGCGCCAGTTCGACCCGCCCAGCCTGGTGGCCGATCGCGAGGCCATTGAGACCGCGGTGGCCGAGTTCTACGAGTACTGCGAGGCACTGCTTGCGGCTCGTCGCGGCAACCCCGCCGACGACCTGATCTCCACCTTGATCGCGGCCGAGCAGGACGGGGACCGGTTGTCCGACGCCGAGTGCGTGAACCTCGTGCTCAACGTGCTGATCGGCGGGGTGGACACCACCCAGAGCCAGCTCTCGCAGGGCATCCGCCTGTTCTGCGAGCACCCCGAGCAGTGGGAACTGCTGCGCAGCGATCCGAATCTGGTGCCCGCCGCGGTGGAGGAGGTGCTGCGCCACGAGCCGATCACTCCGTTCACCGCGCGCATCGTGGAGGAGGAGATCTCCTACCGCGACGTGACCTTCCCGCCCGACACGGTGGTGATGGTGTGCTCGTGGACGGCCAACCGCGACCTCGAGGACCCGGCCGGCGGAGATCCGGACGACTTCGACATCACCGCCGACCGCGGGCGCGAGAAGCCGCTCACCTTCGGAGCCGGGATCCACTACTGCCTCGGCGCGAACCTGGCCCGCGCGGAGCTGCAGGAGGCGCTGGGCTTCCTCGCGCCGCGGATGCCGGGACTGGCGCTGGACGGCGAAGCCGAGCTGGGATCGATCCAGGGCATCTACGGGGTCGACCGGCTGCCGATCCGCTGGGACCCCGCGCCGGCGGCCTAGCGGGGTGGACGAGCGCTTCTCCGAGATGCGCCGCTCCTACCGGGGCGCGTCGCTGAGCGAGTCGGAGCTCGCGGCCGACTGGCTCACCCAGTTGCGGCGGTGGCTGGACGAGGCGGCGCGGGCCGGGCTGCCCGAGCCCAACGCGATGGTGCTGGCCACCGCGGGTGCGGACGGCGTGCCGGGCGGCCGGACCGTGCTCCTCAAGGAGGCCGACGAGCGGGGGCTGGCCTTCTTCACCAACCTTCGCTCGCGCAAGGGGCGCGAGCTGGGTGAGAATCCGCGCGCCACGCTCGTGTTCCCCTGGCACGCCATGAAGCGCCAGGTGGTGATCGACGGGTTGGTCGAGCCGCTGGCGCCCGAGGAGTCCGATGCCTACTTCGCCTCGCGCCCGCGCGGCGCGCGCCTGGGGGCGCTGGCCAGCCCGCAGTCGCAGCCGATCGCCGGCCGCGAGGAGCTGGAGCGCCGCTACGCCGAGTTGGACGCCGCCCACCCGGGCGGCGTGCCGCGGCCCGAGTGGTGGGGCGGCCTGCGGGTGGTTCCCGACGTGGTGGAGTTCTGGCAGGGGCGCCCGGACCGCCTGCACGACCGCCTGCGCTTCCGGCGCGCGGGGGAGTGGGTCGTGGAGCGGCTGGCGCCCTAGACGAAACGCGGGTAGAGCGTCATCCCGCCGTCCACGAACAGGGTCTCGCCGGTCACATAGGAGGCCTCGGGACCGGCGAGCCATGCGATGGCCGCGGCGATCTCCTCAGGCTTCCCCAGGCGTCCCTGCGGAATCTGCTCCTCCTGCTCTGCCCGCTTGGCCGGATCCTCGATCAACTCGCGGTTGATCGGCGTGAGGATCGCACCGGGCGCCACCGCCACCACCCGGACATCGCGCGGCGCCAGCTCGCGGGCGATCGTCTGTCCGAACAGCTTGAGCCCGCCCTTGCTCGCGCAGTAATGCGCGAAGCTCGGCCAGGGGATGGTCTCGTGCACGCTCGACACGTTCACGATCGTCGCCGGGCCGCGCCCGCCGGGCAGGCGGCGCACCAGTTCCCGCGAGCAGAGGAACGGGCCGGTCAGGTTCACGCCGAGCACCCGCTGCCACTCCTCGAGTGGCATGTCCTCCAGGGCGAACGGCGACTCCACCCCTGCGTTGTTCACCAGCAGGTCCACCGGCCCGCCGAGCGTCGCCTCGGCCGCGGCGAATACCTCGTGCACGGCCTGTTCGTCGGACACGTCGCCGGGGGCGTCCACGCCCGGGCCGGGGCGAGCATCGTTTGCCGCCACGGCGGCGCCGTCGGCGGCCAGGCGCTGCGCAGTCGCTCGGCCGATGCCCGCGGCCGCGCCGGTCACGAGCGCGCGGCGGCCTGTCAGAGGCCCACTCATCCCGAAGCGCACGAAGCGGGCGCCGGAGCGCCCGCTTCGTGAACGCCGGTCACGCCGTGAGGATCAGGTGCGGCGCTCGAGGTCGTCGACCCGGTCCTTCTCGGCCTCAGCCGCGCGCTCGTTCTCCATCTGGCGATCCTTGGCCTCGCCCTTGGCCTCCTCGTCGCGGCCCTGCTTGTGCAGCGACGGGTCGTTGCCGACGTCGCCGGCGGCCTGCTTCGCCTTGCCTGTGATCTTGTCGAAGATGCTCATTTGAGAGACGAATCCTCTCGTCGGGGACCAGCTAGAGCGGAAGTACCCGTTAGGACGGACGCTAACCGTCCGACTCGAGCCGGGCTGCCTCGCGCCGTGCGCCCTTCCAGCTGCCGAAGGCGGCCCGCTGGCGCTGTGGATACCTCGTCCGGGCCGGTTCGAATCCCTCGTTGGCGCGCCTGACCAACCCTGTACCTTCGAGGCATGGCGCGGGACACCGGCTTTCCCCAGACCGACGCCCAGTTCGACTTCAGCCGCTCCCGGCGCCAGCGCGTGGTCGGCCGCCTTGCCGACCGCCTGAGGGGCCAGCCCGCCGACTTCAACGTGATTCTCCCATTCGAGGAGGTGGTGCAGGCGCTGGGCCGGCGTGGCGAGCGCAGCCTGGGCCTGCAGACGATCGAGATAGATTCGATCGTGGGGACCGTGGACCGCGGCCGGGAGTTCGACCGTTCGTTCCGGCCCACCACGATCAGGGTCCGCGGGCGCTTCGAGCGCATCTCGGAGGCGCAGCGCCGCGGCGAGGAGATGCCGCCGATCGACGTGTACCGCATCGGTGAGCTGCACTTCGTGCGCGACGGCCACCATCGCGTGGCCGTGGCGCGCTCGCAGGGGCTGAAGGTGATCGACGCGTACGCGACGGAGGTGCTCACGCGCGTCGGCGCCGACCGCAAGATCCGTCTGGCGGATCTACCGCTGCCCGCCGAGGCCCGCAAGCGGATCCACTTCAAGAACTCCAAGGGCTACGCCTTCCTTGCCGAGGGCGTGGAGGCATGGGCCTTCCGCGTGATGCAGGCACGGCAGGAGTTCATGACGCGCGACGAGGTGGCCCAGGCCTGGTTCAGCGAGGAGTACGAGCCGGTGGTGGACATGCTGGCGGAGGCGGGGATCGCCACCGAGGCCGTCGAGACAGACGCCTACGTGGCGGCCGTCACGCTGCGCTACATGCTGCTGAACACCCACGAGTGGGACGAGGACGTTCTCGAGCGCGTGCGCAAGGAGATCCAGAACCCCTCCTGGGAGGACACCCAGATCCGCGATCTGCGGCGGGAGCTGAAGTAGCTACTCGCTGGGCTCCGCCGGCTTGCCGTTACCGCTCGCCGTGAGCGAATGCCCGTCGCCGGGGTCAAACAGCTTGATCTTGGTGGCGTCGAGCCATAGCTCGAGCTCCTGGCCGGCGCTGGCCTTGCTGGTGGTGTCCAGCCGCGCCACGATCTGGCCCTCCTGGCCGCCGCCGGGTACCTCGCCCGCGCCGGCGTCCTCGGCCAGCTCGCGCAGCTCCTCCGACTCGATCTTCTGGTCGGTGGTCGTTGAGAAGTGCACGTACAGCTCCGAGCCCAGCGACTCCACGAGGTCGATCTTGGCCTTGAAGGTGGCGCCGCTGTGCGCTGCCTCGCCCACGAG
>DASROS010000083.1:0-7777 GCA_035646775.1 Thermoleophilaceae bacterium | reverse complement strand
CCACGACGCCGGCGGCCCGACTCCCAGCGACCGTGCGTGCGTCGAGGGCACGCTCCAGAGCTCGCTTTACCTGGGCACGGCGACGCAGATGGTGGTGGCCCTGCCCCGCGAGGTGGTGCTCACCGTGCTCGTGCCCAACGCCGACGAGGCCGAGCGGCACCGGCTGCCCAACCCCGGCGAGCCGGTGCGCCTGGCGTGGGCGAGCGAGCACATGCACTTGGTGCGCGAGGCCGAGGGTGGCGCGCACGACGGGGAGCCAGACAACCAAGACACGCTGCCGGCGGCGCCGGCCGACGAGGAGGAGAGGGTCACGTGAGCGATCGAGACTACGAGCGGATGTTCGAGGAGGTGCTCCAGCGCGAGCTGGACCGCCGCCGCTTCCTACGCCAGGCCGGCGTGGGCGTGGCGGGGCTGAGCGCCATGAGCCTGCTCGCCGCGTGCGGCGGCGACGACGGCATCGGCGGCGGCGAGGAGAAGGAGGCGAAGCAGATCAGCGGCGGCAAGGTGGGCGGCACGCTCGCCTTCTCGAACTGGCCGCTCTACATCGACATCGACGACAAGACCAAGGCGCACCCCACCCTCGACCAGTTCGACAAGAAGTACAAGGCGAAGGTCAAGTACACCGAGGAGATCAACGACAACGTCGAGTTCTTCGGGAAGGTCCGCCCGCAGTACGAGCGCGGCGACTCGGGCGGCCGCGACCTCCACGTCGTCACCGACTGGCTCTGTGCGCGCATGGAGCGCCTGGGCTACGTCCAGAAGTTCGACAAGTCCAAGATGCCGAACGCCGTGAAGAACATCGAGGACGCGGTCGCCAGCCCGGACTTCGACCCCAAGCGCGAGGTCTCGATGCCGTGGCAGTCGGGCCAGGTGCTCCCGGTCTGGCGCAGCGACCTGACCGGCGGAGACCTCACCTCCGTGAACGACCTGTTCGACCCGAAGTTCAAGGGCAAGGTCACGATGCTCAGCGAGATGCGCGACAGCGTGGGCGCCGTGCTGCTGGCCGACGGCAAGAAGCCGGAGGACGCGGATCTTGACACCGCGCTGACGGCGGTGGAGAGGATCGAAAAGGCCGCGAAGGACGGCCAGATCCGCGCGTTCACCGGCAACGAGTTCGTCCGGGGCCTCTTGAAGGGCGACTCGGTGGCCGTGCTCGCCTGGTCGGGCGACTCGGTGCAGTTGCTCGTGGACGACCCGAAGATCAGGTTCGTCCAGCCGAAGGAGGGCTTCATGGTGTTCACGGACTCGATGCAGATTCCCGTGGGCGCGCCGAACGCGGCCACGGCGCAGAAGATGATCGACTTCGTGTACGAGCCGGAGGTCCAGGCGCAGATCACCGCCTACGTGAACTACGTGCCGCCGGTAAAGGGCGTGCGGGAGATCCTCGAGAAGGAGGACCCGGAGATCGTGGAGAACAAGCTGATCTTCCCCGACCTCGCGCTGGCCCATAACTTCGCCACGCTGAGCCCCGAGGACGAGCGCGAGCTCGACTCGGCGTTCCAGCGCGCGATCGGCGCGTAAGCGCCGGAGGCGGCCTTCGTCGTGGGAGCGCTCAGGGCACGCAAGGGATTGCTGCCCTGGGCGCTGCTCGCGCCGGGCCTGATCTTCCTCGGGGTCTTCTTCCTTGTCCCGCTCTACTACATGGCCGAGGTGTCCCTCCAGGAGGGCACGCTCGAGGAGGGCTACCGCTTCACCTGGGCGTTCGACAACTACACGAACGCGATCTCGGACTTCTCCGAGCAGTTCATACGCTCGTTCGTGTACGGCGGCACCGCCACCGTGGCCGCGCTCCTGATCGCCTACCCGCTGGCCTACGCGATCGCGTTCCACGGTGGCAAGTGGCGCAACGCGCTGCTGCTGGCCGTGATCGCGCCGTTCTTCACCACCTACCTGATCCGCACGCTGTCCTGGCAGACGATCCTCGACGACGCCAGCCCCACCGTCGACTTCATGCGCACCATCGGCGTGATCGGCGACGACGGCCGGCTGCTCGCCACCTCGGGCTCGGTGATTGCCGGCATCACCTACAACTTCCTGCCGTTCATGATCCTGCCGCTGTACGCGAGCCTCGAGCGGATCGACAAGCGGATGCTGGAGGCGGGCTACGACCTCTACGCCACACGCCGCGCGGTGTTCCGGAGGGTCACGCTGCCGCTGTCGATGCCCGGCGTCGTCGCGGGGTCGCTGCTCACTTTCATCCCCTCGGTCGGGGACTTCATCAACGCGGAGTTCCTCGGCACGCCCAACCAGGCGATGATCGGCAACGTGATCCAGAGCCGCTATCTGGTGCTCACCGACTACCCGACCGCCGCGGCGCTGTCGTTCATCCTCATGATCATCATCCTCGTGCTGGTCTTGATCTGGGAGCGGGTGGCGGGCACAGAGGCGCTCATGGGCGCGGAGGCCAAGTAGATGGAGACGGCCACGGCCCGGGCACCGCGCGCGCGGCCGGACTCGCGGCCCCGGCTGGCCCGCTTCGGGCGCCGCGCGCTGGACGTGGCGCTGCGCGGCTACGCCGGGTTGGCGCTGCTCTACCTGCTCGTCCCGATCGTCGTGATCATCGCGTTCTCGTTCAACGACACGAAGTCGCGCTACAACTTCGTGTGGGACGGCTTCACCCTGGACTACTGGAAGGATCCGTTCGGATTTCAGGGGCTGGGCCAGGCGATGCAGCACAGCCTCCTGGTGGCGGGGCTCTCGACGATCGCTGCCACCGCGCTCGGCACGATGATGGCGCTGGCGCTCGTCCGTTACCAGTTCCGCGGCCGCGCGCCGGTGAACTTCTTCATCTTCCTGCCGCTGGCCAGCCCGGAGGTGGTGCTGGGCGCCGCGCTGCTGTCGTTGTTCCTGTCGGTCGGCGTGGCCCTTGGGTTCACCACCGTGCTGATCGCGCACATCATGTTCAACGTGTCCTTCGTGGTGGTCACGGTCAGATCGAGGCTGATCGGGTTCGACCGCAACCTCGAGGAGGCGGCGCAGGATCTGGGGGCCACCGAGTTCCAGACCTTCAGGCTCGTGACCCTGCCGCTGATCGCCCCGGGGGTGCTGGCCGGGGCGCTGCTGGCGTTCGCGCTGTCCATCGACGACTTCGTGATCACCTTCTTCAACAACGGCTCCTACTCCACGTTCCCGCTGTTCGTGTTCACGCAGGCGCAGCGCCAGATCCCGCCGAACATCAACGTGCTGGCCACGATGCTCTTCCTCGTCACGCTTGCGCTGATGCTGGCGACGGTGTGGCAGCAGCGCCGGGCCGAGAGGATGGCCGAGGTACGGCCCGACGCCGCCTAGACTCCGCTCGTGTGACCACCTGGGACAAGGTCGTCGGCCTCCCGGTCGAGATCGACGGCTACTCGCTGGAGGGACTCGAGCAACCGATGGGGCCCGAGTTCACCCGCTTCTGCACGCTCATCCACATGACGGGTGGGGGCGAGCAGGGCACCGGGGAGGACGTGGTCTACGAGGGCCTCGACCACGTGTCGCTGCAGGCCGGCGGCGGCTCGCTGGCGCTGCCGGGCAGCCACACCCTCGGCTCCTTCTCGCGCATGCTCGACGAGGAGGTGGACCTCTGGCCCGATCCGCCGGTGCGCGAGGAGTCGCGCAACTACCGCCGCTGGGCGTTCGAGTCGGCCGCGCTGGACCTGGCGCTGCGCCAGGCGGGTGTGTCGCTTGCTGAGGCACTGGAGCGCGAGTCCCGGCCGCTGAACTTCGTGGTGTCCATGCGGCTCGGATCTCCGTCCGGAGAGGGACCCGAGACGGCCGACCGGCTGAACTCGCTGCTCGAGCGCTATCCCGGCACGCGCTTCAAGCTCGACCCCGGCAACGACTGGACGCAGGCGCTGGTGGACGAGCTGGCCGCCACCGGCGCCGTCGACGTCTTCGACCTGAAGGGCTTCTACCGCGGCACGCCGGTGGACGTGGACACCGATCCCGAGCTGTACCGGATGGTGGCCGAGGCCGTCCCGGAGGCGTGGCTTGAGGACGCCGACCTCACCGACGAGACGATCCCGGTGCTCGAGCCCCACCGCGACCGCCTCACATGGGACGCACCCATCCACTCGGTGGCCGACATCGAGGCGCTGCGCTGGAAGCCGCGCACGATCAACATCAAGCCGTCGCGGTTCGGCCCCGTGCGGGTGCTGTTCGAGACCTACGACTATTGCGAGCGCGAGGGCATCTCCTGCTACGGCGGAGGACAAACGGAGCTGGGCCCTGGCCGCGGCCAGATCCAATACCTGGCGTCCGTCTTTCACCCCGACACGTCCAACGACACCGCGCCGGGTGCCTACAACAACCCCCAGCTGGGCGAGGGGCTGCCCACCAGCCCGCTCGAGCTGCGCCCGGCGGCCACGGGCTTTCGCTTCGAGGGCTAGCCGGCTCTACGGGTTCGGGTGGCCGCGTACGGCGAGGTCGTAGCGGTTGCTGGCGCTGCCGGTGGCGCCCGTGACCTTGATGGCGACAGTGCGCCCGTCGTCGCTCCCGTTGTCGATGCCGCCTTCGCCCCACTCGAGGAACACCGTGTCCACGGACGTCCCGGCGTTGGTCGAATTCGCGCCGAAGTCGCTCTCGGTTGGAAAGATGTCCGAGCCTTGGTTCACGAAAGCGAACAGGTCGGGGTTCCCGGCCGCGCCTTCTGCGGCAACCCCGGGCGTCATGGTTGTGCGCAGCTGCATCTCCTTCCCGACGTTGCTGCTCTCGAGCTCGGTCACCCGAACCGTCCGCCAGTCGGTGTCGCCCCTGCAGATGCTGCCGCTCACGTTTATCGTGACGGCCCCGAAGTCGCCGCTCGTCTCCCCGAGGTCCGGGACCGAAGGGGAGAGCGTGTCGTCGGTTCCGCTGTCAACGCAACCAAGGGCTGACGCCTCGTTCGAGTTGGCCGACTCGCCGCCGGGCCCGGTCGCCCTCACCACGTAAAAAAGGCGGTTCATGTCGCCCAGCCCGGTGTCCGTGTGGTCGGTATCGGGCACGGAGGCGACCTCCGTGTAGGGACCTCCGCTCGATCCTGAGCGCAGCACCCTGTAGCTCGTGGCCCCAGCCACCGCGCTCCAGGCCAGGTCCGCTTCGCCGTTCGCGTCTGGCGCCGCTGTCAGGCCGGTGGGCGCGCCGTGGGCGGTTGGCGGCGGGGTGGTCGTGCCTCCACCGCCGGGGGTTGTGTTGTCCCCCCCGCCCGGCGAGGGAGAGGAACCGGTCGGGCTCTTCGGGATCACTTGCACCGAACGGGCCGAGGCGCGGCAGTTGTTGCGCTCGTTCGCCTCCTTCGCCGCACCACGAGCGTCGGCACACGCGAGGACGAAGTAGGAGCCCAAGCTCACCGCCGGAACCGACACGCGCTTGGAACCGCGAGACGACTTCCGGGAGCCGAGCCTCTTTACTGCGCGCCTTCGGCCAAGCGCCTTGTCCGACCGGCTCTTCTTCTTGTCCTTGGAGAGGAAGTAGGCGGTGGCGGTGGGCGGCGCCCGCCGACCACCGCGGTTCTCCGTCGTGTCGCTCACGGTAAAGGGCGCTCCCGCCTGGATGGCGCCGCTGCTCGCCGAGACGGTCTTCACCCGCAGGTCGGGTCGCGCGGGAGGCTACGACCCCTACTGGGGTTCGGTCACCGGTAGACGGCCTCCCGACCACTACAGTTCTCGCCTGGCCGGCTGGCAGATCCTGAGCCTAAACTCCGAAGGTCCGCTGGACGAGGATTCGGCTCAACAGCGGTGGCTGAAGCGGCAGCTGTCTTCGGCAGGCAACTGTCGCATCGCGTTCTGGCACCGCCCGCGTTTCAGCGCCGGCAGCCACGGAGACCAATCGGACGTCGAGCCGCTTTGGAGCGCGATGGGCGGAAAGGCGCGGTTGGTGATCAACGCCCACGACCACAACATGCAGCAGCTGCGCCCGCGGGACGGGGTGACAGAGCTGATCTCCGGCGCCGGCGGACGCGGCCACTACCCGCTCGACGCGGACGACTCCCGTCTCGCCTGGAGCAACGACCGCGACTACGGCGCGCTACGCCTGCGCCTCACGCCGGGTCGGGCGCGCTACGCGTTCGTCGCCGCCGACGGACGTGTGCTGCGGCGCGGCTCTGTCGGCTGCCGCTGAGATGACCGCCGGTCGAGCTCGCTCCGGCTGCCTCGACGCGAACGCCGATCGCGGTCGCGATCTCGTGGGTGCCGAACTCCTGGTCGGGGTTGGCCCGCCAGGTGCTCTAGCAGCTTGCGCATGTTGTTCTTGCTCTCGCGCTAGGCGCGCCGCACCGCCTCCTCGGTCCACCCGTTGACGAGTGACATGGCCGTGGTGCCGCTGATCGAGACGGTGTCGTGGGCGATGCCCAGCTGGCGGGCGCGCCCGCGTGCGACGGCTCCTGCCAGCATGCTGCGATGACCGCTCGCTCGATCGCCTTGTTCGCTGCCGCCGCGCTCGCGGAGATCGGCGGCGCCTACCTCGTGTGGGTCGGACTCCGGGACGACAAGGGCGCAGCAGTGGTCGCGCTCGGCGTCATCGCCCTCGGGCTCTACGGGATCGTCGCCACCTTCCAGCCGAGCAACGAATTCGGCCGGGTCCTCGCGGCGTATGGCGGCGTCTTCATCGTTGGCTCGCTCGCATGGGGCGTCGCCTTCGACGGCTTCCGGCCTGATCGCTTCGACCTTGCCGGGGCGGCCATCTGCCTCGTCGGCGTCGCGGTGATCATGTACGCGCCCCGATGAGCGTCAACGACGGCCAGCTCGCTCAGAGCGCCAGCGACAGCGGCTCTTCGAGCAGCTTGCGCACCGCCGCCAGGAACTCGGCGCCGTCGGAGCCGTAGACGATGCGGTGGTCGCAGGCCAGCCGCAGCGCCATCATGTCGCGCGCCACCACGCGGCCGCGGTCGTCCACCACGGCCTTCTTCATCAGCGCGCCCACCGACAGGATCGCGGCCTGCGGTGGGTTGATGATCGCGGTGAAGCGCTCGATCCCGTACATGCCCAGGTTCGAGACCGTGAACGTGGCGCCGGAGAGCTCCGGCGGGGTGATCGTGCCCTCGCGCACCTTGTCGATCAGCGCCCGTGCGCGGCGAGCGATCTCGCCCAGCGACTTCTCGTCGGCGTCGCGCACCACGGGCACCACGAGTGCGTCCTGCGCGGCCACAGCCACGCCCACGTTCACGCGCGGGTAGAGCTCGAACGTGCCGTCGCGGTAGGCGCCGTTCACCTTGGGGTGGTCGCGCAGCGCCAGCGCGGCGGCCTTCACGACCATGTCGTTGAACGACGGCGCGTGCTCGGTGGACTCCTTCAGCCGTGCGCGCAGCTCGATGCACATCGTCATGTCCACGTCCAGCTCGAGCGTGAAGTCGGGCGCCGTGGCCTTGGACTCGGCCATCCGCCGCGACACCGTGCGCTGGAGCCGCGTGAGCTCCACCACCTCGGGCTCGCCCTTCGCTCCGGCCTCGCCCCTGGCGGGCGCGGCGGCGGGCTTCTCCTTCGGATCGGCCGCGTCGGTGGACTGCTCCTCGGCCGGCGCCTCCTCCGCCGGCGCCTCGGCGGTCCCGTCCTGCGCAGCCTTCTCCACATCGGCCTTCACCACGCGGCCACCCGGGCCCGTCCCCTTCACTGCCGCCAGGTCCACGCCCATCTCGCCGGCCATGCGCCGCGCAACGGGCGAGGCCTTCACGCGCTCGCCGTCGCCGGAGCTCGCGGGGACAGGAGCCGGCTGCTCGGGCTGCTCCTCCTCGTCCTCCTTCGCCTCGGGCTCCTCCTCGGCCTCGCCGGAAGGCTCCTCGCGCTCGGTCTCGGGCTCCTCCTCCGCCGGTGCCTGCTCGCCA
>DASROS010000082.1:0-33858 GCA_035646775.1 Thermoleophilaceae bacterium | reverse complement strand
CCAAGCCGGTGGCGGGGCTCGAGTTCGGCGGTCGCATCCTCGACACCGCCGCCATGTGGTTGCTGAACGAGCAGCCCAAGAAGCTCGCGGTGGTGGGCGCCGGGGCGTCGGGCACCGAGCCACACGCGAGGATGACGGTGGTCGCCTCGATCTCGGTGCCGTCGAAGGAGCCGCCCACCTTCACGTTGCCGTCGTCGGTCACGGCGCCGAGGCCGTCGATCAGGTCGATCTTGTTCTTCTCCAGCAGCATTGCCACGCCGCCGGTGAGCGTCTTGATCACCTTGTCGCGGTGCTTGGTGGCGCCGGAGAAGTCGAACTTCACGTCCTTGGCGGTGATGCCGAAGCCCTTGGCGGTTTCGGACACCTCCTTCAGGACGTCGGCCACGCGCAGCATCGCCTTGGCCGGGATGCACGCCTCGTTCAGGCAGCGCCCGCCCACGTCGCCCTTCTCCACCACGGCGGTCTTCATGCCGAGCTGGGCGGCGCGGATGGCGGCCACGTAGCCGCCGGGACCGGACCCGATCACGATGCAGTCGTACTTGCTCTCAGCCATCGGCCGACGAGACTATCGGGCGCGTTCGCGCGGGCGCAGGTGTTGATGTGGGGGGTCGCGAACCGGCGGTGGTAGAACCGTGGCCGTGGCGCCCACCGTGCAGACCGACCCCGCCACCGCGGAGCGCGCCGGAGCGCTGCTCGCCCGCGCCTTCCACGACGACCCGATGTTCTGCGCCGTGCAGCCCGACCCCGACAGGCGCCGCCGGGCGCTGCCGTGGTTCTTCACCGCGGCCGCGCGCCTGGGCTTGCGCGAGGGCGAGGTGCACATGCTCGACCACGACGCCGGGGCGGCCATCTGGCTGCCGCCGGGACACCGCCGGATGGGCGCCGGGGCGATCGTGCGCTCGGGGCTGGCGCTCGTGCCCGTGCGCTTCGGGCCGAGCGCGTTCCGGCGCTTCGCGCGCATCACCGGCAACTTCGACAGCGTGCGCGCGGAGGTGGTGCACCAGCCCTACTGGCACCTGTTCATCCTCGGCGTAGAGCCCGAGCAGCAGCGCCGCGGGCTGGGAGG
This sequence comes from Thermoleophilaceae bacterium, assembly GCA_035646775.1. Classification (GTDB taxonomy): domain Bacteria; phylum Actinomycetota; class Thermoleophilia; order Solirubrobacterales; family Thermoleophilaceae; genus JAAYBF01. Next base: position 32,792 of record DASROS010000082.1, on the reverse strand, counting down.
CGAGCTGATTGCGCCGGTGCTCGCCCGCGCCGACCACGCGGAGCTGCCGTGCTACCTGGAGACCTCCGAGGAGCACAACGTGCCCTTCTACGAGCGGCACGGGTTCGCCGTGGCCGGCGGGCGGCGCGACCCGGGGGGCGCCCCGCCGTTCTGGCCGATGCTGCGCGAGCCGGTGAGCTAGGCGGAAGCGGGCTCCGGGTCTGGGCGGATGAGGACCGTGTCCGCGACCGGAATGATCTCGTCAACGGGCAAGTCGGCCCGCGAGGCATGGTCCCGAATCGCCTCAGGGCTGCTCGCCTGATAGACGCAGACCGTTCCGACCGAGCCACCGCCCTCTTCCAGCACGTAGCTGCGAATCCAGCGAATATCGTCCGACATTTCCTCGTCGCCTACCTGTCTGGAGCGTTCGGCCGCCGCTTGCAAGTCCTCCGGCGACTTCCAGCCGCTCCGGCGAAGGATCACGTAGGTATCCATGATGCGCCTTCCTTTAGGAACCGTGCTTGACCGACCCTAGTCGTTTCGCTAGACCCCTAGGCTGGACGGACTCCGAGATGTGCCGACAGCCGCGGCTCATCTGCGCTCCATCTTTTTGGCACCGTAGACGATGTCTGCGGGTATCTGGCCGCGGGTGAGGCGGCCGTGGTGGACGCGGTCGTGGTTATAGAAGGCGAGGTAGGTGTCGAGCTCGCGTCGGAGGCCGGTGTAGCGAGGGTGCAGGTAGCGGGCGAACGCGGGTCGCCAGCACTCGTCGAGGATCGTCTTGTGGAGCGCTTCGACGTTGCCGTTGGTTTGGGGGCGCCCGGCGTGGATGCGGCTGTGGCGCGCGCCGAGCTTTGAGAGGGTGGCGCCGAAGGGCAGACCGCGGAACTCGTTGCCGTTGTCGGAGAGCATCCGTTCGAGGCGCCAGCCGGCGGCCTTGAGGTCTTGCGCGACGCGCCGAGCGAGCTTTGACGTCTGCTCGGTCGTGGGGTTGTCGTTGGGGCAGACAACGAGCTCGGCCCACGCATAGGACGAGCAGATGTCGATCGCGGTGAGCTGCCAGAGCGCGCCGTTGGTGCCCTTCAGGCGCCCGACGAAAAAGCAGTCGATGCCGACCAGTTCGCCGGGGCGGGCGACGTCGATGTGCTGCTCGGGACCCGGGTCGCGCGGCGGCTCATAAGGGGCGGCGTAGCCGGCGACCAGGCCCAGCCGCTTGGTCCGGGTGTTCAGCCCGTGGCGGCAGAGCACCTTCCAAACGCCGTTGGGCGAGACCACGATCGCACCCCACTTCTCTCGCCCAAGCTCTGAGGCCACCCGCTTGGGCCCCAAGCCGGGGTGGGCGATCGAGAAGGACACGATCCGCTCCTCGATCATCTTCGGGAGCTGGTTGGGCATCTTGGGCCGCCGGCGCTCACGCGGGCGGAGAATCTCGAGGCCGTGGCGCTCGACCTGGCGCTTCCAGACGTAATAGGTCGAGCGGTGCACCCCGAAGGTGCGGCACGCCTCCGACACGTTCGTGCGGGCAGCCTCGGCAAATAGCTGCTGGCGATAGCCGAACAGCACGTCATCCTTGGTCATCTGGCTCTGCTCCCTCTTCGCTTGGCGGTGAAGAAGGCAGCCTGAGCCGCGGTGCGGACGGGCCCCGCCGATCGGCGGGGCCCGTCACACCTCAAAGACCTATCGAGCCCCCAACCGTCGGGAGCACTCGGAGACAGCCCACCCTAGGCGCCCGGGCGCCGGGGCATCTGGATCCGCGCCATCGACTTCACGAGGAACCAGAACAGCGTGCCGGCGCCGCCTATCACCACGACCGCGATCACCAGGGCGAGCACGCTCTCGGCGCGGATCAGCAGCAGGGAGAAGATGAGGATGGTCAGGCCGAGCAGCGCCTCCATGCCGAGCACCGCCCAGTAGTGCACGCGCCAGCAGCCGTAGGCGGCGGCGAGCATGACGAACGTGAACAGGCCTACGCCCACCGCGTTGGGCTGCTCGCCGCGGATCTCCATGCCGCCCAGGAAGGCGATCAGGTTGGCCAGGCCGATGAAGGCGGCCAGCACTCCCGCGGCCGTCACCGCGCGCGGGCGCTCGCCGGCTCCCAGCGGCACCAGCGCGGCGCGCGCGGCCTCGTCCTTGGCCCGTCCGCGGGCGTAGCCGCGGGCCATCCGGTCGGCGTCGCTGTCGGGCTTGGGCTCGCGGGCCGCCCGCTGGCGCTGCTTTCGCCGCTTGCGGCTACTGCGCTGTGCCAACGGTCTTCCTCTCCAGCGCGGCCTTGATGTGCGCGGCGGCGGCGCGGGGGTCGGGCGCGTCGCGGATCGCGCGCACCACCACGGCGCGCTCGGCACCGGCGCCGGCCACCTCGGCCACGTTCTCGCCGTCGATGCCCCCGATGGCAAACCACGGCACTGGCGGGCGTCGCTCGGCGGCGTGGCGCACGTAGTCCAACCCGGCGGCGGGGCGGCCGGGCTTGGTGGGCGTCTCCCACACCGGCCCCACGCTGAGCTGGTCGGCGCCCGAGCCGATGCCCGCCTCGAGCTGCTCCGGCGAGTGGGTGGACAGGCCCACCAGCAGCTCGCCGCCGGCCTCGCGGCGCGCATCGGCCACGGGCATGTCGTCCTGGCCCACGTGCACGCCGTCGGCGCCCGCCTGCAGGGCGAGGTCGGGCCGGTCGTTGAGCCACAGCAGCGCCCCGTGCTCGCGGCTCAGCGAGCGCCAGGCCGCGGCCACCTCCAGCAGCTCTTCGTCGGAGAGCGAGGGGTCGCGCAGCTGGAGCATGTCGGCGCCGCCCTCCAGCGCCGCGCGCAGCACGGCGTGCGGCGTGGAGGCGTCGGACACGAAGTACAGGCGCGCGAGCAGCAGGCGCTCGCGCCGTTCGCCGGCGGTGGGCATGCGGGCAATCCTGCCAGAGCCCGGAAATGCTCCGGCGGGATCGCGCGCCCGGGTACAGTGGACACAGAGAGAACGGGAGCCGGGGCCGACCCGGCTGAGAGGGCGGTTACGAGGCCGCCGACCGTGGAACCTGATCCGGGTAATGCCGGCGGAGGCAGCGCAGATGGAAGGGAAGGACAAGGGCTACGACCTCGCGGTGGTTGGTGCCGGCGTGATCGGCCTGTCGTGCGCGTGGCGCGCCGCGCAGGCCGGCCTCGACGTGGTGGTGCTGGAGCGTGACGAGCCAGGCGCCGGCGCCTCGGGCGTGGCAGCCGGGATGCTCGCGCCGGTGACCGAGGCGGAGTTCGGCGAGGAGGAGCTGCTGGCGCTGAATCTCGAGTCGCGCGCGCTGTGGCCGGGCTTTGCCGCCGAGCTGAAGGAGCTCACCGGCCTGCCCACCGGGTACGAGGAGTGCGGCGCGCTGGTGGTGGCCGCCGACCGCGACGACTCCGAGGAGCTGCGCCGCCTGCACCAGCTCCAGCAGCGGCTGGGACTGGAGAGCGAGTGGCTCGGCCCGCGCGCCGCGCGGCGGCTGGAGCCCGCGCTGTCGCCGGGCATTGCCGGGGCGATCTCCGCGCCCGGCGACGCCGCCGTGGACCCGGGCGCGGTGGTCAAGGCCCTGCGCACGGCGCTGAACGGCGCCGACGGCCGGCTACGCGTGGGGACCGAGGTCACGGCCTTGGCGGCCGACGGCGGGCGCGTGACCGGCGTGCGGCTGGCCGGCGGCGAGACCGTGCGGGCGGACAGCGTGCTGATGTGCGCCGGCGCCTGGAGCGCCCAGGGCGAGATGGGCTTCGAGGCCGCGGCGCCCGAGGTGCGCCCGGTGAAGGGACAGCTGCTGGAGCTGCGCGTGCGCCGCGGCCAGGCGCCGCCCGCGCAGCGCATGATCCGCACGCCGCGCTGCTATGTGGTGTGCCGCCGCGGGGGCGAGGTGGTGATCGGCGCCACGATGGAGGAGCAGGGCTTCGACACAGCGGTCACCGCCGGCGGCGTGTACGGGTTGCTGGAGGCGGCGTACGAGGTGCTGCCCGACACCGCCGAGCTGGAGCTGGTGCGCGCCCACGCCGGGCTGCGCCCGTTCACCCTCGATGGCCGGCCGGTGATCGAGGCGGGCGCGCTCCCCGGCCTGGTGTGGGCCACCGGCCACGGGCGCAACGGCGTGCTGCTGGCGCCCGTGACCGCGCGGCGGGTGCTCGACCTCGTGCGCGAGCGCGCGCGAGTGGGGAGCGCGTGATGCCGGCCGTCTGTCTCAACGGCGAGGAGCGCACGCTGCCCGACGGCGCCACCGTGCTCGACGCCGTGCACGCCAGCGGCGCCGAGGGCGAGGCCCGCGGCGTGGCGGTGGCGCTCGACGGCGAGGTCCTGCCGCGCACGGAGTGGACGGGCACCGCGCTGGGCGAGGGCTGCCACGTGGAGGTCCTGCACGCGGTGCAGGGGGGCTGCTGATGGACGCCCTGACGATCGGCGACCGCACGTTCGGCTCGCGCCTGATCATCGGCACCGGCGGCTTTCGCAACCTCGAGACCGTGCGCAAGGCCGTGAAGGCCTCGGGCGCCGAGATGGCCACCGTGGCGATGCGCCGCGTGGACCCCTCGGCGCGCGGCTCGCTGCTGGACGTGCTCACCGAGGTGGGCTGCTTCGTGCTGCCCAACACCGCGGGCTGCTTCACGGCACGCGACGCCGTGACCACCGCCAGGCTCGCCCGCGAGGCGCTGGAGACCGACTGGGTGAAGCTCGAGGTGATCGGCGACGACCGCACGCTGCTGCCCGACGGCTCCGAGCTGCTGGAGGCCGCCGAGACGCTGGTGGGCGAGGGCTTCACCGTGCTTCCCTACACCAACGACGACCCCGTGCTGGCACAGCGCCTGGAGGACGCGGGCTGCGCCGCGGTGATGCCGCTGGGTTCGCCGATCGGCAGCGGCATGGGGATCCTCAACACCTACAACCTGCGCCTGATCGTGGAGCAGTCGCACGTGCCGGTGATCCTCGACGCCGGCATCGGCACGGCGTCCGACGCCGCGCTGGCGATGGAGAGCGGCGCCGACGGCGTGCTGCTGGCCAGCGCCATCTCGCGCGCGGAGGACCCCGCGGCAATGGCGAACGCGATGCGCAAGGCGGTGGAGGCCGGCTACGAGGCGCGCCGGGCCGGGCGCATCCCGCGGCGCCTGTACGCCGAGGCGTCGAGCCCCGAGGAGGGCGTGGCGGAGCTGCAGTCACCGTGACCGACCAGCTGCCCGAGCGCTCGGAGCTGGACGTGCTGGGCGAGCGCTGGACCACGGCGTTCACCGAAGGCAAGGGCTTCGATAGCTGCTGCACCGGCGACGTGAACTACGAGGACCCGATGGCGCGAGTGCCCGTGGAGGGCATCGCGGCGCTGGAGGCCCACGTGGCCCAACTGCACGCCGCCTTCCCCGACGCGCGCATGGAGCCCACCGCCCCCGTGCTCGAGCGCGCGGGCCACGCCTGCGTGCCATGGAAGCTGATGGGCACCCACAGGGGCGACCTCGCACTGCTGCCGGCCACCGACCGCTACGTGACCCTCCACGGCCTGCACTACATGGAGCTCTCCGACGGTCGGGTGCGCCGCGCCCGCGGGTTCCTGGACCTCTACGACGCCGCCACGCAGCTGGGACTGCTGCCCGAGCGCGGCGGCCTCGGCGAGGCGGCGCTGCTCATGCTGCGCGGGTTCGGCCTGCGGGCCTAGAGACGGCAGGCGTTCGGGGAGGAGCGCAGCGCGATCGTTGATCGCGCGAGCACCGCACCTGTCTCTTACTTGACGGTGATCGTGCCGGTCTGGCTCGCGTGGATGCTGCAGACGTAGTCGATCACGCCCGCGGCGGTGAACTTCTGCTTGAAGGTGCCGCCACCGTCGACGTTGCCGGAGTCGAAGTCCGCGCCCGGACCCTCTTCCTTGGTCACGGTGTGCGCGAAGCCGTCGCTGTTGGTCCAGGTGATCGTGCCGCCCTTGGCCACCGACGCGTCCATCGGAACGAAGGTCGTGTCCTTCATGTCCACCTTCACGGCCTTGGCGCCGGAGCCGCCGCCCGCGGGCTTATCCGCGGGCGCCTCGGCGGGCGCGGCGCCGCCGCCGCCCGAGTCCTCCTCCTCGTCGTCACCGCCACAACCGGCGCCGAAGGCGCCGAGGGCGAGACAGGCGACCAGCATGGGAAGCGCTCTCTTGAGATCCACCATCATCGATCGTAGCTGGAACACGACGGCGAGCGGAGAAGTCACGCTCGCCTACCCTCGGGGCGGATGGCACCCGATGATCCCGAGCCCGGCCTGGCCCGTCGCCTGCGGGCGGCCGGCCGGCCGTCGATAGGCCTCGCGCTCACCGCGATCGGGGCGATCATCGCCCTGGTGGCGCTCGCGGCGGGCGGCGGATCGGACGGCGGCCAGGACGACCGCTCGCCCTCCGGCGGCTCCGAGGGCCCGGCCGAGGAGTGCCGCACCGTGGACAGGCGCTTCACCGTGCGCCGCAGCGCGCGGGTCACGGTGGACTTCACCGCCCGGCGGCCTATCTCCGCGACTGCCCAGGGCACGGCCACGGCGGAGCTGGCCGACGGCTCGGGCGAGATCACGGTGACCGCCACCGCGTCGCGCGGCGCCACGTTGTCCGCGCGGGCCAAGGTGCCCAAGACGGGTTCGGCGACCGCGGTGGCGCGCGCCCGCGGCCGCGCGTGCGCGTTCGCCGACACCTCCGCTGAGGCGGCGAGCAAGGCTCGCGCGGGCGCCCTCACGCGGGCGCGCCGTTCGGCCGAGCGCCGCGCCGGCCAGCGGGCGGCCGCCGAGGCGAAGGACCGCGCGACCGCGCGCGCCCGTGAGGACGCGCAGCGGCGAGCGCGAGAACGCGTGGACCGGGCTGCGCAGGAACGCGCTCCGGGCCTCGAGGCCGAGGCCCAGCGTGCTGCCGACCGCAGCGCCGCGAAGGAGGCGCGGCGGCGGGCCGCCGAGGGCTAGCCCTAGGAGACCAGCAGCTCCAACAGCGCCTTCTGGGCGTGCAGACGGTTCTCGGCCTGGTCCCACACCGCCGAGCGGTCGCCGTAGAGCAACTCCTCCGTGATCTCCTCGCCCGGATGGGCCGGCAGGCAGTGCAGCACCACGGCGTCCTCGCGCGCGCGCCCGAGCAGCTCGCCGTCGAGGCGGTAGGGCGCGAGCAGCTCGCGCCGGGCGGCGGCGGTGGACTCGTCGTCGCCCATGCTCACCCACGCGTCGGCATACAGCGCGGCCGCGCCCTCCGCCACGGCCACGGGATCCTGGGTGACCGTCACGCGCCCGCCGCGCTCGGCCTGGGCGCCGGCCACCTGCCCCACCAGGTGATGGGGCGAGAGCTGCGCCGGGGTGGCCACCGCCACCTCCATGCCCGCCTTGGCGCCGAGCACCATCAGCGAGTGGGCCACGTTGTTGCCGTCGCCCACGTAGGCGAGCTTGAGGCCGGCGAGGTCGCCGAAGCGCTCGCGCAGCGTGAGCAGGTCGGCCAGCGCCTGGCAGGGATGGTGGTCGCCGGTGAGCATGTTCACCACCGGCACTGAGGAGTACCGGGCCAGTTCCTCCACCACGGCGTGGGGCGCCGCGCGCACGCAGATGGCGTGCACGAAGCGCGACAGCACCAGCGCCGTGTCGCGGGGGGACTCGCCGCGGGACAGCTGCAGCTCGTCGCCGCGCAGCACCACCGCGTGGCCGCCCAGCTCGTGCACCCCCACCTCGAAGGACACGCGCGTGCGCGTGGAGGGGTGCTCGAACACCAGCGCCACGCTGCGGTCCTTAAGCGCGCGCGAGGCCAGGCGGTCGGCCTTCAGCTCCGCGGCGCGGTCAAGCAGGGCGTCCAGCTCCGCGCCCGTAAGCTCCTCGCCGGTCAGAAAGTGGCGGGTCAAGGAGGCAGCATATTCGGCGCGGCGGCCTGGAACCTGTTCCACGGCCGGGACAAGCCGCCCGGCCGCGAGCTCTACACCCTGCGTTCGCGGCTGCTGGGAGCAGCCGAGCGCTCGGTCACCCACGTGCAGGTGAACCGGCCGCTGCTGAACGAGTTCGCCGGCTACATCGACTCGCTCGACTGGCACGTGGCGCTGCTGCAGGAGGCGCCTCCGGGCTGGCTGGAGCCGCTCGCCCGTGCGTCCATGGCCTCAGGTGCGCTCGCGCTCACCTCGCGTAACTGGCTCGCGCCCGCACGGCGCGCGGTGGCCAGGCGCGGACCTGATCGCCTCCAACGAGGGCGGGTCGAACATGGTGCTGGTGCGCTCGTCCGGCGCCATCGAGGCGGTGGAGCGCGTGACTCTCACGCGCCGGCCCGAGCGCCGCACGATGCTCATGACCCGTGTGCGGCTTCCGGGCGGCGAGCCGCTGGCCGCGGCGTCGATGCACCTGTCGGTGCCCGAGACGGGGCGAAGCGCGGGCGAGCTCGTGCGCGCGGCCGAGCGCGCCGTGGGCTTCGCGGGCGACCTGCCGCTGCTGCTCGGCGGAGATCTCAACCTGCGCGCCGCCGAGGTGCCGGAGGCCTTCGAGGAGGTGCGGCAGCGGTTCGGCCTGGCCGGCCCGACGGCGCCGCGCGCCATCGACCATCTCCTCGTGCGCGGTCTCGACGTGGTGTCCGCGCCTGCGGCGCTCCCCCCGGCGCAGCGAGAGCTGCGCGAGCCCGACGGCCTGGCGCTGCGGCTCTCCGACCACGCACCTGTCACGGCCTCGTTCCGCATGAGATAATCCCTGCAGGCGTACACAAACTTCGGAGGAGAGACATGGCCCAGGGACGCAGCAACGGCAGCAGAAGGAGCAGCGGCGCGAAGTCGCGCAGCAAGTCTTCGTCATCACGATCGGCGTCGTCGGGCGCCGGGTCGCGGTCCACGGCGGCCAAGCGATCGGCGGCGGGCAAGAAGGGCGCCGCCACGCGCAAGAGCCAGGCGCGCAAGCGATCGACCGCCGCCAAGAAGGGCGCCGCCAAGCGCACGACCGGGCAGCGCTCCGCCTCGGCGCGCAAGGCCGCGGCCAGCCGCCAGAGCGGGCCCGATCTCTCCGCCAAGAACGTTGCCGAGCTGCGCGAGGCAATCACCAAGCGCGTGATCGCTCCGCTGGACCTGGTGATGCTCACCCGCGAGCGCATCGAGGACGCCGTGAACGACGCGGTCAGCCGCGGGCGCGTGACCGCCGACGACGCCCAGGACCTGGTGACGAGCCTGCTCGACCGGGGCCGCAAGCAGACCAACGACGTGCTCAGCGATCTCGAGCAGCTGATGGGCCGGGGCCGGGGCGAGATCGAGGGCCGCACCGGCGCCGCCCGCAAGCGCGGCACCGACGCCGCTCGCAGGGCGCGCCGCCAGGTCGAGAGCGCCACCTCCCGTGCGCGCAAGGAGGCGGTCAAGAACGCCGACCCGGTGCTGGTACAAGCCGACCGCGCCCGCCGCGCCGCGGGCCTGGGGCCGAGCTTCCCGGTCAGCGGCTACGACGACCTCACGGTCGCCCAGGTGCAGGGTCGCCTCGGAGGGCTGAGCCCGGCGCAGCTGCGCAAGGTGCGCGACTACGAGCGCCGCCACGCCAATCGCAAGACCGTGCTGTCGGCGGTCGAGGACAAGCTCAGCTAGTCCCGGCGGGCCCGCCACGGCGGGCCTGCGAGCATGGGGACATGTCCCCCGAGGCCACACCGTCCGTCGCCAAGCGTCCCCGCCCCCGCATGGGCGAGGAGGTGGAGGTCACGATCGACTCGCTCGCACACGGCGGCGCCGGAGTCGGGCGCGCCGAGGCCGGCTTCGTGGTGTTCGTGCGCGGCGCCGTGCCCGGCGACCGCGTGCGGGCCCGGATCGAGAAGGCCAAGCGCTCGTTCGCCGAGGCGCGGCTGGAGGAGCTGGTCGAGCGCAGCCCCGAGCGGGTGGAGCCCGCGTCGCCCCACCCGGGCGCGCCGTGGCAGGTGCTGCCCTACGCGAGCCAGCTGGCCGAGAAGGAGCGCCAGGTGCGCGACGCGCTGGAGCGCCTGGGCGGCTTCACGGATCCGCCCGTCGAGCCGATCGTGCCGGCGGTTGCGCCGCTGCGATATCGCAACAAGCTCGAGTACTCCTTCGGCGAGTCCGAGGACGGCGAGCTGGCGCTGGGCTTCCACCGGCCCGGCCGCTGGGACGTGATCGACGACATCGAGAGCGACGTGCTGGCATCCGAGCGGGTGGACGAGCTGCGCCTGGCCGTGCGCTCCTGGTGTCGCGAGGAGGGGCTGTCGGCCTATGACCGCCACGACCACAGCGGCTTCCTGCGAAATCTCGTGGTCCGCGAGGGCCGGCGCACCGGACAGCTGCAGGCGCGCCTGGTCACCAGCCCAGGCGCCTTCCGCCACGACGAGTTCACGGCCGCCATCCCCGCCGACAGCGTGCTGTGGACTCAGGCCAAGGGCGTGGCCGAGACCACCCGCGGGGGCAAGTTAAAGACGCTCAAGGGCGAGGCAGCGATCGAGGAGCAGCTGGACCTCGGCGGCGCACGCTTGCGCTTTCGGATCTCACCCGACGCCTTCTTCCAGACCAACACCGAGATGGCCGAGCAGCTCTACGGCGTGGCCGTGCGGGCCGCGGGCCTGACCGGCCGCGAGCGGGTGATCGACCTCTACAGCGGCATCGGCACGATCGCCCTGGCGATGGCGCTCGACTCGCACGAGGTGGTGGGAGTGGAGGTGGTGGAGCGCGCGGTGGCCGACGCGATCGAGAACGCCAAGCTCAACGGGGTGGACAACGCGCGCTTCTACGCCGGCGACGTGCGCACCGCGATGCGCCCGCTGCTCGAGCACTCCCTGTGGGAGCACAGGCAGGAGGGGGCGGGCGTGGACGTGGCGGTGATCGACCCGCCGCGTGCGGGCCTGTCGCAGAAGGTGGTGCGGCGAGTGCTGGAGGCCGACGCACAGCGGATCGTCTACGTGTCGTGCAACCCCACCACGCTCGCCCCGAACGCGCGCCAGATGGTGGACGCGGGCTACGAGCTGCGCAGCGTGCGGCCCGTGGACATGTTCCCCCAGACGCCGCACATCGAGTGCGTGGCGCTGCTCTCGCGCTAGCCGTCCTCGGCGCCGCTGTGGCCTCCGCCGCGTCGGCGCCGGCCTCCGCCGCCGAGCCGAGCCGACCGCCCGTGGTGGTGCTGGTGCTCGACGAGTTCCCCACCGACTCGCTCACCGGGCCCGACGGGCGCATCGACGCCGGACGCTTCCCGGGCTTCGCCGCTCTGGCCCGCGATTCCACCTGGTTTCGTAACGCCTGGAGCATCTACGACAGCACGCCCCACGCGGTGCCGGCGATCCTCACAGGCAAGGTCCCGACCGCTGCGCGGCGGCCCAGCTGGCGCCAGCACCCGCAGAGTCTGTTCAGCGTGCTCGCCCGCCACGGCTACGCAATGCAGGCCTTCGAGGAGGCCTCCCAAGTCTGCCCGCCGCGGCTGTGCCCGCGCACCGGCACCTACGGCCGGACATTTCAGAACGTCCTCTTTCGCCGCCCCGAGCGGCTGCGCCGAACGATCGCCTCGATCCGCCCACGGCGGCGCCCCACCCTGTACTTCCACCACTCGCTGCTGCCCCACGTGCCGTGGAGCTTCGGCCCCTCCGGTCGCGGAAGACAGGGCTTCGGACCGGACACGCTGCCCGACGTCTCCGCGCCGGCCGGCTTCGGCGACGCCTTCCTCACGGACCACAACCAGCAGCGCCACCTGCTCCAGGTGGGCTTCGTGGACCACGAGCTGAGGCGGCTGTTGGCGCGCCTGCGCGCCACGGGGCTGTATCGCCGCGCGCTGGTGGTGGTCACCGCCGACCACGGGATTTCGTTCGCGCGCGGCACGCGCGACCGGCGCACCGCCACGGCGGCCAACCTGCACGAAGTGGCGCCGGTGCCCCTGTTCGTGAAGCTGCCGGGGAGCGAGCGCGGCGCGGTGAGCCGCAGCTACGCGTCCACCGTGGATGTGCTCCCCACGATCGCCGGTGCCCTGGGCATCCGGCCGCGCCTTCCCGTGGACGGCCACTCCGCATTCGGCGCCGAGGTGGCCGCGCGCACCGGCGTGAGCATGGTCAGGCGCGACTTCAGTGGGCGCATCCGGCTCGGCGCCGCAGCGATGGAGCGCCGCCGCAGGAGGGAACGCGCGCGGCGGGCAGTGGTGTTCGGCACGGGGTCGTGGCCGCGCCTGTTCGCGATCGGGCCGCGCCCCGAGCTGATCGGCCGCACGGTGGACTCGCTCCCGCGCACGGCGCCCGGCCCCGAGCGCGCGCGCTTCGCGGCGCCGCACGGCTTGGGCGCGGTGGACCACCTCGCGGCCACGCTTCCCACCTGGGTCGCGGGCCGGATCTCGTTCCCCGCGGCCGGCGGCAGCCGCGAGCTGGCGGTGGCGGTGAGGGGCACCGTGCGCGCGGTGGGCCGCAGCTTCCGGCTCGCCGGCGACCCCCGCGAGTACTTCTCGCTGGTCTACCCGGAGTCGGCGCTTAAGTCCGGGCCCAACGAGGTGGCGCTGTACGAGGTCAAGGGCGAGCTCCCCGTGCTCACTCCCCTGGGCTCGGCTCGCTAGGCCGCCCCTCGTGGGCTTCCACGTGGGTCACCGGCAGCCCGGTGGAGCGCTTCACCCGGCTGGGCAGGTCGAGCTTCAGCCACCGCGAGACGTGCTTCGGCAGGGTCGACACCACCACCTCGTCGAAGCGCCCGCCGGCGTTCAGGGCGTCCTGCACGGCCCCGACCGGGTCGGGGTCGCCCACCATGCCGTTCTCCACCTCCAGCCCTGCGCCGCGCATGCGCTCCACCGCGTGCTGCATGTGCGTCTCGGCTTCGGCCGAGCCGGAGTGCATGTCGGCGGCCCAGGCCACGCCGTGGGGGGTGGCCGGCACCAGCAGGGTGAACCGTGCCGGACCGCGCTGCGCCCGCTCATCCAGCGCCGCGAGTAGCTCGTCCGAGTCCGCCGTGCGGTTGGCTACGACCAGTACGTGTGCACTCTCCTCCATGAAGGCGCCTCACGTCGAAGATACCGCCGAACCCCCCGACTGCCAAGCGCCGCGCCCTCTAGAGGAGGGTCTAGCGAAACGGCTAGCGAAACTCGCGACGCTCAAGCGTCGTCTTCTACTGGCTTTCCCTCCTCTTTCCATGCCTTGAAGCCGCCGTCCATGTGCGCCACGCGCTCGTAACCGAGGTCTTGCAGCGTGGCCGCTGCAAGGGCCGAGCGCCCGCCGGATGCGCAGTGAAGGATGATCCGCCGACCGGGCTCGAACTCGTCTCGGTGGTACGGACTCGTCGGATCCGCCCAGAACTCAAGCATTCCCCTGGGCGCCTCGACGGCTCCCGGAATGGACCCGGTCTCAACGCGTTCCGCGGGTTCCCGGATGTCCACGAGCAGCACGTCTCCCCCTTCCAACTCCCGAGCCGTGTCGTCCACGGTCAGGTTCTCAACTCGCTTCTTGGCCTCGGAGACCATCTCGGCGGCTGTTGGCATGGGTCCTCCTTTGTGGCTGGCCGTCAGGTTTGCGTGGTGGCGAGTATTAGCGACTGCTCGCCTGTCCGCAAGGCCGCCGCGCGGGCAGGTCGGCGTGGAGCCGTACCCGGTCCAGTCCGCGCACTCGGAGCGGGGCGAGCGCCCACTCATTCTTGAGGCGTCCGAACTCACGCTCGACCCCTCCGCGCTGGCCTACTACTAGTACGGCGGGAAGTCGGCGTACCAGTCGCCGAGCGTGCGAAACGCGCTCCAGAAGGCGCGCTTGGCGCGCTCGTCGTCGAGCGAGGCGTCGATGTCCGGAACGAAGAGGGCGTCGCAGCTGGGGGTGAGCTTCTGCACCTCGCCGATCTCGGGCTCCACCTCGGCCGCCATCGGCACCGGAAGCGCGTTCAGCTCTTCGCGCGCCTCCTCGCCCATCACCACCACGATGCGGGGGGCCACCACGGCGAACTCGTCGAGTACCCGCGCGCGGCACTCCGGCGCCGATTGGTCGGTGTCGTGCACCGGGCACTTCACGAACACCGTGCCGTACACCGCGAGGGGGTCGATGCCGAGCCGCTTGAAGCTCTTCATCAGTGCGCTGCCCGAGCGGCCGTAGAAGGCCACGCCCTCCTCGATCTCCGACGGCCGGGGCGCGAACTTGAGCATCATCACGTCGGCTTGGGGGTGCCCCGAGCCCAGCACGGGCATGAGGTTGCCGCGCGGGCAGTGCTCGCAGCCCTGAATCTCCCGCGTGAGCTGGTTCAGCTCGCGGATGGCACGCTCGAGGTACTTCTCGCGGATCTCGTCGTCGGTAGCCGGCACTTCGACCGAGGGTTTTGACGAGGCCGCCGGCTTCCCTCTCGCCTGCATCACTCCTTGCCGTTGGCGCGGGTGGCGCCACCGCCCGGCTTGGCCGTCCGGCGGCGCGCGGACGGCGGGGTGGCCTTGGTCTGGATGAACTTCAGGGCCTGGACGTAGAGCAGGCTCGTGCGCTTGCGGACGATGTCGGCATCCCGGAGGGATTCCAGGAACTCCTCGGGACCGTCGAAGTCGCGCATGCGGATCTTCACCGAGCCCAGGCCCGCGGCCACGTGGCTGTCCGAGCCCGCTCCCGCGACGATCCGGTACTTGGCGGCGAACCGCGCGGCCTCGTCGTTGAAGGCCGAGAACGCCACCCGCGGGTTGAACACCTCGATCGCGTCCACGTCCTCCACGACATCGAGCAGGTGCTCGTAGTCGGGGACCGAGTGCATGCGGTCGAAGGGGTGGGGCACGTAGACCAGCCCACCCTGCTCGCGGATGGCGGCGATCGTGTCCTGCAGGGTCATGCCCTTGGGGATCTTGTCCTCGATGAACAGGCCAATCACCTCGCCCTGGTCGGCAGTCTTGACCTCCTCGGCCACGATCACCTTCACGGCGCCGCCGTTGCGCTCGGCCTGCTCACGTGCCTCGTGCGCGCCCGACACCTCGTTGTGGTCGGTGATCGCGATGGCGCCCAGCCCCGCCGCCTCGGCCGCCTCCAGCAGGGTGGTCACGGGCGTGGCGCAGTCGTTGGAGTGATCTGTGTGCATGTGGATGTCCACGTGGATGAAGTCGCGGTTGGCGATCCGGCGATGGACCATGGCGTCGCCGTCCGGCGAGTGGCGGCGTGCGGCGAGGGTGCGGTAGAGGTCCTCCAGCTCGTCGGTCGCCCGCCCCCAGCTCAGCCGGTCGTGCACCGCGGCGATCTTCCCGGCGTAGGACTGCACCAGCGCGGGCTGGGACACCAGCCGCTCCAGCTGGGCGCCGAGCGTAAGCACGTCGCGCGGCTCGAACAGCAGGCCCAGCTCGCCCTCGTCCAGCACCTCCTCGTAGCGGGGCAGCCGCGCGGCCACGGGCACCGCGCCTCCGGCCAGCGCCCGCAGCAGCATCTGGGGCGCTGGGGCGGTTCCGGCCGAAGCGGCCACCGCGATCGTGGCTCGCGCCAGGTGCTGGGCCTCCGAGCCGTCGGCCGGCCCGGCGAAGCGCACGCGGTCGCGCAGGCGGCGAGGGAGCTGCGCCGGCGGCCACGCCGAGGGGTCGCGGAGCCACACCGTGGCCGTCCAGTCGTGCTCGGTGGGCAGCTTGCGCAGAGCGCGCAGGAACAGCCGCAGCGCGCCGCGCTCCTCCTCGGCGGAGAACAGGATCTCCGGCGGCCCCTGGCCGCGAGAGGCCGAGGGCAACACGTCCGCGCCGGGGCGGATCACGCGGTAGCTGCCGGGGAAGAAGCGCTCGACCAGGTCGCGGGTGGCGGCGAACGCCGTGGTACGGCCGTCCAGCCGGCCAAACAGCCGCTCCACGATCGGCCGTGCCAGTTGCGTCGAGAGGAAGCGCTCCTCCGGGGAGTGGAAGGTGCCCACGTTCAGCGCGCGCGAGTGGCGCAGCGCGGCGCCTGCGGCGCTGGGGGCGAACGGCTCGTGTACGTGCACGAAGTCCAGCTCCGCGCCGTCCATCAGGTCCTCGATGGTGCGCGACACGTCCAGTGGCAGTGCCACCGAGCCGTTGCGCCTGAACGGCAGGCTCTGGCCCACCCCCACGAGGCTCGCGCACCCCTCGGGCTCGAACAGCGCGCCGGGGTCGTCTGCCAGCTTCTTCACCCGTGCCCGGCCCTCGCGGATCAGCTCGCGCGACTCCGACGGCGCTACCACCACCACCCGGTGCCCGCGGCGGCACAGCTCGTCCGACACGTGCTCCACGTAGCGGTTCACCTCATGATGCTGCTCCCAGGGATAGGGCGTGACCTGCGCGATCGAGAAACGCTCGTCGGGCACGGACCGCAGGATACGACGGGCACGCGGTCGGGCGGTCAGCCCGGCCGGCCAGCTCGGCTTCGCAGTGCCGCGCCGGCCATCACCAGCGCCAGCCCGGCCACCACCAACGCCGCCAGTGCCAGCCCGGTGAAGGCGAGCGCACCGCCACCGCCGGCGTTGGACTGGCCGCCGGTCGCCGCACCAGCCGACACGCGTCGGTCATCCGAGTCGCCGCCGGGCCGGGAAGGTGTGGGCCCGCCCTTTCCGGCCTTGGGCTCACGACGGCGCTCGCAGCGCGCGGCGCGGGGCGCGAAAGCCTCCGGCGCCAGCTGCTGACCCGCGGGGACCACCGGCGTGGCCACCGGGAGGACGGTCCGACAGTCCGGCCTCTCGCGGACCGGCAGCCGCAGCTCGAGGCGCTCGAGCTGCACCCTGAAGGGCGCGTTTGACACCCGGCCATAGGGTGGGTCGCTGCCGAGCAGCTCGAGCTTGGCGACATGACCGCGCCGGAAGCGGTAGCCGTTGGGGTGCAGCTGGAAGACCTCCGTGCCGCGGCCGGAGGGACGGTATGCCCCGCGGGCCACCAGCGTCTGAAAGGCCCCTCCGGGCGCCACGTCCCATAGCCGCGCGGCGAGCTGTGCGGTGTCGGGGCTGCCCGTGAGCGTGAGGTCGGCGATCACAGTCGGCGCTCCCAGCAGGGTGTACCCGCCGGAGCGCGCCGCCGGGAGCCGATAGGTGGCCGTCCCGGGCTGGGCCTCGGTCCCGGTCGTCGCGCAGGCGTTGCCTCCGCCGGCGACCGGATCGATCGCCGCGCCGGTGGTGGGGTCACCGCCGGTGGGCAGCACCGTCTGGGCTGCCTTGGTTGAGAAGCGGACCTCCGCGCGCGCCAGCCGGGTGAGCGTCGGGGCGGTGAACGGCCCTTCCGAGGCAGCGTCACGGGGACACGTCTGGGTGAGGGCGGTCACCCCGCTGCCGGGGTTGGGGCGATCGCCGCGCACGTGGTGGTCCAGCCAGGCGTGGACGGCTTCGAGCAGGCGCCGGCGGTCGGCCGGCTTGTTCGAGGCGCGCTGATGCCCGAAGTCGCCGTACAGCAGCGAGAGCGGTGTGCCGGGGTGGTCGCGCCGGGTGCGGTTGACGAATCGGGTCACCTCATCGACCGGGAAGATGTCGTCGGTGAAGCCGCTGCCAACGAACAGCGGCGCCGGGCCCCGGCCGGCAGGCACGTGGTAGGCGGAGTGGTTGCGAGTGATGGTGTCGACGATCGATCGCGCCAAGGGGTCCGTGTAGGGCGGGCCGGCGTTCGTGCGCATGATCCAGGTGGTCACGTCGGCCTCGGGGTCCGCTCCCGGCGGGACGAGGAAGCCCATCGGGCGGCCGGGCACGAACGGCTCCCCGACTGGCTGCCCGGGCCCGACGGCGAACTGGGTCCCGGCGAACACGCCGTTGGAGATCGAGGCCTTCTGGACGCCGACCGGCGAGACGGAGGCACCGGGCTGCGGGATCGCGTAGGTGAGCGTCGTCCCGTTGGGGGCGATCGCGTACACGAGGTCGGTCCACGGGATCACCGGCGCGGCTGCGGCGATCGTCAGCGGGGTGCCGTCCGCGCTCCGCCACGGAATCAGGCGGCCGTCGGGCAGCATCACGCGGTCCCTCAGCGCGGCGAGCAGGAACGATTGGCCGCCGCCATAGGAATCCCCGGTAACGCCGATCCGCTTCGCATCGACGACCCCCTCGTCCACCAGGCGTCCGGCCAGCTCCTGGCTGTCGCGCGCCTCGTAACGGGCATCGGCGAGGTGTATGTAGCCGCGCGCGCAGGCGGCGGGACTCGCGGCGCGCGACTCCGGAGTGCCGCACGACCCCCAGAAGCCGCGCGCCGTGTAGGTGAGCACCGCGTAGCCGTCCCGCGCCCAGGCGTACGCGTTGTCGGTGTAGGCCCGCGAGGCCGGGTCGAGGTACTCGTACTTGCTGTTGCCCAGGCCGTGGATGGCCACCACCAGCGGCAACCCGCGCGCCGCCGGCGAGGGAAGCGTCACGGTGGCGTCGAGCGGCACCCCGTCCCAGGTTTGGACGAGCCCCGAGCACTGGTGGAGCCCCTGGACGTTCGCGCAGTTCGTAAGCCCAAGGGGCGGCTCGGCGGCCGCACTCGAACTCGCGGCCAGGCAGGCGGCCGCGGCCCACGCGCACAGCCCGAGCACCGCGCCCCGCCCCGCCGTCTGGGCCGTTGGCCCCTTGCCTTCCTGGCGTCTCACCGGATCCACCCCGGTGAGACGCTACCGCCCCGCGTCGGCGCGCGTTAGGCCTCGGTCTTGGCCGTGATCTTGCCCTTGCCCGGCAGCTTGGGCGCGCCGCCGTACTGGGCGATGAACTTCTCGGTGTCGTCCCGCGCCACGGAGTCCGGCACCTGGACGGGCGGGGACTTCATCAGGTAGGAGCTCGGGCCCTCCAGCGCGCCGCCGAGGCCGTTGTTCAGCGCCAGCTTGCAGCAGCGCACGGCGTCGGTCACGATGCCGGCCGAGTTGGGGGAGTCCCACACCTCGAGCTTGAGCTCGGCGTTGAGGGGCACGTCCCCGAAGGCCTGACCCTCGAGCCGGATGTGTGCCCACTTGCGGTCGGTGAGCCACGGCACGTAGTCCGAGGGGCCCACGTGGACGTCGTCGGCGGGCAACTCATGCTCCATGATCGACGTCAGGGCGTTGGTCTTGCTGATCTTCTTGGACTCCAGCCGCTCGCGCTCGAGCATGTTGAAGAAGTCCATGTTGCCGCCCACGTTGAGCTGCGAGGTGCGCATCATCTTCACCCCGCGCTCGCCGAACAGGCGCGCGAGCTGGCGGTGGACGATCGTGGCGCCCACCTGCGACTTGATGTCGTCGCCCACGATCGGCAGGCCGGCCTTCTGGAACCGCTTGGCCCAGTAGGGCTCCTTGGCGATGAACACCGGGATGCAGTTCACGAAGCCACAGCCGGCCTCGAGCACCTGCTCCACGTACCACTTGGTGGCGTTCTCGGAGCCCACCGGCAGGTAGGACACCACCACGTCGGTCTTGGTGTCCTTGAGGATCTGGACGATGTCGTCGGTCTCGCCCGGCGCCTTGGTGATCTTCTGCTTGAGGTACTTGCCGAGGCCGTCGTGGGTCATGCCGCGGTACACCGGCACGTCGAGCTTGGGCACGTCGGCGAACTTGATCGTGTTGTTCTGTCCGGACCAGATCGCCTCGGAGAGGTCCTTGCCCACCTTGTCGGCGTCGATGTCGAAGGCCGCGGTGAACTCGATGTCGCGGACGTGGTACCCGCCCAGGTCCACGTGCATCAGCCCGGGAACGTCTTGCGTGGGGTCGGCGTTCTTGTAGTACTCGACGCCCTGCACGAACGAGGACGCGCAGTTGCCCACGCCCACGATCGCCACGCGCACCTTCTCGCCCTGATAGCGAGATGCGCCATTGGTAAGCAGTTGGTCAGTCACAGAGCCCTCCTGAGGTCTCATGAAAAGCGGCCCCCGTCCGGGGAGCCGCAGAAAGCGAACCCCGGGGAGCGGCGCCAGTTACACAGAGCCGGCGTCGGCCGTGAGAACGCTTCGCACGTGCCATACCCGCTGGAACGTCGTGAAAACAGTGAGTCCCGCCAGCAGGTACACCGCGGGCTCGAGCAACTCGAAGTCTCCCACGTTTGCGCCCTTGGCGAACAGCAGGCCGGCGGAGATGATCACCACGCGCACCGCGCGCGTGGCCAGCCCCACCTTGCACTCCACGCCCAGGGCCTCCGCTCGGGCGCGGGTGTAGCTGACCATGAGCGAGAAGAGCACGGCCAGCACGACGGCGGCCACGGCCAAGTCGTCTCCCTGCTTGGCGAAGTAGGCGCCCACGGCGGCGAGGACGATGCCCTCCTCCATCCGGTCGAGGCTGGAGTCGAGGAACGCTCCGAACGGAGTGCCCTTGCCCGACATACGCGAGTAGCGCCCGTCGAGCGTGTCCATCACCGAGCCCGCTACGAAGGCGAGCCCGGCGAGGAAGAACTCCTCCTGGGTGACCAGCACCGCGGCCACCAGGTTGCCCACCATGCCCGCGGTCGAGATGGCGTTCGGGGTGAGGCGGGACTCGATCAGGCGGTCGCGCGCCACGGCACGCATCTCCGCGCCGCTGCGGCGCCCGCCGGCGGTGGGTTCGACCATGCGGCGGGGACTCTAGTGGTCCACTAGGCCACCGCTTCGACGCCCGCCTTGCGCCGCCAGGCCCAGACCTCTGGGCGGGCGCGGGCGAGGGCGTAGGAGGCGGCGGAGGCCGAAGCGGCGGCCACCAGTGCGCCCAGGGCGGCGTCGACCCAGAAGTGGTTGGCGGTGACCACGACGACGAAGGTGACCACCGCGGGATAGACCGCCCAGAGGACCTTCAACGCGGTGGGGCGCACGAGCTTCACGGCGGGAATGGCGACCATCAGCGCGAAGGCCACGTGCATGCTGGGCACCGCGGCGAACGGGTTGTAGAGCACGTTGGCGCTCTGCGAGGCCGCGTCGCCGACGAAGGCGGCCACGGTGTCGGTGAAGCCCCACTCGGGCAGGAACCGCGGCGGCGCGGTGGGGAACACCACGTAGCCCATCAGCGCCAACCCCATCGCCACCATGAACATGTTGCGCACGTAGTAGAAGGCGTGGTTGCGGGCGATGTACAGCCACACCAGAAACGTGGTCGTCACCACGAAGTGCGAGTTCACGTACATCCAGTTGGCCCCGGTGAGGATCCATTCCTCGCCCTGCGCCCAGGTCTGCAGCCCGGGCTCGAAGAAGGTGCCCAGCGCGCGCTCGATGTCCACCAGCGCGCGGGCGTTCTCGAACGCCACCACGGCGCGGCCGTCCACGAAGCCGCGCACGAGGCGGTAGGCGTAGTAGGCGGCGGCGAACAGGGCCAGCTGGCGCAGCGCGTCGAGCCAGCCCTGGGGCAGCCAGCGGCTGCTCGTGTGCCAGACACGCCTCAGCGCGGCGAGAGCGTCGTGGAAAGGAGGGCCGGCCATCGAGACAGCGTAGAGACTCTCCCCCTCCGCCCGGCCAGTACGGATAACCGCCCCTCGCGGCGGTCAGACGCCGTTGCAGCGCCGGCCGCGCTGCACC
The DNA here is from genome assembly GCA_035646775.1 of Thermoleophilaceae bacterium. Lineage (GTDB taxonomy): Bacteria > Actinomycetota > Thermoleophilia > Solirubrobacterales > Thermoleophilaceae > JAAYBF01. The sequence goes on along the minus strand of DASROS010000082.1, from coordinate 11,621 downwards.
ACGCGCTCGGGCGAGAAGCGGGTGACCAGCCGCAGGAAGCCCTGCTTGGAAGCGGTCACCCGCGTCCACGCTCCGTCGCGTTGCACGCAGCCGCCCTTGGCCAGCCAGTACGGCGTCCAGCGCACCCGCACCACGGCGTCGCCAGGCCGGGTGACCCGCAGCAACACCTCGTCGGACCCCAGTTGCTCGAGAGAGATGTTCGCGCCGGCCTGGGGGATGACCATCGGCGCCGGAAGCGTGACCTCGTAGATGCGCCAGTGGTCGAAGCGGTCGCGCAGCCGCAGGTACGGCAGGCCACCGGGCTGCTCGATCAGCGCGCGCTCGCGGTAGGAGCTGGCGTCCGGCTTGGCATCGGGCAGCGCCACGTAGCGCACCGCGTTCTCCGACAGCCAGCTCGCGTAGGTGAGCTCGTTGAGCCCGTCCTTGTAGAAGATCGGGTTGCGGCCGGTGTCCAGCTGGCGCAGCCAGCCGCGGGCCAGCGGTGCCTCGGTGGCCACCTGGGCGCCCTCCCAGTGGCCCAACGTGAACGGGATCTCCACGCGCGCCTGGTCGTCGAGCAGCGCCAGGTACTCGCGCACCGGGTCGAAGTAGCCGGCGTCTGCGGCCACGGGGTCGGTGGCCGCCTTGTAGGTGTCTCGCACCGCGGCCGACCACTGCCACACCGCGAAGGCCGCAACCAGCGCCGCGAGCGCGGCCACGTGCGCCCGGCGGCGATGGTGCCACGTGCCGGCCAGCACCAGCAGCACCACCGGCCCTCCCACCAGTGTCCCCAGCCGCACCGCGTTGTTGCCCATCGCGGTGGGCAGCGCGAAGGCCACCGTGGAGCCCAGGGCGTAGAGCACCACCGCCCACCGGAGGGTCCGCTCGGAGCGCGGGATCACCGCCAGGGCCGCCACGCAGAACAGCGGTATGGCGATGTAGGTGGTGAAGAGCATCGGCGCGTAGCCGCCCTCGGGGAAGGCGATGTTCAGCAGGACCGGGGGCACGAGCCCCCCGGCGGCCAGCGACAGCCCGTCGATGCGCCGCCGCCGGGCGCCGCCGCCGGCGGCCAGCGCGTAGGCCAGCCCGGCCATGAACAGGTACAGCCCCGCCACCGGGCTGCCGAGGGCCGAGAGCACGGCCAACACCGGCGCGGTCACCCGGCGGCCGTGCTGCAGCGCCAGCACGGCACCCATCCCGAAAGCCACGCCGAGCGCGAACGGCAGCCGGTTGGTGAACAGCAGCGTGGCCGAGCCGGCGCCGAAGAGCAGCGTGCCCAAGCGGGCCGCCTGGGGCCCCCAGTGTCCCCGCGCCAGCTCGGTGAAGCAGGCCGTGGCGGCGATCGCCGACAGCGCGCCCATCAGCTGTGGCCCCAGCAGCCATCCCAGTGGCGGCGTGAGCAGCGAGTAGGCGGGGGTGTGGTGGCCGCCGTACCACTGGCCGTTCCAGATCGTGAAGCCCTCGCGTCCGAACAGCTCGGCGCGGAACACGTGCGCCGCCAGGTCCGGCGACCGCGGGCTCATCACCAGGTAGACGGCGGCCAGCAGCGCGGCTAGCGCCGACGGCGCCAGGCGCCACCAGTCCACTCGCTCGCGCAGCGGCACGTGAGTGGGCCCGTAGACGGGCTGGCGCTCCGCGGTGGGAGCTGCCGGTGGCGCCACCGGGCCGGTGGTGCTGGGTGGCGGCGCCGCGACTGAGTGGGTGGCGCGCGGCACGCGCGACAGGGTAGCCCTACGAGGCGGGGGGAACGATGCGCACCAGGCGGTCGTCGCCCTCGCGCGGGCTGCCGCGACCGTCGGTGTTGTTGGTGAGCGCGTACAGCGCGCCGTCGGGTCCCTCGACCACCGTGCGCACGCGGCCCAGCTCGCCCTCGAACAGCGCCTCGTCCTCCCCGGCCTGATCGCCGTCGAGCTCCACGCGGCGGATCTGCTCGCCCACCAGCGCCCCGAACACGAAGTCGCCGGTCCAGGCCGAGCCCGGCTGCGAGACGATCGTGCCGCCCGACGGTGCGATCACGTCCTCGTAGCCCACCAGTGCGGGCGTGAAGCCGTCGCCGCCCTCGGTGCCCTCGCGCTCGGGCCAGCCGTAGTTGCGCCCCTTGCGGATCAGGTTCACCTCGTCGTCGGAGTCATCGCCGAACTCGGTGGCGAACATCCTGCCGTCCGCGTCCCAGTCGAAGCCCTGGACGTTGCGATGGCCCTTGTCGATCATCTCGGGCTCGCCACCGCTCCCGCGGAAGTCGCGCACGCGCAGGAACTTGCCGTTCAGCGAGTCGTCGTCCTGCGCTAGGTCGGGATTGCCGGCCTCGCCGGTGGACACGTAGAGCAGCCCGTCGGGGCCGAAGTGGATCCGCCCTCCGTCGTGGATCGCGGCGGCCTCGAGCCCCTCGAGGATCACGGCGTCCTCGGTCAGCCGCTCGCCCTCGAAGCGGTAGCGGGACACCTCGTTGCCCGAGTCCGTGGTGCGGTACAGGTAGACGAAGCGGGTGCGCCGGAACTGCGGATCCACCGCCAGCCCGAGCAGCCCGCCCTCGCCGACGGCGGCCACGTCGACGTCGGCCACGGGGCGCTCCTGGAGCTTCAGATCGCGATCGAGGAGACGCACGCGGCCACCCCGCTCGGTGAGCAGCGCGCGGCGGTCGGGCAGGAAGGCGATCTCCCACGGGGCCTGCAGGCCCGTGACCACGGTCTCCAGCCGCGGCCGGCCCTCGGAGCGCAGTGGCTCGCGCGCCGCCGAGCCACCGGACCGCTGCTGCTCGGTGGTCTGCGACTGCGGCGGCGAGGAGCCGCCGCCGGAGTCATCGTCACCGCCGCAGCCGGCTAGGACGAGCGTGGCGGCGACGGCGATCGGCGCGGCGCTCCGGAGCACCCGGGTGACAGTAGCTGGGGCGCTCAGCCGCTCAGGAACTCCGCGACCCGGTCCACCTGCTCCGGCCGATCGAGCCACGGCCAGTGTCCCGCGTTCTCGGCGGTCTCCAGCTGGGCGCCGAGAGCGTCCGCGTAGGCCCGGCCGAACTCCGCCCCGATGTAGGGGTCGCGGTCGGGCCAGATCACAAGCGAGGGGCGGTCGATCCCGCCGAGCCCGCTACCGGCGGCTGCGAGGACCGCGGGGGGCGACGCGCGGTAGAGCCTGAGGATCGCGCGCTGGGTGCCGTGGTCGAAGTGCTCCCAGACGCTGTCGAGGAGGTCGTCGGGCAGCGGGCCGGGCGTGGTGTTGGCCTCCTTGGACACTTGCTTGAACCCCCGGCGGGTGGCGAACCCCATCGACAGCTCCCCCAGCAGCGGCGTGCGCCACACGCGCGCGATCCGGTGCCACCTGTAGCCGGGGAGCAGCGGCACGCCGGCGAGCAGCACCAGCCGGTCCAGCCGATCGCGCAGGCGTTGCGCGGTGGCGAGCCCCACCACGCCCCAGTCGTGCACCACAAGCGAGAAGCGGTCCACGCCGGCCACGCCCAGGAAGGACTCCAGGAAGCGGTCGTAGCCCGCGATCGAGTAGTCGAAGCTCGCGGGCTTGGCCGACCGCCCGAAGCCGGGAAGGTCGAGGGCGATGCCGCCCGTGCGGGCTAGGAACGGCTCCCACAGGTCCGAGTTGTTGGGCACGCCGTGCACGAAGAGCACCGGTTCGGCGCCCGCGTCGGGCTCGGCGCGGCGCCAGAACACCTCCACGCCGTCCACCTGCGCCCGCTGTTCGGTCACCTGCACGGCGGCCTTCTTATCGCACGTAGTGTTTGGCGGGTGTCCGCCCGCAGCGAATGGAAGGCACCCCCCCCGAGCCGCCTGCGCAGGATCCTCGCCCGCCTCCGCGAGGAGTACGGGCGCCCCAACGGCCGCCCCCACGGCGCGCCGGTCGACGAGCTGGTGCTCACGGTGCTCTCCCAGAACACCAACGACCGCAACCGCGACGTGGCCTATGGCCGCCTGCGCGAGCGCTTCCCGTCGTGGGGCGCGGTGCGCGACGCGCCGGTGGACGAGGTGGAGGAGGCGATCCGCCCGGGTGGATTGGCGCCGAGCAAGGCGCCGCGGATCCAGGAGATCCTGCGGGCGATCGGCGACGACGACCTCTCACGCCTGGCCGACGAGCCCCTCGAGCAGGCGCGGGCCGAGCTGTGCGAGCTGCCCGGCGTGGGACGCAAGACGGCCGCCTGCGTTCTGCTGTTCTCCTTCGGCCGGCACGACATCCCGGTGGACACCCACGTATATCGCGTGGGCACGCGCCTGGGCCTGTTCCGCCCGGGCGCCCCGCTGGAGGAGGCCCACGACGAGATGCTGCGCCTGGCGCGCGACTCCGACCCGTACGAGGCGCACATGGCACTGATTCGCCACGGGCGCCGCCTGTGCTTTGCGCGGTCGCCCGCCTGCCACGAATGCCCGCTGCGGCGAATGTGCCCGTATGCCCGCGAAGTGGCCCGCACGGCGCAGTGAACGAGCGGGACGGCGGACCGCAGGCCTGGGCCGAGGTGGCCCTCGTGGGTGTGGCCGCGGTCTGGGGCCTCACGTTCGTGATGGTGCAAGACGCGATCGAGCTGCTGCCCACGATGGCCTTCCTCGGCTACCGCTTCCTACCCGCCGCGCTGGTGGTGGCTCTGGTGTTTCGCCGCCAGCTGCGATCGCTGCCGGCGGCGGGGTGGCGTGCGGGCGCGGCGATGGGCGTCTTCCTCACGGCCGGCTACGTGTTTCAGACGCTTGGCCTTGAGCAGACCACCGCCTCCAATGCCGGCTTCATCACGGGGATGATGGTGGTGTTCACGCCGCTGCTCGGGGCCGTGTTCCTGGCCGAGCGGATGCCGGCGGTGGCGTGGGCCGCCGCCGGGGTCTCTGTGATCGGGCTGTTCCTGCTCTCAGGCGCAGGGGGCGACTTCCAGGCGCGCGGCGACGGCCTCGTGCTGCTGTGCGCATTCGCCTTCGCGGGCCACATCCTCGTCACCTCGCGCGCAGTGCGGAAGTACGACGTGGGCGCTCTGGTGGCGGTGCAACTCGCCTTGTGCGGGGCGATCAGCCTTGCGATCGGCGGCGTGGCCGGGGACCTGGAGGCGCCTGAGGGGTCGACGGTCTTCTCGGCGCTGATCGTCACGTCGCTGGTGGCCAGCGCGCTGGGCTTCTTCATCCAGACCTATGCCCAGCAGCACGCTTCTCCCGCCCGTACCGCGCTCATCCTTGCGAGCGAGCCGGCCTTCGCCGGCTTCTTCGGGTGGCTGCTGGCCGACGAGCGGCTGTCCGCCGTGTCCTTGCTGGGGGCGGCGCTGATACTGGCGGCGATCGTGGCGGTGGAGCTGGTCCCTCGGCTTCGCGCGCCGCGCCCGCTGCCGGAGGGGTGAGTCGTTGCGGGGATGTCGCGGAATCGTGACCGCCGGGTGCGCTCGCGTCACTGCTGCCGTGGCAGAATCCAGGTATGGCCGATCGCGACATCCTCGAGCGCATCGACGCCCACATGGAGCGTGGCAACAAGCTGATGGAGCGTGGGAACGAGCTGATGGATCGCATCGAGGAGCAGATGCGGCTCACGCGCGAGTTCCACCGCGTCGAGGTCACCGAGCTGCGCGAGTTCTCGAGGCAGATGATCCTTCGCGTTGACCGGACGGGGAGGGAACAGGCACGAGAGCTGAGCCGGCTCAACGACGAGCTGGAGCGCCAGGGCGTGGAGGGCCGCGAGGAGAGCAGGGCGGGGCGCAGCGCCCTGCTCAAGGTCCTCGACCGCCTGGATCGCCTCGATCCGCCGCCCGCCGCGGCCTGACTCTCAGCGGCAGGCGCCCCGGCGTCCCAGGGCGCCGCGGCGCGGCTGGTGCCCAGAGCGATTGTGGGCGGGTGGAAGCCGGCGTCACCCTTGCACCGGATTCGTGGCGGAGCGGGCCTGGTTGGGTATTGCGTCACGCGAGCGGCCCGTTTAGGCCGCGCCCTTCGTTTCGCTGACGCGGGAGGCGGGCTGGGGTCTCGCTATTGCTTCGCAGCAGCGCGAACCAGTGGCCGCGCCGCGCTCGCCGCGATGGCTCCGGGGGCTGCGCCTACCCCACTGGGCGATCGGGGTCCCCGTCACACGCGCGCGAGGACCACAGTCCGGCCGCGCGCTCACGGGCCCGGGCGGCGAGTTCGCGGAAGCGCTCGGCATACCGCACGTTCGGCGGGATCGTCAGCGTCACCGCGAACCCCTCGGCCACGAGCAGCTCGTTGAACGACCGGCCATCCGGAAGCCGCAGGTAGACCAGCGTCCGCCCATACCGGTCGCGCTCCTCCACGTCGCGCTCAACCGCCACCCGCAGCCCCGGGCGCAGCAGCCGCCTCGCGAACACCGACGCCTCGCGACCGAAGCACTCCCGGCCGCCAAAGACCTCTGGCGTGTCCACCCCGATCAGCCTGCTCTTCCCAGCCGCGCGCAACACCACGGTGTCTCCATCGACGACCCGCACAACCTCATCGCTCTTGGCCGCCGCCCCCCGATCCCCGCCCGGTGAGCCCGACCGAAGCTCCTGCTGCAACATCACCAAGCCCGCGACCACCAGCACCCCGATCGGCACCCACGGCCGCCTCCTCACACCGATCCCCGCATACGCCGTTGGGACCGGCCGCGGCCCTCCGGGCCGTGCCCGCTCCCAGCCGCCCTCACTATCAAAGGTCCCTGCCCCCGGCCATGCCGCATCCCAACACCAACATCACCCGACAGACAGTCGCGCCAATCCGCCGTAGGAGCCTCCCCACGGTGCGCTACTCCTCCGCGGCCCAGCCCAGCTGCTCGCGGGTCCTACGCGGCAGGGCCGAGACCACCAGGTCGTAGCTGTCCTCGATCATGTCGCGCAGCAGCTTGGCGGGCACACCGGCCACCTCGACCGTGTTCCAGTGGCGCTTGTTGAGGTGGTAGCCCGGCCCGATCGCCTCGTAGGCGGCGCGCAGCTCCTCGGCCAGACCAGGCTCGCACTTCAGGCTCACCCGCAGCGGCGGCGAGCCAAGTGGGCTGAGCGCGAACATCTTGCCCGCCACCTTGAACACCGAGGTCTCGGGCCCGAACGGGAATTCCTCCCCGCTGCCGGGGTGGGCCAGGCAGGTCGACCGCAGCTCCGCCGGCTTCACGGCCCGGCTCCCCGCGCATGCTCGCTGCTCTGTTCGGCGAGCAGGGCCTGTGAATCCTGCGCCCCGAAGGGCTCCGCAGCAATGGAGACCCCCGCCGGGTCTGAGAAACGATCTGCCATACTAACACTCAGATTTTCTCCCACAGCAATTGAACTCTAAGCAAAGGAGCCGCAACGATGGGCAAGACCATCGGAATCGATCTTGGCACGACGAACTCGGCCATGGCAGTGCTGGACGGCAGTGAGCCGACCGTCATCGAGAACGCCGAGGGCGCGCGCACCACGCCCTCCGTGGTCGCCTTCACCGAGGGCGGCGAGCGCCTGGTGGGCGCGCCGGCCAAGCGCCAGGCGGTGACCAACCCCGAGCGCACCATCTTCTCCATCAAGCGCTTCATGGGCCGCAAGGAGGCCGAGGTCAAGGAGGAGGAGACGATCGTCCCCTACCAGGTCGTCCGCGGGCCCAACGGCGACGCCCGGATCAAGGTGGACGACAAGGAGTACTCGCCGCCCGAGATCAGCGCGATGACCCTTCAGAAGCTGAAGGCCGACGCCGAGGCCTACCTGGGCGACACGGTCGACGCCGCGGTGATCACCGTGCCGGCCTACTTCAACGACGACCAGCGCCAGGCCACCAAGGACGCCGGCAAGATCGCCGGGCTGGACGTGAAGCGCATCATCAACGAGCCCACCGCGGCCTCGCTGGCCTACGGGCTCGACAAGGAGAACACCGACCAGACGATCCTCGTCTTCGACCTCGGCGGCGGCACGTTCGACGTTTCCGTGCTCGAGATCGGCGACGGCGTGTTCGAGGTGAAGGCCACCGCGGGTGACAACCACCTGGGCGGCGACAACTTCGACAAGAAGATCGTCGACTGGCTTGTGGACGAGTTCAAGCAGGCCGAGGGCGTGGACCTGTCCCAGGACAAGATGGCCCTTCAGCGCCTCTACCAGGAGGCCGAGAAGGCCAAGGCCGAGCTGTCCTCCGCGCAGGAGACGCAGATCAACCTGCCGTTCATCACCGCGGTGGACTCGGTGCCCAAGCACCTCAACCAGCGCATCACCCGCGCCAAGCTCAACGAGCTCGTAGCGGAGCTGCTGGGCCGCATCGATGCTCCGGTCAAGCAGGCCATGAAAGACGCCTCGGTGACCGGCGACTCGATCGACCACATCGTGATGGTGGGCGGCATGACCCGCATGCCCGCCGTGCAGGAGAAGGTCAAGACGCTCACGGGCAAGGACCCGCACCGGGGCGTGAACCCCGACGAGGTCGTGGCCGTGGGTGCCGCAATCCAGGCCGGCGTGCTCGCCGGCGACGTCAAGGACGTGCTCCTGCTCGACGTGACCCCGCTGACGCTGGGCATCGAGACCAAGGGCGGCGTGATGACTAAGCTCATCGAGCGCAACACCACGATCCCCACGCGCAAGTCCGAGGTGTTCTCGACTGCCGAGGACAACCAGACCAGCGTGGAGGTCCACGTGCTTCAGGGTGAGCGCGAGATGGCCCAGCACAACAAGTCGCTGGGCAAGTTCCAACTCACCGGCATCCCGCCCGCTCCCCGCGGCGTGCCCCAGATCGAGGTCGGCTTCGACATCGACGCCAACGGCATCGTGAACGTGTCGGCCAAGGACCTGGGCACCGGCAAGGAGCAGAAGATCGAGATCAAGGCCGGCTCGGGCCTCGCTGACGAAGAGGTCGAGCGGATGGTCAAGGACGCCGAGACCCACGCCGACGACGACCGCCGCCAGCGCGAGCTGGTGGAGGCGCGCAACGAGGCGGAGAACGCCGCGTACCAGGCCGACAAGCAGCTTGAGGAGCTGGGCGACTCGGTGGACGACTCCGCCAAGGAGAACATCCAGGCGGCGATCGCCGACGTCCGCGGCTCGCTGGAGTCCGAGGACGCCGGCGAGCTCCGCGCCAAGACCGAGGCCCTGCAGACCGCATTCCACCAGGTGTCCGAGCAGATGTACGCGCAGGCGCAGGCGCAGGCCGCCGACGATGCGACCGCCGGCAACGGTGCGGCGGCCGACGGCTCGGCCTCCTCCGAGGACGAGGAAGAGGTCGTGGACGCCGAGGTTGTGGACGGCGAGGAGAGCCGCTAGTGGGGGGGCGCCCCAGGCCCAACGAGCGCGTCGTGCGCGATGAGCTCCGCGAGGAAGGGGAGCGGGTCGGGCGCAAGAGTCGACAGTCGAGGGTCGATCCTCCGCCTTCGGAGGGCACAGGCAGTCGACAGGACGAGCCCGCTCCGGAGCCCCAGGAGCCCCAGGAGGCTCCGGAGGACGAGGCCCCTGCCGAGCCCGAGGATCCGGTCGAGGCGCTCGAGCGCGAGCGCGACGAGTACCTGGCGCTGGCGCAGCGCACTCAGGCCGACTTCGAGAACTTCCGCAAGCGGGCGGCCCGCGAGGCCGCGGTCGCCGGCCAGCGGGCGAAGACGGGCGTGGTCGCCGGGCTGTTCCCGGTGGTCGACAACCTCGAACGCGCCCTGGCCTCGGCCGGCGAGGCCGAGGAGCACCTGGCGGGCGGCGTGCGGCTGGTGCACTCCGAGCTGCTCGCCCTGCTGGAGCGCAACGGGGTGGAGCAGTTCGACCCCGCGGGCGAGCGCTTCGACCCCACCTTCCACGAGGCGCTATCCACCCGGCCCGCCGAGGACGGCGATCCGGGCGTGGTGATCGACGTGGTGGAGAAGGGCTACCGGGCGAACGGCTCGGTGCTCCGTCCTGCGCGCGTGGTCGTATCGGGTTAGGAGAGCGAGCCGGCCATGCCCGCAGTGAAGAACCCCTACGAGGTCCTGGGCGTCGAGAAGAGCGCCACGGACGACGACGTCAAGAAGGCCTACCGCAAGCTCGCGCGGCAGTACCACCCTGACCGCAACCCGGGCGACTCGGCTGCCGAGGAGCGCTTCAAGGAGGTCCAGGAGGCCTACTCGACGCTCTCGGACTCCGAGAAGCGGCGCGCGTACGACTCGGGCGGCGGGATCTTCGGCGGCGGCTTCGGAGGCGGCGGTGGATTCGATCCTGGCGCGTTCCGGGGCGGCTTCGGCGACATCATCTCCGACCTCTTCAACCGCGGCGGGCCGGCGGGCGGAGGCACGCAGCGGTCCACGGGCGAGCGCGGACGTGACCTCGAGACCGACGTTCACATCTCCTTCGAGCAGGCGATGGAGGGAGCCCAGGTGCCGGTGAGTGTGGCCGTGGCCGCGCCCTGCCCCACCTGCCACGGCACCGGCGCCAAGCCCGGCACCGTTCCCAAGGTGTGCAGTCGCTGCCACGGCCGCGGAGTGGAGGCCGAGTCGCAGGGGCTGTTCTCCATCTCCCAGCCGTGCCGTAACTGCGGCGGTACGGGCACCGAGATCACCGACCCGTGCGCCACCTGCAACGGATCGGGCGTCACGCGCCAGGTGAAGCGCTACCGCGTGAACATTCCCGCGGGCGTGCGCGACGGCAGCCGCGTCCGGCTGGCCGGCAAGGGCGAGCCCGGTCGCCGGGGCGGCCCGCCCGGCGACCTGTACGTGGTCACCCGCGGGAGCGACTCCGATCTCTTCCGCCGCAAGGGCGACAATCTCGAGGTGGAGGTGCCCGTGACCATCCCCGAGGCCATCCGCGGCGCGACGATCGAGGTGCCCACGTTGAACGGGACCAAGCGCATTCGCGTCCCCCCGGGCACCCAGCACGGCACCGTGCAGCGCCTGCGCGGGGAGGGCCCGCCGCGCCTGGGCGGCAAGGGCCGCGGCGACATCCACTATCGCCTTTCCATCGATGTTCCCCGCACGCTGTCCAACGAACAGCGCGAGGTGGTCGACGAACTGGCCACGGTGATCGACGACAACCCGCGGGCGGGCATCCTCAGGAAGAGCGGCTCGTGAGCCCCGAGAGCGGACGCGACCGCGGCGTCTACATGATCTCGGTGGCCGCCGAGCTGGCCGGCATGCACCCGCAGACGCTGCGCATCTACGAGGCACGGGGGCTGATCAGCCCGCAACGCTCCCCGAAGAACACCCGGCTCTACTCGGCCGAGGACGTGGAGCGCCTCCGGCGGATCCAGGAGCTCACCGGCGAGATGGGCATGAACCTCGCGGGCGTGGAGAGGGTGTTCGAGCTGGAGGGCGAGATCCTGCGCATACGCCGCCGCATGGCCAACCTCGAGCGCCACAGCGAGCGCATGCGCGAGCAGCTCGAGGCAGAGCTCGAGCGCGTCCGCCGCGCCGGCAAGGCCGAGCTGGTGCGCTACCAGCCGCCGGGTCAGGCGCTCGTACCGCCCGCAGGGCGCCCCGACGGGGCCGTGCGCGTGCGCATCACCAGGCCCTCCTCCTAGCCGGCCCGGCGGGGCGCTTCGCTACCCTCCGCGCCGGCCCGAACCCCACCTGGAGAGCATGGCGCGACGAGGCTTCACGCGAAGGGACGTCCTGAAGGCCGGCGGAGCCGGAGCACTGTCGCTGGGGGCGGCCGGCTGCGCCACCGACGACTTCGAGACCGAGCTCACCAGGGACGGGGACGGCCCCAACGTGCTGATGATCCTCACCGACAGCACGCGGGCCGACTTCATCGGGGCCTACAACCGCGACTCGATCGCCGAGACGCCGAACATCGA